>JALWWX010000130.1 GCA_027078675.1 Aquificales bacterium | reverse complement strand
CCCGAACGATAATGTCATGCTCTCCTACATCCTGATTGCCCGGAGTCCAGGATAGGGTATCCCCCGTCAGTCGCATCCCTACGGGGCCTTTGACCAAGCTGTAGCTTATCGCATCTCCATTGGCATCTGTGGCCACCAACTGATAGCTATATTCATCATCCTCGGCAATTGTTGTAACCGGCAAACTGGTGAAGACCGGTGCAACATTCACCGGAGTTCCATCTGGTCGCCCGCGCAACCGCGTTCGGGCCGCCACGGTTACAGATGAGCATGTCTCATTCCCCGCTGCGTCTTCTTCCCGAACTTGATAGAAAAACTTTTTATTCGGTGTTAAACCACGGTCAACAAAGACCGAGTAACGCGAAGTCGTCTCTCCAACCCGCTGATAGCGACCATCAACACCATCGGAACGATAGATAGCATAGTGATCAGCCCCAGTATCGCTCCAGATCAATTCAACTTTATCGCGCTTGGCGCGAGCAGTAACGTTATTAACACACTCGCGAACCCTGATTTCATCATTGGACAACAATCCCGCGATTTGAGGTACGACCGATTGGAACGAATAGATGCCTATGCTGGAAGCATGAATATGCATCTCGAAATCACGGCTTTCCCCGGCGGCAACATCATCACAACCGGTTGGTGAGATACACTGGTATGACACATCGACACCGGAAGCAAGTCCTTGCACCACGATGCTTAGATCAACATTATCGGTCGCTTTCTCTACTGCGTTGAGGATCGCATCAATGGTAGACTGTGATCCTACGACATGATTGGCAAGACTACCGCCGGTCGCATCAACAATCCGGGACGCTTGTCCATGGTCGTCTATCCCGCTTCCGGCACCACCAGTATTGATCGCCGCGACAACCACGTTATTGGCGGTCAACGATGCAATTACCTCATCAATATCCACCGTGGAGGTATGCGAGGGCGCATCCCCAAACCAGACAATGATCCGAACCGAGCCATCGCGCCACCCCGTCACCAAGCCGGTACCAACCCCGGCATCAGTAGCACCCTCTCCATCGGTGGCGCCCCCTTCAGTTGCGACTTGATGCAAAGCAAAAAAGTTGGCTTCCGGGGCATCGCCACCACCTGAGGCTGCCCACTGATTTATTGCCGTGATTACCGCGTCTCGCGAATCCGTAATCGGCTGTTGCAACTTATATGCACCGTGGACTCGAGTTGTCGCATCACCACCAATTTCTCGCGGATCGCCCCTATAAGAGGACACTCCAAATTGAACATCTATGCCGACAAAGCGAGGATCCGAGCCCGAAATTGCATCCAGGATGTTTTGCGCATTGATACGGACCGTGTTGATGACCCCACCCATACTGCCCGTGTTATCAGCCAGAAACATAACATCGACCCGGC
>JALWWX010000129.1 GCA_027078675.1 Aquificales bacterium | reverse complement strand
ACACCTGATAATAATAGGCGCGGGGGCAGTAGGTCTTGAGATAGGACAGGCATTTCTCAGGATGGGTAGCAGGGTGTCAATTATTGAAGCAACCGAACGCATAGGGGGAAACGAAGAACCCGAATTAACTAAGAGGTTAAGGGAATTGCTTGAAAAAGAGGGCATGGAAATACTGACCTCCGCCCGCATTATGCAAGTTAAAAGGGAAGGAGAAAGAGTAACTGTGAAACTTATGAGGGACGGGAAAGTTACGGAGGTTAGCGGTACTGATATACTTATAGCAACAGGCAGAAAACCCAACACGGAAAATATAGGTCTTGATAGAGTGGGCGTTGAAATAGATGAAAGGGGTTTTATTATAACAAACGAATATTTACAGACAACTAAGGAAAATATCTATGGGGCAGGTGACTGTGTTGGAAGATATATGCTTGTAACGGTGGCAGCATTAGAGGGTGCGGTAGCCTCAGAGAATGCCTTGCTCGGCAATGTTAAAAAGATTGATTACAAGTCTATACCCCACGCTATATTCACCGACCCAGAGCTTGCCTCCGTGGGATACAAAGAGGAAGAGCTAAAAAATAAGGGGATAGTCTATAGATCAACTATGCTTGAATTTTCAAAGGTTCCCCGTGCTATCCTCGGCAATAAAAGTGAAGGAATTATTAAAATGCTTGTGGAGGAAAAAACAAATAAAATCCTCGGTGTACATATACTTGCGGAAGAAGGTGCGGAAATAATTCATAAGGCGGTCCCTATAGTAAAGTACGGTCTTACCGTTGAAGATGTAATAGAGATGGTAGATATATACCCTACCCTCTCGGAATCAGTAAAGTTGTGTGCCTTAAGCTTTGTAAGAGATATATCAAAGTTATCTTGCTGTGCCCAGTGATATATTATTACACTATGGAAAAGAAGTACGGAGAGAAGGAGATTGAAAGGGCGGAACTTGAACCCTGGGAAAATCCCGCCCCAGAGAGAGATTATCTTATAGAGATAACCTTTCCCGAATTTTCATGTCTTTGCCCAAGGTCCGGATACCCCGATTATGCAACCATTAAAATAAGGTACATACCGGATAAATACATAATAGAACTTAAATCCCTAAAATTGTGGCTAAACAAATTCAGAAACAGGTACATCTCCCATGAACAGGCTACCAATGAGATCTACACCGCCTTATACGAAAAACTTAAACCGCGATTTTTGGAAGTAATAGGAGATTTCAACCCGCGCGGGAATGTACACACCATAATAAGGGTACGAAGTGACAACAAATATGAATGATCTTATTTCTTCAAGCATTGATCAAAGGTTTCCCATTTATACTTGACAAGAGGAAGATCAAGATACTCCCACTCCCTTTTTGATGCATCGTATACCCTCATGCCCTTAAAACCTTTAACATCCATGACAAAATAAAGAAAAGCGGCACCCGTCCCTCCGAAGCAGAATAATATAACTTCATCATCCTTACCTATTCCCATATTCTTAAGGAATTGGGTTGTATAGTGGGGAAACTCTATATATAGAAGATCAAGCTTTTCATCCTTTCTTATCCACCATTCCCAAGGAAAGGGAACGGAACAGGGTATGTGACCGTACTTTTTAGCGGAAGGAAATTTTGACACACCAAAATAATGACCCGCGGGTCTTCCGTCAATTATAGGGATCTTTCCTATGTTTTCGTGAACATACTTCCAGTTTACCTCCTTGTAACCTACATATTTAGCCTTAAAATTGCCCTCATCTGGTTCAACCTCGTCATATTCCACCGGATACTTCTTTAATACCCATGCCCTCCATCCCCCATCAAGTATGCTTACATTCTCATGACCCAAAAGATGCAAAATCCAGTAGGCATACACCGCACCCAATATTTCGTTGAGGTTATTACCTTTGTAGTATATAACCACATGAGAGTCATTAGATATACCCTTCTCCCTTAGCATTATTTCATAATCCTTAATGGGTTTTCTTACAAGAGCCTGATTCACCTCATTAAATATCCTCCACTCCTCCTTTTCCGTCAGAACCGCACCGGGTATATGCCCGTCCATAAGATAACTCTGCATATTGCTGAATTCCAAAATTACAAGGTTATCCTTGCCGAGATTTTGCTTCAATTCCTCCGGAGAGATAAGCTTAGGAAGGGAAAAACTGACACAACTCCAAATCAGTATTATAGCCAATACAACCATCACATTTAATATCGGTTCTTTACTCCCCTGTTACTTCTGTAAACTATCCTTACACCCAAAGACTTTAAAAAGTTAATAAACTCTGCGTATCTCCATATCCTTCTGTCACATATAATAACTGTTCCAAAATCCTTGGCTTGCCTCATCAGTCTTCCGAATCCTTGTCTGAACTTTATAAAAGCCCTCTTCCTTTGATATATAAAAGGATCGTTTCCCGTATTCCTTAAAAATCTTAATCTGTGAAAGGTTACAGGATCATCGGGACTATCAAAAGGTAGTTTTGCCATAAGAATACCCTTTTCTCCTTTCAAATCAACACCCGTCCAAAGGCTGTCCAAACCTACAAGCACATCCACCCTGTCTTTTAAAAAATTCTCCATTAAAACCACGAGGGGAGCCTCACCCTGCCTTCCCACATCCTTACCCTCAAATAGGTTAAGATGTCTTTTATTTGTAAGCAGAACAAGTATTTTCCTGTGCAGAGTTTTAAGATACAGATAGGCTTCCTTAAGGCATTCCTCCCATCCCTCCTCTTTCGGATTTGCATCTCTTACTATAAAGGTTACCTTGCTGTAATCAAAATTGTAAGGCAAAGAATGATATTCACCAGCAATCCCGGTTGTAAGCTCAATATCATAAGGATCAACGGTGGCGGATGTCATTACTATTCCTCTGTAATCCTCGGGATGTATTATACCCCTGGGAAAGATGGGAAAGATTTCCATCTTGTAGTTAAAGGTTCCGAGCTTCTTACTCCAACTCCTTGAAACCTTATAACCTAATTCTTCGGGTGCCTCCTTCATGATCTCCGTAAACCTTTCAAGCTTCATTATCTTTTTCAGGACGAATTCATAAGATTTTACCTTTTTTATAAATACCTTTTCCTCCTCCGTCTCCTCTTCATATCCCGCCTTTATTGATGAGAGGGTCTCCCTGTCCACAATTCCTACATTTTCAAGGTATGTTTTGAATTTAAAGCTTATCATAAGCCTTGATTTCAGAAAATCCTCAAGCTCTGTGACGAGATTTTCCCTCACCCTCTTCCATGTATCAAGAACAGGTTTAGTTATATCTTTTTCAAAATCCTTTGCATAAGGAAGGAAGTTCTCAAGGGGCACCTCCTCCTTTTCTTCCGACAACAATCCCTCAAAAAAGCGCCTGAAGAAGTATTCGGGATTAAAGGAAACATTCTCCCCGAGATCTTCCAGATAACCTTTTATCTGATAGAGGAAGTAAAGGGAAACGGAGAGACCAGAAGACAAGGTGAGGTACTTATCAAGCTCATGGGCTTCATCTATTACAAGTATCCTGTTCCTTGAATCCTCAAATTCCTTCAAACCTAAAAGGGCATGATTGATAACGATTATGTCCGCCTTCCTTTCCATATCCTTCAGCTTAATCCAATAAAGACACATATCATAATAAGGACAGACCCTCCTATACGCGGATGTACAATAGTCCTCGTCTATGTTTATCTTTTCCACATCAACACTATTCAGAACCACCCTTGACAGATCTCCGTCCCAACCCTCCTCCAAAAGCCTCTCTATCTCCCTTATCTTTCCAAAAGATTCATATCTATCAATACAAAGATAGTTTGCTTTGCCTTTAACAACAGCATAGTTTATGTCTTCTCCGTAGAGAACATGAAATTGGGCGGAAAGAAACTCAATGTCCCTCCTTAGTTGATCCTGAAGCACTTTGGTACCAGTTGATATAATGGCTTTGGTTTTACTCTCCATAATAGGTATCAGATAACCGAAGGTTTTTCCCGTTCCCGTAGGAGCTTCTATAAGCTTAATCCCTCCCTCTTCAATAACCTTTCTTACAAGATCCATCATTATCTCCTGGGATTTTCTTCTCTCAAAGCCTTTGTTTACGAGAAAGTCATATATTCCCATTACTTCGTTTTAGTTTAAACTATGTTAAAAATTATGGTAAATGTATTGGTCACGGGTGCAACGGGCTTTGTGGGAAGGCATATTGTAAAAACATTGAAGGAAAGAGATTACAGGGTTGTATGCCCCGTAAGAAACAAGGAAAAGGCTTTAAGCATTCTGGGAAGCGATGTATTTATTGAATGGGTAGATTTTTCTGATATAAACTCAATAAGGAACCTCCTTGAAGAAACCTCTCCCGATGTTGTTATTCACCTAATAGGCATACTTCAAGAAATAAGAAGTAAGGGTATAACCTTTGAAAGGGTACATCACGAATATACCAAGAATCTGTGTGAAGCCTGCAAGGGACTACCTATTAAAAAGATTGTCTATATGAGTGCCCTCGGAACTTCCGACAATGCACCTTCCCGATACCATAAAACTAAGTACCTCGCTGAAAAGGAGATAATGGAATCTGGTTTTACCTACACGATTTTAAGACCTTCCATTATACTCGGTCCAGAACAAAGGCTCTTCTCGGATATGGATAATTTAACGAGATTTTTAAGGGTTATTCTGCTTCCCGATGCTAACAGTTACCACTTTCAACCCGTATATATTGAAGACTTGGTTTGTGCGGTTTTAAGATCCATGGAAACGGAAACAACGGATAACAAGATATATGAAGTGTGCGGACCCGACAGGGTTACCATGAAGGATATTCTTGATTACTTCTTTTCTTATATAAACAGGAAGGTATTCGTACTGTCCGCACCCAAAAGGTTTATGTACTTATTGGGAAAGGTTGCTGAATTCTTTCTTGAACCTCCTCCCTTTTCTTCGGATCAGATACTTATGATGTGGAAGGAGAATATATGTACAGGCGAAGATTGTCAAGCTTTTGATTTTGAAAAAATATGCGGAAGACCTGCCATAGGTTTTAAAGAAGCTATGGAAAGATCTCTTATGGGGTATCATAAACTAAGATGAGACTCCTTATGATAGATAATTACGATTCCTTTACCTATAATCTCGTTCAATACTTTTACATACTTGGAGCTGATGTTATTGTAAAAAGGAACGATGAAATAGAGGTGGAAGACATTGAGGATATGGATATATCCGCCATCGTCATATCACCAGGTCCGTGTACACCTGCGGAAGCAGGTATATCCGTTGAAACGGTCAAAAGATTTTACAATAAGAAGCCAATACTGGGCGTATGTCTCGGACATCAGTCCATAGGCGTTGCCTTTGGCGGGAAGATTACAAAGGCGAAAAGGTTAATGCACGGGAAGACTTCCAAGATATATCATTCCGGTGGTGATATATTTGAAAACATTCCGAGTCCCTTTGAGGCTGTAAGATATCATTCCCTTGTTATAGATAGGGAAACGCTACCTAAGGTTCTCACCATAACAGCGGAATCGGAAGACGGAGACATAATGGGTGTAAAACACATAGAATATCCGGTTTTCGGTGTACAATTTCATCCTGAATCCGTCTTATCCCAGTACGGTATGGACATATTAAGCAACTTTCTTAAAATAAGCAAAAAATTTTCATGACCACATTCTCCCGAACTCCTCAAGGGGAATGTTCGGTTCGGGATTTATATCAAGGGAAGCTGTTATACCCTTCTTGTATCTTTCAATCCCCGCCCTTGCTATCATAACCGCATTATCCGTAGAAAGCTTTAAAGGTGGTATTATAACCTCTATATCTTCCTCTTGGGACCAGTGATTAAATGCTTCCCTTAAACGGGAATTTGCGGAGACGCCTCCCACGACGATCACTTTCCTTATACCAGTTTCCTCAACAGCCCTTTTTGTTTTATGAAGAAGAATATCAACAACCGTCTCTTGAAAAGATCTTGCCATATCCTCCCTTCTTATCTCCTCTTTTTCAATAAGGGTTTTTACTGCAGTTTTTAAACCGCTGAAGGAGAAGTTAAAGCTATTATCTCTGTAAAGGGGCTTTGGAAGGTCATAAACATACTCACCTTCCTTTGCAAGTCTGTCAATTATAGGTCCCCCCGGATATCCCAAACCAAGCATCCTCGCCACCTTGTCAAAGCTTTCTCCCACCGCATCGTCAAGGGTTGACCCTATCTGCTTGTATCTACCGAAGCTTTCAACCACAACAAGCTCTGTGTGTCCTCCCGAGACAATAAGGGCCAAAAAGGGATACTCAGGCTCCCTATCAATAAAAGCGGAATAGATATGGCCTTCAAGGTGATGAACAGGTACAAGAGGCTTTCCCTTAGCATAGGATATCGCCTTTGCAAAGGCTACACCCACAACCAGGGAAAGGATCAAGCCGGGCGTAAGTGTAAAAGATATAAAGTCAATCTCTTTAAGATCCTTACCTACCCCCGCCCTATTTATCAGCTCATCAAACAGATATAGGATATTCCTAACATGCTCCCTTGCGGAAAGCTCTGGTACTACACCGCCGAATCTTTCATGTATTTTTGTCTGAGAAGATAAAACATCAGCAATGACTCCTTCCTTCTCCGAAAAGAGAGCAATAGCAGTTTCATCACAGGAGGTTTCTACAGCAAGGGTTACCATTAAACGTTCTTATTCTTAAGGATATCCATAGCTTTCCTTAATTGCACATCAAGTTCAGGTAGTAGAATAACTCCATTCTTACCCTGCAACTTTAATTCTCTTATTTTCTTTGCTATCTTTTCCGCAGTTTCTTGATCAAGTTCAACAACAAAGTCCGGTTCTATACCTTTCTTATGTATAAGCCTTCCTTTGGGAGTATAGTAATAAGCGACTGTTAATTTTATAGCTGATCCGTCCTCAAGAGGTATTATATTCTGAACAGAAGCCTTTCCGAAACTTTTCTCACCCACTATATATGCCCTTCCGTAATCCTGTAAGGCTCCTGTTACTATCTCGGATGCGCTTGCGGATCCTTTGTTAATAAGTACTACTATATCCATATCTTCGGGGACAATAGCTTCTCTTTGAGAGTAGTACCTTCTTGTTTCTTCACCCCTGCCTTTTGTGTAAACGATCAACTTGTCAGGTCCGAGGAAAAGATCCGCAACATTAACAGCCTCCGATAAGAGACCACCTGGGTTATTTCTCAGATCAAGTATAAGGCTTTTTATACCCTCTTCTTCCAATTTTACTATAGCCCTCTCAAGCTCACGAGATGTAGCTTCTTGGAACTGAACTATTTTTATATAACCTATATTATCTATCTTCGTGTATTTAACGCTTTCTATCTTTATAATAGCCCTCTTTATTCTAACTTTTATGGGTTTTGCCTCTCCCTTTCTTATAAGTGTAAGCTCAACCTCCGTACCCGGTTTACCCCTTATCTTCTTAACTACATCAAGTAGTGACATCTGGAAGGTGTCTTCACCGTCTATCTCAATAATGATATCCCCGGGTCTTACACCAGCTTTGAAGGCGGGCGTACCCTCTATGGGGGATATAACTATGGGTCTGCCCTTTTCCATACCTATCTCAATACCCACACCGCCAAAAGATCCTTCTGTTTCCGTTCTGAACTCCTTATACTGATCTGGATCAAAGAAACCGGAAAAGGGATCAAGGGAGTGAAGCATACCGTTCAGCGCACCGTAAATGAGCTTCTTTGTACTTGGCTCCTCTACATAATTTTCCTTTATTATCCTTACAACATCTGCAAATAATCTGAAGTATGTGTACTCATCATCAAACTTTGTAATATCATCAGCCTTAGATGTTCCAAGAAGGAAACCCGTGTAAAAAGTAAGTATAATGACAACCAAAACTTTAAATTTCCTCATAAGCTCACTCCTCTTCACGGTCATACAACCAGTTTCTCAAGCTCCCTTCTATTTAATATTTCAATATATCCCCTTTCCGTATTTATTATACCCTGCTTCTTCCATTTACTCATAACCCTTATGGTTGTTTCAACAGTAGTACCAGTCATCTCCGCTATATCCTGGCGCGTTATTGGTGCCTCTATAACCGTAACTCCGTCAACCTTCTCTCCTATTCTATCCGCCAACTCAAGCAAAACCTTCGCAATCCTCTCCTCAACACGACCCGAAGCTATACTTTTCAATATCTCGTATGTATTCAAAAGATTTACCGTAGCATCGCATGTCATCTTAACAGCAACAGCGGGGTATTTTATAGCCAGATTTATAAAGTCCCTGTTTGATATGTAAAGAACGAGGGTATCCGTTACAGCCTTAGCGGTGTAAGTATTCTTTACAGCCTTGTTATCCCACTCTATCCATCCGAAAACATCTTTGGGGAAAACGAGCCTCACTATTATGGTTTTACCGTCCTGTGTTTCCTTTATTATCTTAACTATACCTTCAACGAGTATAAATATGCCCGGTTCTGCCTCCTCCTCAAAAAATAAGTACTCTCCTTTCTCATACCTCTTTATACTCATATACTTGGAAACTTCTCTCAATTCATCCGCATTTAAAACGGAAAAAATACTTACATCTTTAAGTATATTTATCTTTAAATCTTCATTAAATTGCCTTTTTCCAATAGTTTTTTTTCCCATCCTTTTCCTCCTACCACTACTGTTGGTTCAAAAACCACATAATCGGTATGAAAGGATACGCGGTTCATTCCGCCGAAGGTATGATTATCACCTATAGCAATGTGAATAGTTCCGCGTATCTTCTCCGCCTCCAAAATGTTATCCGCCCTACTTGCCTTAGGGTTCGTTCCTACTCCGAATTCGGCTATATATCTCGCTTCGGGCATCTTTTTAAATATGTCCTCAATGTAGTATCTGTAGTCCTCAAAACCTTCTATGTCCTCTACTCCACCCCTGTTGAATTTAAAAGTAATGGGCCTTTCAAGTTTCCTATCGGGACCGTATATTATAACAAGCTTTCCATAAGCTTCCGTTTCAACAGGTGCTATAAAGCCCTCCCCCGCTGGCAGGTTGCCAAAATCACCCGCATTGTGGAAAAGTCCTGTATCAGCAAAAGCTTTTCTACCCTCTATGGAAAACTCAATATCAGTACCATAATCCGATTTTACATGAACCCATGTAGCCTCTGTAAGTATATCTGATATATCTCTGCTTAAAGACGCAACCTCATACCAATCAACATCCATTGATGTAAGGAACATTTCCGGTTCAAAAAGGGGCATTGATGCATACCTTGCTCCGAAATTATCTGTCAGCAGTTTTCTGAAAAAGGTATGGGTCGTTGAGTAGTAAGGGAACGCAACAACCACATCTGGAGCGGATATATTAAATCTTTTAATTATGTTTAGCACATCCTCAGCGGAATATTTATCCTTGCTAATTATTTTTTCCATTAAACCTTCTTCTATAAGTACATCAACAGCTTCTTCTCCTATCGCCAATCTCCATAAATCTACAGGAGGTTCATGACCGTGTACCTTTGTAGGCTCATATATCATGTATCTAACATCTGAGGTAAAGTTCTTAGCCACTTCCACAAATTCATCCAGCAAATGCTCATAATAATCCCTCTCCCTGTCGGTAAATATTAAAACCCTCTCTCCCTTTTTTATATTCAAGTTTTCCCTAAAAAGTTTCTCTATTTTTTCCCCGTACATAATCAATAATATATTTTAAAATAGAGTCATTTTAAAGGTTAACAGAAGAGATTGTTTTAATATAGGTTCTTAACCGAGAAGGGACAACCTTAAATTTAGCAAAATATTTTTTCACACCTGATTCTTCATGTAACTTTTCTTTTATTTCAAGGTTTTCTATAACGCCTGCCCGGGCAAAATTGTTTATAGCCATTATTATTTTTTCTTGATCAATGCCGGTTTCAAAGGATACCGCGGAAACATCCAAAGAAATTTCATTCATATCATCAATTACATCAAGAATATAGTTACCCATTATTATCATAAGCTTAGAATTTACAGCATTAACAAGTCTGTTATTCACAAGAGAAAGCCTTTTTACTAACACAGAAATAATATAATAGGAAAGTTGGGGAAACTCACTTATAGCTTGCAAAAATTCCTCTCTGTTAAAACTTAATGCTTTCACATCGGAAACAGCCTTTACTGTAGCAGTTCTGTCCGTATCCATAAATATGCCCGCTTCCCCTATTATTGAACCCGGTCCAGCTGTACCCACAAGAACATGATTACCCATTGGATCCCTTTTAAGCACATTTACATACCCCTTTTCTATTATGTAAACCTTGTC
This sequence comes from Aquificales bacterium, assembly GCA_027078675.1. GTDB lineage: Bacteria > Aquificota > Aquificia > Aquificales > Aquificaceae > WFWF01. Next base: position 6,606 of record JALWWX010000129.1, on the reverse strand, counting down.
CGCCTCTTTACCTTCCTCAACCACCGTTTCACCAAGGTTAAATTCAACTTCCCTTCCCCTTGTTTTTAATAAATCTACAAGGTCCTTTGTCAGTTTCGGTGATTCCATTACACTTATTATATTATTGACAAAACGCACATAAATTATTATCTTTATAGCCCATGAAGGTGTTTGCACTGGATGAAGCAAGGGAAGTTCTCGTAAAAATAAAACCCCTTGTTGAAGCAATAAATGACAAAAGGATGGAGATATATGACTTGCTCTCCAAACTTGAAGAAGAAAACGACGAGCTTGAAAGGATATATATAAAGAGTACAATAAACACCCTTGACTCGGAAATTAGGGAACACTTTCAGATGATAGAAAATCTTGGTGGAGTTATAAAGGGTGAAGATCCCATACTTATTGACTTCCTGTCTTACTTCCAAGGCAGATATATATGGTTGTGCTGGAAGGAAGATGAAGAAACAATAATATATTGGCATGAGCTTAACGACGGCTTCAGTGGAAGGAAACCCATAGAGATAATAGAGGAAAGTCAGAACGAATTCAGATCCCTTTCCGAATAGATATAAAAGTTGTATAAAACCTTCTTAACATAGTTCCTCGTCTCCGTGTAAGGTATGCTTTCTATAAATAGGTAAACATCCTCATAGGGATACCACCTTCTTACAGCACCCTCACCCGCATTATAGGAAGCTATTATCTTTGCCAAATCCCCCTTCCACAACTTGTTAAGATAATGCAGATAAGCAACCCCTATCTCTATATTCTGTTTTGGATCGTAGATATTCCTTAACTTTATACCGTATTTTCTTGAAACCCACCTTGCTGTTCTATCCATAAGTTGCATAAGTCCCTTAGCCCCCGCCACAGATACCGCAAATGGATCAAACAAGCTTTCCTGCCTCATTATGGCATACACAAGATAAGGATCTATGTCGTACTTTTTTGAAACACGGAAAACAATATTTTTGTATGGCATCTTATAGGAAATAGCCTTGTAAATGTCAGAATTAGGCCCCCATCTCCTTATAGCTATCTTCATTGCTATGTACGTGTCTTCACGGGAAAGTCTTAAAACATCCATTTTTGTAAACAAATTTGCCTTCTTTAAAGCTTCAAGCCTCATGTAATAAGGAAAACCTGCCCTTTTGATTTCAATAAGGGAGGAAACCAATTTTGACTCCCTTTCCCCGTAATTTACCTTTAAGGTTTCAATATTAGCCACCCTTTTGCCGAGATACACCTTGGAGGTGGCGGAGTAGAATCCCTCACCAACAGATGATAAAAGCAGATAATCCGAAGGTTCCTCAGTCCTTTCCCGCAAGGCTAAAAGGGCTTTATAAACCCAAAAACTTGCCCTTGACAACTCTTTCTTATTTGAGGAGAAGCTTATAGCCTTTTTAAAATATTCAACCGCCCCTTTAAAGTCATACTCCGCATAGGATATAAGGCCCAAGAAAAAGAATTTATCAAAGCTATCTTCAGCCTTCTCAAAAAATATCCTGCTTAACATGGGAAAACCGTCCCTGAAAACATACTTACCAGCAAACAAGAACATCTCAGATTTATCTTTCCCGTGTAACTCAATGAAGGATAAAGCCTTGTCATATCTCCTTTCCCTTAAAAATATCCTGAGTTTAAACTTTTCAGCGTTTGGATGTGGACAATCCCTTAAGGCATCCAACGCCCTATCAAAGTTACCCCTGCTGTATAAAAGTCTTGCCTCAATATAACAAAGCTTCTTATACCGTTCTTTAAATCCATCTATTAACCTGAGAGCTTCCCTTCTCTTTCCCATCCTATACATCCTGTTAAATATTCTGAGCATTTCATCCTCATTAAAAGAAAACCTATCTATGTAAGGATAAAGTTTTTCAGGGAAATTAAGAACCATATCCTTCGTTATATATCCAAGCCTTTTGGAAACATTTAAAAAAACTTCCGTAAGGTCAGGTTTTATCTTTCTGATATTTACAAGAGACAAGATTTCCTTAGCTTCCTTTTTCCTTCCCTTCTTCAAAAGATCTCGTGCAAGCAAAACCTTAAGGTCATCTATAAATACAGCGGAAGGATAGGCGGTTATTATCTTTTTACCTATTTTTATTCTCTTATCAATAGATTTAGTTCTTTTGTATTCAAGAAGCATTTTATACTCCGTGGGCAATTCACCGAATACAAGATAGACATTTAAAAGCAGAAGGTATAAGGCGGTCCAGATTGCTAAATTGTGCATGACAATGTACCCCTTTTAATGTATCTTATTCCCTTATGAAGGTATATATATATGATACAACACTGAGAGACGGCGCCCAAGCATTCGGTGTTAACTTCTCCGTTGAAGATAAGTTAAGGATACTGGAGAAGCTTGATGAGTTTGGCATAGATTATGTGGAAGGAGGATGGCCCTCTTCAAATCCAAAGGACAATGTATTCTTTTCAAGGGCAAAGGAACTTAAACTTAAACACACAAAACTTACAGCCTTCGGATCAACAAGAAGGGCAGGTATAAGCGTTGATAAGGATCCCTTTGTAGAAGCCTTGCTTAAGGCTGGTACAAGTGTTATAACCATTTTTGGCAAAAGTTGGGACCTGCATGTAACACACGCACTTAGGACCTCCCTTGAAGAGAATCTCAACATGATAAGGGAAACTCTGAGCTTTTTAAGGAAAGATGTGGAGGAGCTTATTTTTGATGCGGAACACTTCTTTGATGGATTTAAAAGAAATAAAGAGTACGCCCTAAAGGTTTTGGAATCAGCCCTTGAAGGCGGAGCGGATTGGATAGTTTTATGCGACACAAACGGGGGAACATTACCTCACGAGGTTAGCGAAATAGTAAGTGAAGTAAGGGAAAAATTTCCTGAAGCAAAGATAGGTGTACATATGCACAATGATTCCGAGACCGCTGTAGCCAATTCCATTATGGGCGTCCTTGCAGGAGCCACCCAGGTTCACGGTACTATAAACGGTATAGGCGAGAGGGTGGGTAACGCCAACCTATGTTCAATAATTCCCAACTTACAGATAAAAATGGGTTATGAGGTTGTTCCCGAAGATAGCATGAGAAGGCTAACAGAACTTGCCATGTTCGTGGCGGAGTTGTCAAACATGTCCCTTCCGAGGAACATGCCCTATGTGGGTGAAAGTGCCTTTGCCCACAAAGGAGGTGTTCATGCCTCCGCGGTATTGAGGCATTCGGAAACTTATGAACATATAAACCCGGAGCTTGTAGGCAACCAGAGAAGGATAACAGTGTCAGACCTGTCCGGCAGGAGCAATGTTATATACAAGCTAAAGGAGTTTGGAATATCTGTTGATGAAAAATCTCCAGAGGTTATAAAACTTGTTGAGAAGATAAAAGAGATGGAAAGTGAAGGGTATCACTTTGAAACAGCGGAAGCTTCCCTTGAACTTTTGTGCAAAAAACACTTCGGTTTACTAAAGAATTACTTTGAACTTGATGCCTACAGGGTGCTTATAGCTAAAAGGAGTATGGATGAAAAGCCGGTATCGGAAGCAACAGTAAGACTTTTCATAAACGAAGTTAATGAACACACAGCAGCCCTTGATAGTGGTCCCGTTAGCGCCCTGGATAAGGCTCTTAAAAAGGCGCTTGTTGAATTCTATCCAAATCTCAAGGAAGTTCAACTCCTTGACTATAAAGTAAGGATAGTCAACGAGTCCGCGGGTACATCCGCAAGGGTAAGGGTGCTCATTGAGTGTACAGACGGAAGGAAGAAATGGAGTACCATAGGTGTTTCCGACAATATCATTGAGGCTTCTTGGATAGCACTAACAGATAGCTTGATATACAAGCTTATGAAGGACGAAGAGGAAATAGCCTCTTCAGGTTGATCCTATCTACAATCTCATATATAACAGGAATGACATAAAGGCTAAGGGGCAAGGCGGACATTATTCCTCCTATAACAGCTATAGCCATAGGCTTCCTCAATTCGCTTCCCTCAAATAAACCCAAGGCTACCGGAAGAAGGGCAAAAACTATGGTTATTGTTGTCATAAGTATGGGTCTTAACCTCTCCTTCCTCGCCTGCATTATAGCATCCCTCATCTCCATACCTTCCTTTCTCAGCTGAATAATCCTTTCTATAAACAAAACAGCATCCCTTGCCACTATACCCATGAGCAGGATTATTCCAAAATAAGAAGGTACACTGAGTGATGTTCCCGTAATCAATAACAGACCGAAAACGCCTGAGATGGCAAGGGGCAGTGTTAACATAACTGTAAAAGGGTGAAGGAAGCTTTCAAACAAAGAAGCAAGGATCATATACATACCTACGAGTGCAATAACAAGGGCTTGAGCGAGACCCTTAAAGGCTTCCCTGAACTCCTTTGCCATGCCCGCCACTTCATAGGTGTAACCGTCGGGCAATATATCATTCAGCAGATCTTCAATCTCCGCAGTCGCTTCCCCTTGACTTTTTCCGTAAAGATTTGCAAAAAGACTAAAGGAATACTGCCTGTCGTATCTGTTAATAACATTGTATCCGGGCTTTAATTCATAGGTTATAAGGGAAGACAAAGGAACCATATCCCCTCGTTGTGTTCTAACATAAACTTTTTTCAGATTCTCAAAGTTATTAAGAAAATCCTCATCCGCCTTTATATAAACATCGTAGCTTTCAGACCCCACCTCATATGTACCTATCTTCATCTTTCCAAAGAGGGCATTCAAGGTAAAAGCTATATCTTCCACAGTAACACCTATCTCTCCCGCTTTAGCCCTGTCTATGTATATCCTTACCTCCGGTTTGTTTATCTTCAGATTCGTATCAACATCTACATACCCACCCATCTTTTTAAGTTTTTCCGTGACCACATTTGCAATCTCTTCCAATTTTTCAAGGGAAGGACCCTTTATAACATACTGGATATCAACCATCCTTCCCGCTCCTCCACCAACTATGGCAGGCACCTCAACCGTCGCCTTAAAATCTTTAATCTCTCTTATCTTTTCCCTTACCATCTGCATCACTTCCTTTTGATGAGGTCTCTTCCTCCTATTTATGAGGGTAACAAAAGCCATCCCTCCGTTAACATCAGCCCTACCGAAGATACCCTCACCAAAAGCTATGGAGTATTGCTTTATATAAGGATTACTTTCAAGTATTTCCTCAAGCTTCCTTACTTTTCTGTCAGTAAAGTCAAGGGAAGAACCAGAAGGCGTCTCAAATCTTATAACAAATCTACCCTCATCGGTCATAGGATGAAATTCCTTTTTGGTAGCCTTTAACATAAAATAACCGCCTACTATACTGAGTATAGATAGAGCTATAACAACCAATTTATGATTTAACGCCCACCTCAAACTCACATCAAAAGCATCTTCAAAACGCCTGTAAATCCTCATAAAAGGATTCTCCTTTTCAGACCTCTTTACAAGTCTTGCGGAAAGCATAGGCGTAAAGGATATAGCGACAATAAAAGATATAGCTATGGCTGTTATAAGGGTTACTCCGAAAGCATTAAAGAATTTACCTATAACACCCTTAAGAAATATTATGGGCAGGAATATTACTACTATAGAAGCGGTAGAAGCAAGAAGGGCAAAAACTACTATTCTTGTACCCTTCTCCGCAGCTTCCTTACCCTCTAATCCCTCTTCAGTCCTCCTGTATATACTTTCAAGTACAACTATAGCATCGTCAATAACTATACCTACAGCTACAGCAAGGGCAATAAGAGTTATCATGTTGAGGGAGTAGCCGAGGTTTCCTATAACAAACATGGTCCCGAGTATAGAAACAGGTATGGCCATTAAGGGTATAATGGACATCCTAATATTCCCAAGGAAAAGGAATACCGCCAGGGATGTAAGCAAACTTCCCAGTACTATCTCTATAAGGGCATCATCAACACTCCTTTTTATGAAAACGGAAGAATCATAATTAACATCTATACGCATACCTTCTGGTAATTTACGGTTCAGTTCCTCTATCTTTTCCTTAATAAGATTCGCGGTCCTTACCGTATTTGACTTAACCTGCTTATAAACAACAAGAACAATTGACCTTTCACCTTTAAACCTTGTAACACTTCTCTTTTCATCATAGGTGAATTCCGCCCTGCCTATATCCTTTATCTTTACACCGTTTCTTATAACAAACTCGTTAACCTCTTCTGGTGACCTTGCTTTACCGTAAACCCTCAGTATATATTCCCTGTTCCCGCTGTATATCCTACCCGAAGGCATTTCAATATGATTAGCCTTAAAGGCGTTAACCACATCCTTAACGGTAAGACCCCTTGAATAAAGCCTTTCTGGATCAATCCTTATCCACAAAACCTTATCCCTGTATCCCCCGAGGTGTACCTCTCCCACACCTTTTATTTTTTCAAACTCCTTTTTTATAACATGCTCAGCATAGTATGCCATTGTTTCATAGTCCTTGCTTCCGTGAAGTATTGCAACGAGGATGGGAGAAAGGGAGGTGTTCACCTTGCTGACAGAAGGAAGTTCCGCACCGGGAGGCAATTTTCCTGTTGCCCTCCTTACCGCATCCCTCACCTCCTGAACACCCTTATCAATATCTTTATCAAGATTGAACATAACTATTATCCTTGACATTCCCGTAA
>JALWWX010000128.1 GCA_027078675.1 Aquificales bacterium | reverse complement strand
AAGCTCCTTTGCGAGTTTTACGCTGTCCTCTATACTCCATCCACCCTCAACCCAGTCAACTGCGGATATCCTTACAAAGAGGGGCATTGAATCGGGTATAACCTTCCTCACACCCCTTACAATCTCCTTTAAAAGTCTCGTCCTGTTTTCAAAACTACCTCCGTACTCGTCCCTCCTTTTATTTGAGAGGGGAGATAGGAATTCGTGAAGTAGATAACCGTGGGCGGAGTGAATCTCTACTATGTCAAAACCAGCATTAACCGCCCTTTCTGCACCTTTAACGAAAGCTTTTTTAACTTCCTCTATATCCTCTTTTGTCATTTCCTTAGGTATCTCCCAGTTTTTACCAAAAGGTATTGAAGAGGGGGCTATTGAGTTTTTTGATCCCCTCCTTTTCTTTTTTGCCCTTTCCCATCCGGGACAATCCTCCGCCTTTCTGCCCGCATGGGCAAGCTGTATTCCCACCTTTGCACCCGCTTCTTTGCAAGTCTTTACCAAGTGAGCAAAGGCTTCTACATGTTCATCGCTCCATATTCCGAGGTCATTTATAGAGATCCTTCCCCTTTCCTCAACAGCTGTGGCTTCAATAAATATAAGTCCTGCTCCTCCGTAGGCACGCGTTGAGTAGTGTATTATATGAAACTGATTGGGATAGCCATTTTCCGCTGAATACATACACATAGGGGACATTACAATCCTATTTCTCAGTTCAATACCCCTTATTTTGAGGGGGCTAAAAAGAAAACTCATGGACTTTTCATTATATTATACATGTTCCAGAATTCACAGGTTTCTCCCTTTATAGCACTTATACTTTAAAGCCAGTAATTATCTCTTTCCTTACTCCCTCTGAAGGTGATATCTGTCTTTATAGGCCTGCTGAAGATCCACGAGGGTGCTGAGCCTTTGGAAAGGACGGAAAAGGTTGAACCTTTATAAACACTTAATCTATCCGATAATATCTTGCACAACATCTCCGTTTTTTAGATAATATATATTTCATCCGGGGTAGCTCAATCGGCAGAGCGGGTGGCTGTTAACCACCTGGTTGGGGGTTCGAGTCCCTCCCCCGGAGCCATAAAAGAGCCGGTAGCTCAGCCTGGTAGAGCAACGGACTTTTAATCCGTGGGTCGCGGGTTCGAATCCCGCCCGGCTCACCATTCAATAGGGATAAGGTTGGGGGATGAGGAGATGGGAAAGGTAGGATATTTGTCTATCTCAATTTTGATTCTGTTCTTTTTATTTTACGGTTGTAGCAAAAGAACCAGTTCTACTTCTACAACCTCTACCGTTACATTGAAGGGTAAGGTTAATATTCCTAACGCCACCATTTATATAAGTTCTATTGATTCGGAAGGAAAGCTTATAAAGAAGGTTGAAGTAAAAACTAAGGGAGGTAAGTTTGAAGCACAGGTACCTTATTCTGATAAGGGAGGATCTTTTGTATTTGTAGCTGACGGAGGAAAGGATTATATAAGGGCAACCAAAACGGTCAAGTATAAGAAATATGAAGATGTGGACGGAATAGAGGTGAATTTAGAATTGTTACGTGTAAATGCGATGCAGATAAACGTTAAAGATGGGCTTACAATTACGGACACAGGGAAGAAATATGTAAGGATAAGGTTGGATAAGGGTGGAGTCAGAGGTGCAAATGAGTATAAGGGAAAACTTATTGAGTTAAATATTCCCCTTGAGTTGATTAAGGCGCAAGACACTATAGAGGTAAGGTACAGAAGTTTTACCCCTTCTGACCCCCAGGATTATCGCTTCTTTCCGGGAGAGGAGAATGAAAGGGGAGAGAGGCTCCTTTCGGTGGGTTTTGATTATATAGATATAGTGAATCCCGTTACCAATAAAACCGTATTTGACAAAAGCATAATAAAGCAGAATCAGGAAGTTATAAGGATGCTGAGATGGGTGGATAAGGAACAGCTCGTAAAGATAAAGAGCAGAAAAGGATCCGTTGACGAAGATCCTTCCAAGGGCGGAATTCAGGTTACCTTTTATGCATTTGATAGTGATAAAGGTGCGTGGGTCGTTGCGGGTAAGGGTGTTTTTGTGAACAGCGGTTCTGTTAACTATACGAGTCAGGCATTTGACAACATACTTCAGAACGGGTGTGCTGATCAGCAGGAGTGTGACAATAACGGTGTTTACTGGAATGAGGATGATATGTTTCTTCCTTCCGCGGAAGTTTATGCTGTTGTTAGCATAACAAATCCTGATCTAAGGTGGAAAAATCTTGACTATATTGCACCAGGAGATCCCGCGGAGTGTGAGATAGTTATAACCGATTCAAAGGGCAACCCCGTGGGAACATGGGTTGAAGCATCTCCTGATGAGACTGGAAACATAGAATACACCTACGGCTTTACATCGCCTTCAACTGGTAGGACAGTTCTTCGGACTATAACTTACGGATCTCCTGAGAACGGCAAAATATCTTACTACAATCCTAAGAATGGATGGGTTATAAGTCCCATATGTAGGGAGACCGCATCTCCCATTGTTAAGTTTGTAAAGGGTTGCAGATGTACAATAAATATTGATTATGAAAAGGTTTGTGAAGTAAAAGGAAGGGTTACGGATCGTGACGGAAATCCTCTAAGCGGTGTTACGCTTGAGATAAGCGGTTTCGGATTTTCTTCCTTTGCCTTTACTGATTCCAACGGTAATTACAGTGCCAAGGTACCATGTAACAAGGATCTTAGTATATATGCGTATAATTACATGGATACATTTGTTTTTAATGTTAACGGAGTTGTAGGCGGGGATGAAAGTTCTGATGACGGCACAACTGCGGTGGTCAATATAACACTGGGTACATGTTATGCTGAGGGAAGAATCCTGTTTGAAGGGAATCCTATTGGGGGAGTTTTAGTAGCAAGCACTCTTGGGAATGTTCTCACAGGAGTAGGAGGTGAGTTTAAGATCAGAATTAAGTGTGATACTTCTGAGCAATTGTATTTAATTAAGGACGAGAATACGGGACCATGCAATTGCAAGGTTGCCACATACCTTAGCGTATACGCTAATGGGAAAGTTGATATGGATGAGGTTTTTGATGATGGGGTGACGGTTAGAGTAGGGGATTTTGAGTTGGCTCCCTGTTTTGTAAGGGGAAGATTCACCGATACACTTGTTCAGAATAAGGATCTTGTGGGTGCTTCTGTTTATGTTGAGACGATTATGTCTATATATCAAGACTATAGGAATTATAGATCCTTTATGGAAACAGACAGTTCAGGTGCATATAGGCTTCCTATCCTTTGTGAGCTTGATTCCAGAATTATAATGTCCTACGGCCTTGGAACTGGTGATCCGGATATAAGGTACATGGATGAGTTCAGGGTTGACGGTTCTGTAGGCGGTTCAGAGGTTTCTGATGACGGGAAAACTGTAAATATGGGTACGGTGGATGTGGCGGAGTGTAAGGTAAGCGGTTCGGTTACGGATCAATCTTCCCAACCTGTGGGGGGTGCGACTATTGAGCTAATTAACGGTTCTTCTGTTTCAGCGCTAATTTCTTGTAGTATATACCCCTGTATGAGCTATTCTGATATTACAGATAACAGCGGTAACTATACCCTCGGTACTTTGTGCAGTAGGGGAGGAGTCATTAACACACTCTCTATTTCATGCACTCCTTCATCACCCGCATCCTTTAATGTTAACGGTACGGTGGAATCTCCCGAAAACGGTGACGATGGTACTACGGTTACATTGAACTTTACAAACTGTCAGCGAAATTAGGTCTTTTCGTAGGGGGAGGGAAAGCTTATATTATATAGTCCCTTTATTTTCGTGTTTTAATATAAGTTGGAGGTCCGTTTTATGTCAAGAAAAGGTGCTGATATCGTAATAGAAACCCTCATAGAGGAAGGTGTTGAATACATCTTCGGATTGCCAGGCGGAGCCATTATGGAGGTGTATGATGCCCTATACAGAATGGGTGGTATAAAGCATATACTTGCACGACATGAGCAAGGGGCAGGTCACATGGCGGAGGGTTACGCCAGGGCAACAGGTAAAGTTGGTGTGGCAATGGTAACCTCCGGACCCGGTGCTACCAACCTCGTAACACCAATAGCGGACGCCTATATGGATTCGGTCCCGACAGTGTTCATAACAGGTCAGGTGCCTTTGCATCTTATAGGTAACGATGCCTTTCAAGAGGTAGATATAATAGGTATAACAAGGCCTATAACCAAGCACAGTTTCCTCGTTAAAAGGGTTGAAGATCTTCCCTATATAATAAGGCAAGCATTCCACATAGCCAGAACCGGAAGACCTGGTCCTGTTGTCATAGACCTTCCCAAGGATATAACCCAGCAACTTTCTGACGTTCCCATACCTTCAAGGGAGGAGGCAATAAGTTCCCTTATAGGATATAAGCCCCATCTTACTGGTAATCCCCAGCAGATAAAGAAGGCTGTCAAACTGATAACAGAAGCAAAGAAACCTGTCCTTTATGTTGGTGGAGGGGCGGTTAATGCGGAGGCCCAGGATGAACTTTTGGAACTTGCAGAGCTTATGAGGATACCCGTAACAACGACCACCCAGGGCAAGGGTGCCTTTCCCGAAGATCATCCCCTTTCTCTTAGGATGTTGGGCATGCACGGTACATACTATGCGAATATGGCTGTGTATAACTGCGATCTTCTTATAGCGGTAGGAGCAAGGTTTGATGATAGGGTAACTGGGAAGGTAGAGGAGTTTGCACCCAATGCAAAGATAATTCACATTGATATAGATCCTGCTTCTATATCAAAGAACATAATTGTTGATGTGCCCATAGTGGGGGATGTAAAGATAGTACTTAATAAGATATTGGAAGAGATCAAGAAGAAAGGTGTAAAGATATTGCATGCAAAGGAAAGGGAAGAATGGCTTGAGCAGATAAATAAGTGGAAGAAGATGTATCCCCTTACCTATAAAAATTCAAACAAGGTAATAAAACCCCAATATGTAATAGAACAGATATATGAAGTTACACGAGGGGAAGCCATCCTTTCTGCAGGGGTGGGTCAACATCAGATGTGGGCTGCAATGTTTTACAAATTTTCCTTTCCCAGACAGTTTATAAACTCGGGTGGACTTGGTACTATGGGATTCGGTTTGCCCGCGGGGATAGGTGCAAAGGTGGGTAGGCCTGATGTTCCTGTATTTGTAATAGACGGTGACGGGTCATTCCTTATGACGATGCAAGAAGTGGTAACAGCTGTCCATTATAAGATACCCGTAAAGGTTGCCATTATAAACAACGGGTATCTCGGAATGGTCAGGCAATGGCAAGAGCTTTTCTATGAGAAGAGGTACTCTGAGGTGGACCTTAGTATCCAACCCGATTTTGTTAAGCTTGCGGAGGCATGCGGTGCGGTAGGATTCAGGGCTGAAAAGCCTTCGGAGGTTAGGGAGATTCTGGAAGAAGCCATGAGGATAGAAGACAGACCAGTTATCATGGATTTCCATGTTGACAGGGAGGAGAACGTGTTTCCCATGGTGCCTGCAGGAAAATCTTATAGGGATATGATCCTTGAGGACGGTAAAAGCCCCGATGTTGAAACCATGTATCTTGTGGGATAAGGGGGTATCTGTATGAGTGAATTTACCGTTATTGAGACGAGAAAGTTAAGGGAAGTTCGTAAAGGTGCAACAAGGAAGCACATAATAAATGTAACAGTAAGAAATGAGTTCGGAGTGCTGGCGAGGATAGCAACACTTATAGCGGGTAAGGGATACAATATAGAAAGCTTGAGCGTGGGTGAGACGCATGAAAAGGGTATTTCAAGGATGACAATAGAGATAATAGGGGATGATATAGTTATAGATCAGGTGGTTAAACAGCTAAGGAAACTTATAGATACAATTAAAGTTAGGGATCTTACGGATATTCCTCATGTTGAAAGGGAGCTCGTTCTTATAAAAGTTCATACGCCCACAGCAAGGGCAAGGGATGAGGTGTTAAGGATAACGGAAATATTCAGGGGAAAGGTTGTGGATGTATCTCAGGAGACATATACCATTGAGGTTACAGGTGATGAAGACAAGATAAGGGCAATAGTGGAACTTTTAAAACCCTTCGGTATCAAAGAGATGGCAAGGACTGGGAAGATAGCTATGAAAAGGGAATTGGGATGGGAAGAAAACCCTCAGGATTGATATAATTTTAAGATTGAAATTGTTCGGGGGTTTTGTGGATGGCAAAGGTATATTACGATGATGATACCCATCTTAATGTTCTGGTAGGTAAAAAGATAGGTATTTTGGGTTACGGAAGTCAAGGTCATGCACACGCCCTTAATCTGAGGGACAGCGGTCTTGAGGTCATCATAGGCTTGCATGAAAGGAGCAGGTCAAGGCAAAAGGCTGAAGCGGACGGCTTTAAGGTTCTCACACCTTCCGAGGTTGCAAGGGAAGCGGATATAATAATGTTTCTTGTCCCCGATACCGTTCAACCCCAGATATACAAAAGGGATGTTGAACCCTATCTTGACGAGACAAAGACCCTTGCCTTTGCCCACGGTTTTAACATACATTTCCATCAAATATTACCGCCTAAGGATGTGGACGTATTTATGGTTGCCCCCAAGGGACCAGGACATCTTGTAAGGTGGATGTATGAGGAAGGGAAGGGTGTCCCCGCTTTGGTAGCGGTTTATCAGGATGCTTCAGGTATATGTCTTGAAAAGGCGCTTGCATACGCTAAAGGTATAGGGGCTACGAGGGCGGGTGTTATAGAGACTACTTTTAAAGAGGAAACCGAAACGGATCTTTTCGGCGAGCAGGCTGTTCTTTGCGGAGGTGTAACAGCCCTTATAAAGGCTGGTTTTGAAACATTAGTAAAGGCTGGATATCAACCGGAGGTTGCCTATTTTGAATGCCTCCATGAGCTTAAATTAATAGTTGATCTTATATATCAGTATGGTATATCTGGTATGAGATATTCCATATCTGATACCGCAAAGTACGGAGATGTGACAAGGGGTGAAAGAATTTATAAGGCGGTATTACCGTTAATGGAAGAGATGCTTGAGGAGATTCAAAAGGGAGAATTTGCAAGGGAATGGGTCCTTGAAAATCAGGCAGGCAGACCCGTTTTCAATGCATTGCTCAACAGGGACAGAGAACACCAAATTGAAAAGGTCGGAAGAAAACTGAGAGAGATGATGCCTTGGATAACCTCTAAGGAGCTGAAATGAACCTGACGAGTAAAAGGGAATACTTAAAGAAGGTTTATGCACCCGTCGGTATGGCGGCTGCTCGATTTCATATACCACCCAATCTTATAACCCTTGCATCCCTTATACTGGGTTCCGCATCCGCCTACTTTTTCTATCACCATAAACCCTTTGCGGGTGCAATACTTCTTGCCATATCTGGCATTCTTGATCTTGCGGATGGTATGGTAGCAAGACTTAACGATAAAGCTTCAAAGTTCGGGGCGGTTTTTGACTGGATTGCGGATAAATGGGTTGACGGACTTGTCCTCGGAGCCATAGGGCTTGCCTACTCTTCCCCCTTCATAGCATTGCTTGCTGTAACATCTTCTATGCTTCACTCTTTTATAAAACCCGTTGTGTATGCGGAGATAGGGTATTCGGAGAGAATAAAAGGTAAAATTGAAGATCCCTTAGAAAACACAGGCTTTTTTGGGAGACCAGAAACACATATAGCAATACTTGTCTTTTCTCTTTTTGAATTTATGAAACTGCCTTTTGGTCTCAGTTTTGGAATAAAGGTTATTACCTTCCTTACCCTCCTTTCACTTATGATGAGGATAAACTATCTATTTAGACGCTATGGAAGGGAATATGAATAGACCTTATGTAATTATAGTCTCCGAAGTAACCGTTGATGGGAAACTTACCCTATATAGAGGGGCATCCAGCAAAGAGCTTATGACCCTTATGGATCAAGAGGCTTACAGATATCTCCATGAGATAAGGGCTAAGGTGGACGGTATAATGGTAGGCTGTGAGACGGTAAGAACCGATAATCCCAGTTTGACGGTGAGGTATGTTGAGGGAAAAAATCCCATAAGGATAATACCCTGTTCAACCGCTAATGTACCCCTTGACGCTAACATTTTCTCGCCGGATGCAAAGACTATAATCGTAACAACAAAAAGGGCGCCAGAAGAAAGAATAAGGAAGATAAGGGATAAGGGTGCGGAGATAATATTCGCAGGTGAAGATCTCGTGGATTTTGAAGAGCTTCTGCCTATACTTTACAGCAGGGGAATAAACAGCCTTATGGTTGAAGGGGGTTCTTCCATCAACTGGGAGTTTATAAAGAGGGGTTTTGTTGATGAAGTAAGATTGATACATCTTCCCGTTATTGTGGGAGGTGAAAATGTGCCGACCCTCGTGGGCGGAGAAGGGTTTAAGAGTCTTAAAAATGTGATGAATTTAAGATTGAGGTCCCATTTTAAAAGGGGACATCAGCTTATCACGGAATGGGAAGTTATAAGGTGATACTGCTTCTTATTTTAATATTTCCCTTTATTGCATCGGCGGAAGAGGATCCTATATTTAACTGCTTTGAGTACTATAAGGACGGTAATATAAAAAAGGCGGAATTTTGGTCAAAAAGGGCTATAAAGGAGAAGCCAGAAAATGCTTATTCCTATATATGCCACGGAATGGTTCTTTATAAGAGAGGTTATATAAACAGATCCTTAAACTGTTTTAAAATTGCGGAGGTTAAGGCAAAAAATCTCGCCCAACTTAATCTTGTCTATCACTGGCTCGGCATTCTTTACGAGGAGGTCGGAGATCTTTCCCATGCCTTGATTTACAATCTCTTTTACCTTGAGATAGCCAAAGGTTCGGGCAACCTTGAGGCTGTAGGTGTTGCCCTTAACAACATAGCTTCCCTTTATGAGAGGGTGGGTGATATTAACAATGCCATACTCTATTACGAAGAGTCCCTTAAATATCCCAGAAGCTCCGTAGCTGTTGCATCCACATATAACAATCTTGCCCTCATATATGCGGAGAGGGACAAACTTGATAAGGCGGAGGAGCTTATAGAAAAGGCTATATACTACGGCGAAGGTTCGGGGCTTGATGAGGGTATATACAGGCTTAACAAAGGATATATCCTGTGGAAAAAGGGGAAACTTAAGGAGGCTCAAAGGGAGATAAACAAGGGGCTTGAAACTGTAAGGAAATACAAGGATAAATACTGGGAGGCTGTGGCTTACAAATATCTTGCCCTTATTTACAAGGATACGGGGGCAGTATTCCTTGCCAAAAAGTATATGAAGCTTTCAAGGGATATTGCAAAGAAGGTAGGAGCTTATCAGCTCTACAGGGATGCGGATAGGGCTTTGAGGAACATGTAATCAGAGCATCTCCCTAAGGAATGGATTGAATCTTTTTTCATCTCCAATGGTTGTCTCTTCATTATGACCGCATATAACTACCGTTTCGTCCGGTAACATGGAAAAGATTTTCTTTAACGATCTTTTTATATCCTCAAAATCGCCTCCGGGTAAATCCCACCTCCCTATACCTCCTTTAAAGAGCAGATCCCCTGCTATAAGTATCTCCTTTTCCTCAATATAAAAACAGCACCCGCCGGGTGTATGACCAGGTGTGTGTATAACCCTTAGGACAGTCTCCCCTATCTTTACTGTATCTCCGTCTTTTATATAGTCATCAGGATCCGGACAAGGCACCGCACCCACATAGGAACCAAAGCCCTGCCATATTTCGTCCCTCAGCAGAAATACATCTTCTTTATGAAGGTAGAAGGGAATATCAAAGTACTCTTTTATAACACCCACCTGACCCACATGATCTATGTGTCCGTGGGTATTAACTATAGCCTTGGGTTTTAAACCGTTTAGACTCTCTATTATTTTTTCACCTTCACTGCCTGGATCTATAATGAGCGCCTCACCGCTTTCCTCATCTACCACTATTGAACAGTTAACACTTAACGGTCCTACAGGAACAACCTTTATCATTTTCCTATCCTGATAGTTTTTATCCTTGATCTTTCCCCCCTTATTATTTCAATATCTTCTTTACCGCATGAAAAGAATTCAGAAAGCATATCAATAAGCATCTTGTTTGCCTTTCCCTTTTCCGCCCTTTCCTTCACCCATACCTCAAGGCTTATCTCTCCATTCACTTCCCTTATCATATTCTTTTTTGCACCCGGTTTAACCCTTACCTTTATTATTTTCATTTTTTCCTGTATAGAATAGTGTAAACTATTACAAAACCGTCAACTCCGTGTTCCCTTGAGTAGGCTATTTTTATATCAACTATCTCGTTACCCTTTTCCTCAATCTCCCTTATAACCTTCCTTAACCCTTCCGTTATCTCCTGAGAAGTACCTTCCAGATCTATAACAAGCACATCCATGGTTGCGATGAATTATATGATAATATAATTTTAGAGATAGAGTAAAAGGAGCAGGGGGGCTGACATGAGAGTAGCACCTCGCATCTACTACAAAGGTACAATAAAAATCAACTGTAATGGTAACCAGATTGATCTACCAGCTATTGATCTTTCCCTTTTCGCGGTAAAGGTACAAAATAAATTTTTAGATATATGTAAGAATTTTCAAGAGGTTAGCATACATATAGATCTGGATAAAGAGACTGTTTTAAAAGGAAAGATTTTCAGAACGGGCGGGGACCATGCGGTAATCCTCTTTAATGAAGATGATGAGTTTATAGCAGAGACTATCGGAGAATTCCTTACAAGGGAGATAGAAAGGACGGGCGTATGTCCCTACTGCAAGACGTCTCTTAACGGTGATTCTAAAATGTGCAAAGGTTGTGGTATGAATCTTGACTTTACGAATGTTCATATTGTAAAAGCTCTTAAGGAGTTTAGATTGGGAAAGCTTATAAGCAAGGTTGTTGAAGAAAATGGAGGTATAAAGAAGGAAGAGGATGTTGAATTTATAGGTGCGAGTAAGCCAATGAAAGAGGTTTTTAAGTTAATAAGGAAGTATGCTACTACCGATTATCCTGTCCTTATAACAGGGGAGACTGGAACAGGTAAGGAACTTACCGCAAGGGCAATACACGAAAGAAGTCTGAGGAGGAATAAACCTTTTATAGCTATAAACTGTACCGCGGTTCCTCCAGATTTGTTGGAAGCTGAGTTGTTCGGCTATGAAAAGGGTGCGTTTACCGGTGCATACAAGACCAAACAGGGAAAAGTGGAGCTTGCGGACGGGGGAACCCTTTTCCTTGATGAAATAGGGGATATGCCCTTGGATATTCAGAGTAAATTACTAAGATTTCTTCAAGACTATAGCTTTGAAAGGCTTGGAGGTACAAAGACACTGAAGGCGGATGTAAGAATTATTGCTGCAACAAATGTTGATTTGGAGAGGGCTGTAAAGGAAGGTAGATTCAGGGAAGATCTATACTACAGGCTAAATGTGCTTACCATAAAGCTTCCTCCTTTAAGGGAGAGGGGTGACGATGTTATCATAATGGCACAGTATTTTCTGGAGAAGTCTGCCAAAGAACTTAACAAGAATATAAAGGGATTTACGGACAGGGCTCTTGAAGCAATCAAAAATTATACATGGCCTGGAAATGTAAGGGAGCTTATAAATGTAGTAAGAAAGGCGTGTGTTCTCGCAAAAGGAGAGTACATAGACGTGGATGATCTAAGCATAAATGTTGATAAACTAAGTGTGAATGGAGGTGAGGGTATAAATCTTAACCTTGAGGAAAATATAAACAAGCTTGAAAAGGAATTACTTGAGAAAGCATTCAGGATATCTTCTGGAAATGTGAGTAAGATAGCAGCTCTCCTCGGCGTAAGCAGACCTACCGTTTATAAATTGATGGAAAAGTACGGTATAGGAAGGATAGAGGAAAAGCGGTAGTATAATCTTAAAGATATATGGGAGATATATGGGCTTCTCTGGAAAGGATACAAAACCTTCTTAACTATGTTATATTCGGTGTACCCCTTTACAAGCTTGCCCTTTCTCTGTTCGTATTCTTTTCCTTTTTAGTCCTTAGAAAGCTTTTTATATTCTTCGTCATAAAGTCAATAAAGAGGCTAACCGCAAGAACGGAGACAGAGATAGATGACATCCTGCTTAGTATCGTTTCCAAACCTGTCAGCTTCCTCATAGTGATAGGGGGTGTGTATATTGCCTTAAGGATTGTAGGTATTGAGTATGAAATAGTCTCTGCTGTATTTAAAACACTTGTAATATTTGTTATTTCTTGGACCCTTTATAATTCTGTTGTTGCATTTGAAGGTCACTTTTACAGGTTTGCGGAAAAATTTGGTAAGGAGTTTGCTAAGGAGGTAGGGGGATTTTTAATAAAGATAACCAAAGCCTTTGTTATAGTAGTAGGTGGTGTTGCAATACTTCAGGAGTGGGGTATAAATGTAAGTGCCTTGCTTGCATCCCTCGGTATAGGGGGTCTTGCCTTTGCCCTTGCAGCAAAGGATACCGCAGCAAATCTTTTTGGCGGATTGACAGTACTTATAGATAAGTCCATGAAGGTGGGGGATTGGGTGAAAATAGGGGATGTTGAGGGTATAGTTGAGGATATAGGTTTGAGGACATCAAAGATAAGGAGCTTTGAAAAAAGCCTTATAGTTATACCTAATCAGGTGCTTGCAAATCAATCCCTTGAAAACTTCTCAAGAAGGAATGTAAGAAGGATAAAGATGACCATAGGTGTTACATACAGTACAACAAGGGAGCAGATGGTTAATATCCTCAGGGATATCAGGGAAATGCTGAAAAATCATCCGGGTATAGCCAAAGATCAACTTCTTATGGTTTACTTTACGGATTTTGGAGACAGTTCCCTCAACATATTCATTTACTGTTTTACCAATACCGCGGTTTGGTCAGAGTATCTTGCCATAAGGGAGGATGTAAATCTGAAGATAATGGAGATAATTGAAAAGAATGGAGCATCCTTCGCCTTTCCGAGCAGATCCATATATATTGAGCAGATGCCTAAGGAACAATAATATTACTTTACGAACATGTATTCGTCCTTATACCATCCCCATACGGTTGGGAATACGTTCTCAAATTTGTCATATACAGCGGTTATGCTTTTGGGCGTTGCTATAAATATCATGGGCTGTTCCTCCGTTATTATCCTGAAAGCTTCCCTATATATGGCTATGCGCTTTTCCCTGTCAAGCTCAACCGCTCCCTTGTCAAATAACTCATCAACCTTCCTTTCCCAGTCGGTTGATGGTTCTTTTTGCCTCGGATTCCACATATGTAGCAATCCCGAAGAGTGCCATACATTTCTGCCAAAGTGAGGATCCATGGATCCCGTAAGTCCTATTATTACAGCCTCCCATTCGTAGGGTGGTGATGTAAGCCTTGATACTAAACTGTTAAAATCTACGGGCAGAAAGTTTACCTTTATCCCTATCTTTTTAAGATCTTCCTTTATTATGTTTCCTATTGTTTCCCTCTCTTTGTTACCCGCATTGGTTAAGAGGGTAAACTCAAGGGTATGCCCTTCCTCATCCTCCAAATAACCGTCCCCGTCCCTGTCCCTGAATCCTATGCTTTCAAGTAATGATCTTGCCTTTTCAAGATCGTACTCAAACTTCGGATAGTATCCTTCAATATAATAGGGTCTGTTCGCCTCCGTTATGGGGGTATAAAGGGGTTTTGCGAGGCCGTTGTAAACGAGATAGCATATCCCTTCCCTATCTATGGCATGTGATATTGCCCTTCTGAATATCTTGTTTCTGAACCACTTTAGTTTATACTTGGGTATCTTTGCGTCTGGGTTCTGATTGAAGACTAAGAAGGTGGTAGAAGGTGTTGAGCCGAGATCAAATATTTTTATATCCTTATTTATATTAAAAATATACTGAAGATCCTGAATTCTTACACCTATTACATCAACTTCGCCCCTTGAAAACTTTAAAAGTGCAGTATCAGGATCCTGGACTATAATGCCTATTTTCTTTTCAATGTAGGGAACATCTTTTTCATAATAAAAGGGATTCTTTTCATAAACAATTTTTTGACCTTTTACATATTCCTTAATAATATAAGGACCGGTGCCTACTATCTCGGAAGGTGGTGTATTAACATTCCAGGCGGAATTGAATGTACCTTCTTTGACATACTTTTCAAGTTTGTGCTTGGGTAATATAGGTTCTCCCACCGCCCTCAAGAAGGGGGCGAACTTATCAGGAAGGGTAAACTTTACAGTGTACTTATCAATCTTTTCTACTTTTATCTTCTTTCCGTTTACCGTCAGTATATCCCTTGCTGTGGAAGGTATTTCATCGTTGTAATATATCTGATTGTATGTAAACACAACATCATCTGCGGTAAAGGGAACGCCGTCGCTCCATTTTACATCCTTTCTCAGATAAAAGATCCATACCTTTCCGTCTTCAGAAACTTCCCACCTTTCCGCAAGGGCGGGTTCCACTTCCATTGTTTTTAGATTTATCCTTGTAAGTCCAAGGAATAGGTCCCCTATGGCATTCGTTGATGTTGTTTCTTGAGCTAAGGCGGGGTTCAAGGTTTTAGGATCGCCATTCAAAATAAATTTGAGTACACCTCCCTCTTTTCCCTTTTTTATGGTGAAGTCTTCGGGTTTAAGTCTTATCATACTTTTCCTGCTGGCTGTTGAGGTTTCGGTAAGATGGAAAAGCAGAAAGGAAAGAAGAATAAGTATAAAGCCCCCCAGTATGCCCTTTAGCATCTTTAAAGTTCTCTTCCTATAACAAATTCAATAATACTTACCACTTCATCCTTGTATATGCTATCAGGGAATGCTTCAAGTAAGTGCATTGCTTTGTTGACTTCTTCCTTTGCAAGATTTCTTGCCTTAACAGTACCTCCCTTTTCTATAACGAGTTTCCTTAGTTTCTCTATTTTGCGGGGATCCGGATTTATTTCCTCTATAACCTCCCTTATCAAATCATTGGGTATTTTGTCCATAACACTTATCAAAGGATAAGTTACTTTACCCTCCCTTAGGTCGTTACTTGTCGGTTTTCCAAGTTTTTCTGGATTTCCTTCGTAATCAAGGACATCATCAATGATCTGAAAGGCTCTCCCTATCCTTATGCCTATCTCGTAAAGTGTGTTCCAGTCCTCATAACCTGCCTTTAGCCCTCCCACTGCCATACTTGCACCGAATAGGGAAGAAGTTTTCCCATCAATTATTTTAAAGTATGTGTCCCTGTCAATTATCTCGCCTATTTTTGATAGCTCAAGAACTTGTGCTTGAGCCATTTCCATAACTGATTTACTTACTATCTTTATCATAATAATGTCTCCGTGGGTTGCAAAGATGTTCAAAGCCTTTGCGTACATAAAATCACCTGTAAGGACTGCTATACCGTTTCCGAAGACAAGATTGGCTGAAGGTTTTCCCCTCCTGCTTTCCGCACCATCAACAACATCATCGTGAAGCAAGGAGGCTGCATGTATATACTCTATTCCTATGCCAAGCGGTATAGCATCTTCGGGATCTCCACCACACATACCGCATGAAAGGGAGGTTATAAGAGGTCTTATTCTCTTACCGCCTCCTTCAATAAGGTACTTGCCCGTTTCAAGGACGAGCTTTACCTTCGGATCAAGCTCCTCAAGAAGTTTTTCCTCTATAAGCTCAAGTAACTTCATCTTTTCTTTTGTGCCCGGCGGGACTTGAACCCGCGACCTTGGGTTCCGGAGACCCACGCTCTATCCAGCTGAGCTACGGGCACTTCTTTATTCAATAATAACCTCATAATAAGCCTTCTTCAATTCCTTTAGGTGATTGGGTAGTCTTTCTAACTCGTCCATAACCCTGTCCCTTATCTCCTTAAGGGAAGGGAATTTATATATCAGTGATCCGTTTTTCATTACCTCTTCAACAAGCTTTTCCCCTTCTCGTTCTTTCCCGTATAATACAACAAAGTCTTTATCCATTTTACCGTTTTCATTGTAGGTTCTAAAGACTTGTCTCTTATAGGGGAAGGTAACTTTGCCCGGACTTGTTTTATATTTGGGTTTTCCTTCATACTCCACAAGTTTATAAGCCATATCTAAGTAAGGATGGTCCGCGGATGTTATAAACTTTGTTCCCACTCCGAAGGCATCAATTTCCGCACCTTCTTTCAGCCATTCTTCTATCTTGTACTCATCCACCCCTCCGCTGACTATTATCTTTATGTGTTCAAGTCCTGCTTTTTTGAGTTTCTTCCTTACCTCCTTGGTAAGGTAGGGAATATCACCGCTGTCAATCCTCACTCCCACCGCAGGCATCCCCTCTTTAACAAGGTGTATTACCTTATCTATAGCCTTTAATGTATCGTAGGTATCTATAAGGTGTATTGCCCTTTCGGGAAAGCTCTTTGCAAAGGCTTTGAAGGCTTCCTCTTCTTTATCAAATATCATTATATAGGAGTGGGCAACGGTCCCGTAAACGGGTATGCCGAATCTCCTACCCGCTTCAAGATTTGATGTTCCTTCAAATCCACCTATATAGGAAGCCCTTGCTGCGAAAAGGCCAGCCTCAAGTGTGTGTGCCCTTCTCAACCCGAAGTCAACCAGTGCCTTACCCTTGGATGCTAAAAAACTTCTTACAGCTTTTGAAGCTATAACCATATGGAAATGTATAACATTTATTACAACGGTTTCAAGAATCTGAACATCGGGGAGATTCCCTTCTATCTGAACTATAGGTTCATTCTCAAACACTATTCTGCCTTCTGGTATCGCGTATATATTAGCCTTTACTTTATACTCTTCTAAATAATCAAGGAAAAAATCTTTAAATATACCCAGGCTTTTTAAATAAAGGAGGGACTCTTTATCAAAGGTGAAATTTTCCAAATGTTCCATAAGGGTTTCCAGACCGCAGGATATCAGGAAGTTCCTGTTGGGAGGCAGTTTTCTTACAAAAAGGCTGAATACAGCCTTTCCTTTTTTACCGTGTTCAAGGTAACTCTGGGCCATTGTAAGCTCGTAAAGGTCTGTGGACAGGGCTATTTTCATTCTTAGGATATCCTCTTGACAATTACAGAAAATCTATTATAATAAATTTAAGAATTAAATAAAACCGATGAAAGCAAGTTAGAAACTCCCTCCCCC
>JALWWX010000127.1 GCA_027078675.1 Aquificales bacterium | reverse complement strand
TTATCGTCCACCAGGATATAACTTAGACCCTTGGTTATACCGCCCGCAAACATCCTTGATACCCTGCCCGATGCTTGGATATACCCTGTGACATCAGAGACTACAAGGGTGTATTCACCCTGTTCTTCCCTTAAGGTGATCTCTTCCGATGAAGCAATGAGATCTCTTATCTCTTTTTCTTTAAGAAATTCCGTTACTTCTCTTTTCAGATTATCAACCCTCTCCTTAAGCTCCTTGTTCTTCTCTATGAAGTCTTCCGATATGAAGGAGTATCTCCTGAGGGATTGTATCCATCTGTCCACGCGGGGAATTATGTCTTTATATTTCTTTGCTATTATTGATCTTATTGACATAACAGCCCACAGCAGGTGATTTACATTTGCGTCTATATTGAGGTGTATAACTATCTTCGGCACGCCGTCAAATAAGGCATACCTTACAACATGGGGCATATCAATACCGCGTGCAATGGGGTTCCTGTAAGAAGAAATACCCACGAGAACTTCATAATCGCCCCTTTCAAAGGCATCAAGACCTTCCTGGTCTATATCTTCATAGGACAGTGCCTTTACACCCCTTTTGTTAAGAAATTCCGTAAGCTCGTTGACCCTTTCCCTACCCTTGTCCGCGGATACGAATATAAGCCCTCCCTTTCCTAATTTCTTTACGAGCTCAAGTATCCTTTCTTCCGAAGGTGAGGATACTTCCTCGTAAACATCAACAATATTTCTTAAATAGAAGGTGGGCCTTCCCACTTCAAAACCAAGCAGTTCCCTGAAAAGCTTTATCCTGTTTGATCTCGGATTACCCGTTGCGGAAGAAACGAGAAGTACACCTTTGCTCTTCTTTTCGGAGATGCTTCTCAGTTTTTCATTAAGTTCCTTTATCCTTTCCCAGTCCTCTTGGCTTTTATTTTTCTTACTTTTAAGCTTTATATTCTCCAGGGCGAGGTCTATATCCTCTTCAGAGAAGCCGAGAAGATAAAGGGCTTTATCTATGTTCTTGGCGGTTTTAAGAAAGGAATCAACATCATCCACAAAGATGAATTCAAAGTCTTTTGGTATTATTTCAAAGTTCTTATAAAGGAACATGGAGGAGGTTATAAGTATTCTGAAATCACCTTTAATAAGTCTTTCCTTTAATTCTTCCCTTTTCTTTTTGCTGTTTTCCTCACCGAAGACGAGAACCCACTGAGGGTCTATTCCTGTATTAAGAACCCTCTCGTGGGTATGGGCTACGAGGAGTTTTGTGGGCAGTATTATGTACGACTTTTTACCTTCTTCCGCAAGGAATGTTGCTATTGATATGCCGAAGGAGGTTTTCCCCACGCCTGTAGGCGCCAGAAGGGCAAAGGATCTTTTAAGGAAGGTCTTCCTTGCCCACGATATTTGAAGCTTCCAGGGATCAAATCCGTATATCTTTTCAAAATGCTTATACCACCGTTTTACCCTGTCTTCAAGTTGACATATCTTGACATAAGAACCTTCCCTTATGTGGGAACATACACCTTCCCTGTCCTCATAAGGGTAACACTTTTCACACGGCAACCCCTTTTCTAACCTATCGGTGCTTATATCACCTCCACAGTTCGGACACAGATCGTGAAATAAAGCGGGTAAAGTCTCTACTTTCCTTTCCATGACTGCTTAACCAACATAAAGGTAAATGCACTTTTTGTCAAGACGCAAGTTTTTTGACCTCCTCCCTTATGTCAATACCTACAGGACACCATGTTATACACCTTCCGCATCCCACACACCCATAGGTACCAAACTGATAAACCCAGTAAGAGAACTTATGCATCAGCCATTGTCTATATCGGGCTTTTATTGTTGATCTTATAGGAATTCCGTGAATTGCAGAGAATCCCTCTCTGAAGCAAACATCCCAGCTCCTTATCCTTGTTGATGAAGATCCGTCAAGGGTTATCTCGTCCCTCACCTCATAACAGAAACATGTAGGGCATACCATCGTACAAGAACCGCAGGCAAGACATCTCTTCTCTATATCATCCCATAAAGGACTCTCAAGCTTAGGTAAAAGCTTCTGATGGAGACCTGTAATGTCCATATCTATCTTTGTCCTCTCCCTTGCCTTTTCAATAAGCTCCCTTTCCTTTTTAAGGTGTTCATCGCTCGCCTCTTCTCCCCTTAATTGCTCCACTATCTCCTTTCCCCTTTCTGAACCCGCCCTTATTAGGAATACTTCTCCTATCTCCGTTATTGATACATCGTAACCCTCTTCAATGAAGGGACCCGTTCCCATAGTCCCACAGAAGCATGTATCCCCCGTATATACGCAGTTTACACCCACTATGAATATACCTTCCCTTCTCCTTTTGTAGTGTTCGTCTGGATGGCTATTTCTGTTAATAAATATGTCATCAAGTATGAAGAGGGCTTTTATATCGCATGCCCTTATACCGATAAGGGCAAGGGGTTCCGATCCTATCGCCGTATCCTGTTTTAAGGAAGGCTCTAACTTAAGGAGCGTCTCCGTGGGAGGGTGTAAAAAGTGCTTAGGGGAATAAAACCCATGAACATAACTGAAGTATCCTTCACCACCTTTGAACACCCTGTAGTATCCCTTTCCCTGAATCTCTTTAAGTCCCTTTGGAAATCGGTAATCCCTACCCACCTCTTTGTACAGGATTACGCCCTCTTGTAATACGGGACCTATCAGCTTGTAGCCCCTCTCGGATAAAAGTTTTATTAGCCTTATTAATTCCTCCTCTCCCGTTAACTTAACCAAGCTCATGCCCTTTCTTCGTATGTGGGTTTTTCTACTCTGTAAAAGATACCTATAGGGATCTTAACATCTTCCCTGTTATAATCCCACTCAAGTGCCTTTGAATAAGCCTTTTCAAAATCCGAAGGATCATGATCCGTTTGTTCAAGCCTATAGGTTTGCCGATTATAGAGATCATAAGTATTGTAGAAAGCCACGCAGGGTTGAAGAACATCAACAAAGGAGAAACCTTTATGTAAAATTGCTTCCTTTATTATGTTCTTTAAATGATCTGTAAAGCCCGCATAACCCCTTGCAACAAAGGTTGCACCTGATGACAGCATGATTGCCAAAGGATTCATTGGATCTTCTGGGGAACCGTAGGGTGTTGACTTTCCTTTAAAATATGAAGGGCTTGTAGGGGCAAACTGACCCGTTGTTAGACTGTAGGCACGATTGTTATGAACTATTACCGTTATGTCTGTATTTCTCTTTGCAGCGAATACAAGGTGGGATATGCCTTCCGCATATATATCCCCGTCTCCTACGAAGCAAATGACCTTTAGCTCTGGATTAGCCAATTTTATACCTGTAGCGGTGGGTACAGCTCTTCCGTGCAGGGAATAAAAACTATTTAGGTCTATATAATCAACTATCTTGCCGTGGCACCCTATACCTGATAGTATAACGAACTTTTCGTAAGGGATTGTTTCCGCCAGCTCCTGAACAGCCCATCCAAATGCACTCATCAGTCCGAAATTACCACACAACCTGCACCATGTTATCTCCGCTCCTGTGTACAGGCTTTTCTTTGCAACAGCCATATCAATACCTCTCTATCAAACTTTTAAGCTCATCCTTATAAAAGGGCCTGCCATCATACTTTTTTATGTTCGCATCAACCCTTATACCGTACATACTAAGAAGTCTTATGAACTGGTCACTTGCGGAACATTCAACACCTATTACCTTTTCCGCCCTCCCAATTTCCCCTTTTATCCGTTCATGGGGAAAGGGTTCAAGGATGAGGGGCCTTATTACTTTATACCCCGTTTCTTCCGCCACCTCATTAACAACACCCTTGTTTGAACCCCATGTTATGATAACATTTTTGGATTCAGGGTTGCCCTCTATCTTTATCGCATAATCCTCATTTATCATATAGTTCCTGATCGTTTCCGCCTTTTTCAATCTCTTGTCCTGCATCTTCTTTACGAGAAAGGCATCTTCTACGGTTATACCCCTCTCATCATGTTCGTAACTTGTAACCTTTACAGTTATATTCTCCGTTCCCGGAAATGCCAAGGGTGATATGCCGTCATCTGTTATCTCATACCTCTTATAATCACCGTTCCCGTTCCACAGCTTGGGTTTTTCAACCCTCTTTTCCCTGTTTATTTCAGCGGTGAATATGCTTTCACCGAGTGTCTTGTCTCCGAGTAGTAGTACGGGTACTTGAAATTTCCAAGCAAGGTTGAGGGCTTCCCTTGAAAGGAAGTAGGCTTCTTCCGCATCTCCGGGTGCAAGTACTATCCTTGGGAAATCGCCGTGGCCTGCGAAGAGACAAAACAAGAGATCTGATTGGGCGGTATAGGTGGGCACTCCAGTACTCGGACCCGCCCTTTGTGCCTCATATATAACAAGGGGGATCTCCGCCATACCAGAAAGGCTAAGGGCTTCCGTCATCAGCGCAAATCCGCCCCCAGATGTACCTACCATAGATCTCTTACCCGCATAGGATATGCCAAGAGCCATATTTATTACTGATATTTCATTCTCTGGATGAACAACCTTTATTCCCAGTTCATTTTTATTCTTTGCCAAATAGTGTAAAACGGGGGAAGCGGGTGTCATGGGATAGGCAACATATATATCAAGACCTCCGTCAACCGCTCCGAGGGCTATAGCCTCGTTGCCCGTCAGCAGTTCCCTCTTTTTCTCAGAAAGTTTGCGTATCTTATACACTTCACCTACCGAATTATAAGCTTCCCTGTATATGCTTTCGTTCTTTTCCTTTTGGGGAAGACTCAGTATTAAAGGCAGACCCTCTTCAAGGGGAATGCCAAGAAGTTTTAACAATACGCCCAATACGGAAGAACTCTTAAAGAAACCGGGTGCCACCTCTTTAAAGGGAGCCCTTATAGCCCCTTCGCGCCTTTCTTTTTCATTTATTACCCATACCGTATCTTCCTTTGCATCTTTTTCATGCGCCCTTATGCTCCTTCCGTCCGTGGCTATTATTATGTCCGCCTTTGATTTTACGGACATAATCTTTTTATCAGAGAATCTTATATTTACGAAGTTATGACCTCCCCTTATAAGTGAGGGATAATCCACATCAACAAATACATAGTACCCCAGATTTGCGATAACCCTTGCAAACATCCTCCCCGCTTCCTTTATGCCCGCCCCAGCCTTTCCGCCTATTATTATGTTTAGTTCCATACCATAAGTATAACATCATTGATTAAGACCGTAATACACCTGACCGAGGCTTAAACC
>JALWWX010000126.1 GCA_027078675.1 Aquificales bacterium | reverse complement strand
CGAAAAGCCTGTTTTTTGAATGTTGAGACAATCTTGAAATATCTTCTTTCAGATTAAGTATGTTATATGTTGCCCACACATCTTCCGATATCCTCATATACTTTTTCCCCGTTGATATTTCAAGACCTCTGTCCAATATTCTCTCCCTTATCCTTGCATCCTGCTCCTTAAAGATTGCGAATATCATACTGTCGGGTACCTTCATCTCTTACCTCACACCATATTTATTGTGGTTTGAAGCAATTCATCAATAGCCTTTACCATCTTTGCAGAAGCTTCGTAAACCCTCTTTATCTGCATCATTTCCAAGAACTCCTTGTCAACCGATACACCTTGATACTCCTTCAGTTTTGTATCAATGGAAGACAAGAGGGCGGATTCTATCTCTTCCCTTTTTTTCAAGTCATTTTGGGTTGAGGCTATAGTATTTATAAGATCCCTGTACATGTCTCCCGTTCCCTGCCACCAGTCCCTTGCCAGGTCCGTAAACTCATCGGTTTTTGAAAAGTCAAGATCGTTGAGATTTGTCTCCAATTGTGGATCAACATCAATATCATTGGCGGATGTTCCAGTAAAAACCTTCTCCGCCCTGTAGATATCATTGTTGCTATCGGTTATCGTGTATGAAGGATCAGTTGTCTGAATAAGGAGGGAGAAGGTGCCGTCTGGGTTATTTACAACACTTGCGTTGAATCTGCCTCCGTTTGAGGGATGGGAGTTTATGGCATTGGCTATGTCCGTTAGGCTGTCCGAGGCATTATAATTTATTGTAAACTGGCCGCCGCCGTAATCAAAAACCATACTTCCCGATATACCTACAGGGTCGGTGGGGCTGTTTGTGTATTGAAGCCAGTACCAATTGGTACCGTTCTCAACCGGTATCAAAACCCTTGATATGAGATACTGGGCAACCTTATCAAGCTTTTGTTTGTAATTATCAAGATCCGTCCTGAAGTCAAGCAATCCCTTTACCTTTCCCCCCTTTATTATGTCATTTAAAACAACTTCACTTCCGTCCCTTGACTGCCAAAAAAGTTTACCTGCTTCATATCTCAGGGTCCAGCTGAATTGGTCCTCTACGAGAACAAAACCCATGCTTGTGTCCACCCTTACCCTTCCGAGTTCATCTTCTTTTATTTCAATGTTTATGAGCTCTGAAAGTTCCCTCAAGTATCTGTCCCTTTCATCAAGCAGGTTTTTATAATCTTTACCCTTTGTATAGGTCATTGCATACTGCACCGTTATATCTTTGTTAATTTGTGCTAACTTCTTCGTAAGCTCGTTGATCCTTCTTACATAGGATCTCATTGTGTAATCAATGTCACCGTTGAATTCTTCAAGATCTCCCTTTCTTTCTTGCAGAAACATTGCAAGGCTCTTTGCCCTGTTATAGAAGCTTTCCTGTGAACCCACATTGGTGGGGTCTTTCATAAGTTCAAGGTAGCCGTTGTAAAAGTTATTTATATATTCGCTACCTCCCAAGCCTTCTATGAATTCCTGAAAAATGTCTTCAACCCTTGAGTTGTAACTGACTCTCTCCCTGAGGTAATTTACGCTGGAGAGTTTTGCATTTCTTAGCTTGAAATAGTAAAAATTTTGCAACCTTGTAACATCTTCAAGTATTATTCCACCAGGATACATGCTTTTTATCTGGG
The DNA here is from genome assembly GCA_027078675.1 of Aquificales bacterium. Taxonomy (GTDB): domain Bacteria; phylum Aquificota; class Aquificia; order Aquificales; family Aquificaceae; genus WFWF01. Next base: position 3,640 of record JALWWX010000126.1, on the reverse strand, counting down.
GTCTTTCCTCCGCATAATCTGGATTGTTGGCATTTAAAATATTTCTATTGCTTATATCAATGGATTTTCTGTATATCTCAAGAGCTTGGGCAAGGATTCCCAAGGATGCTCCGAACAAGTCAAACCCTCCGAGAAAATCCCTTTTTGCTGAGTATCTCAGCCATATTGTTTGCGGAATCAGCAACTATATCTATATTCCTCTCCATGAGCCTTTTTATGTCCTCAATATCACTCTTGCACATGGCAACCTCTTTCGGATCCATTTCCCTCATTAAGTTGAGCAGTTCTTCAAGTCTTTCTTCAAGACCGAAGGGTTTAAAGGGGTTAAGCAATATGGTTTTTATTTCATCTATTAGGATTTTTGCTCTTTCTCCCATAATATCTTCCTCCTTTTAGATATTTATCGTACTTTTATCTGTGTTATTTAGAAGATTCTATTAGTTCTATTGCTTCATCCATGGGCAATGGTTTTGAGAAATAAAACCCCTGGACCATATCACAACCGAGGAGTTTAAGCAAAGCATAGGTATCTTCATCTTCCACGCCTTCTGCTATTGTTTGTATATCAAGTTTTCTGCTGAGGTCTATTATTGTTTCAACAATAGCGAGACTTCTGTGATTTTTTGTCATCTTTCTTATGAAGGATATATCCAGCTTTATTATATCAACGGGGAGTGATTCAAGATAGGCAAGGGAGGAATATCCGGTTCCGAAATCGTCAACAGCTATTTTTACGCCGAGCATCTTAACCTCTTCAAGGAATTCCCTCGCCCTTACAGGATCTTCCACGAGGAGCCTCTCGGTTATTTCCAGTACTAAGTGTTTGCCTATACTTTCCGCAACCTCCCTTACGTTTGTTATAAAATTTCTATCTTTAAAGCTTTTCGGTGAAACATTGAAGGATAAGGTGATATCACCTTTAAGGTATTTTTTACAAACGGTAAGCTTTTTCAAAAGCTTATCTTCAACCTTCCTTATCATTCCAGTACTTTCAAGGATGTGGATGAAGTCCGCAGGTGTTAATAATCCTTTTTCTTGATCGTATAGCCTAAGAAGTGATTCAAAACCTGCTAATTTTAGAGTTTTTGTGTAAAAGTAGGGTTGGAAGTATAGAATTAGTCTACTTTCATCAAGTGCCTTTTCTATTCTTTCCTTTAGATCAAAGTATCTTGATACATACTCATTCAATTCATCCCTGAAGAATCTGTAAGTGTTTTCTCCCTCCGATTTTGCAAAATTCATAGCCATAGATGCCTTTTCAAAAAGGGAAAGGGGATCGTGGGCGTCCTTAGGATAAAGGGATATGCCTACATTTATACTTATCGGTATTGCTTTGTCGCTTATGTTCAAGGGTTTTGAAATTTTATTGAAAAGTCTGTCAAGTATAAGGGTAAGATCTTTACTTTCAATATCTGTAAGCAGTACACCGAATTCATCTCCACCTGTTCTGCCTATTATGTCTCTTTCATAAAATAGTGTTTTTAGGGTAATACTTAGTTCTTTAATAACATCATCTCCGACCGATGTTCCGTAAAGTTGATTTATGGCGGTAAGATTTCTTATATCTATAACCATCATTGCGTGTTCCTTGTCCCTTGATCTTTCAAGTTCTTCTTTTACATCTATGAGGAAGCCCGCTCTGTTGGGTAAGTCTGTTAGAGGATCCCTATACTTTATCTTTATTATCTCCTCTTCAAGAAATCTTTCCGAAGTTATATCCTTACCTATGGATACGAATCTTGTTTCATTTCCCAGTTTTACGGGTACTATGGTTTGATCTAAATAAAACAGTTCCCCATTCTTTTTTTTATTCACAAAGATGGCTTCAAATACACTACCGCTTTTAATTTTAGCCCACAACTCCTTATAAAACTCGTTGCTGTGATACCCAGATTTGAATATCCTCGGATTTTTACCTACTATCTCTTCAAGTTTATAGTTGGATATTTTTTCAACTGCAGGATTTGCATATATTATTGTTCCGTCTTTTTCGGTTATAAGTATCCAGTCATGACCCTTTTCAATGGCTTCCGAAAATAGCTTTATTAATTTCTCCGATTCTATCTTTTTTAATGCAAGACTTACTTGCTTTTGAAGGTCTATTAAATGGTTTATTTCTTCCTCTGTGAAAAAATCGGGAATGGCGGTATATATACTTATTGTGTAATAAGTATTATCATCTTTTTTAACAGGTATTAAACAGGAAGAGAGGAAATTTCTCTTCAACATCTCTTCCTTCCATTGTTTTACGGAGGGGTTATATCTTGTATCCGGATTTACTACTATCCTTTCACGGAGGATTGCTGTACCCGTTGTTACATCTGACGTTATATCTTCCTCTGATACTTTTATTTTCAGATTTTCAACAAAACCTTCATCGTTTCCATATACAAATATGGGTTTTACATACTCTTCACCTTTTGTGTATTTTCCTATCCACGCCATTCTGAAATCCGCCTTGTCTATTAGGAGTATGCATAATTTCCTGAGGAACTCTTCCTCTTCTGTTGACTCAAGTATTATTCTGTTGATGTCTGTAAACATACTTAGCAATTTTTCATATTTTTTTCTTTTTGTATTATCAACAAATATGACTAATCCAGCTGGTTTTCCGTTCCATAGTACGGTTCTTGTGAATACAAGAACACTTTTTATCCTTCCTGACTTTGTTTTTATTGGTAATTCCTGATAAAGTCTATCAAACTGTTCTCCTCTTAATCTTCTTTGTACTATACTTCTGATTGTTTCCTTTAATTCTTCTATTACTATTTCCTCTGGAAGCATACGTTTAAGCTCTTCTTCCGAATACTCAAGTATATCTTCCGCTGCTTTATTTGCATAAACGTACTTCTCCTGATATATAGCAACGCCAACAGAGGGATTTTTATCAATGGCTTCAAAGATTTCTTTGTACTCATAAAGATTTGATATACCGACAAGCATTCCGTATATGTGTATAGTTTTTTTATCTCCCTCGTAAACTATATCGTTAACTACAAAGTTGTTAATAACATCAACGAGTTTACCTTCCTTATTCCTAAGTCTGCATGCAACGGTATGCCTTTCTCCCTTCAGCAGAATATTTTCAAAGGTTTGCTTTATATGGTTAATGTCTTTTTTGTAGAGATTTTTCAGGAGCCATTCATCATCCTCTTCTATTTCTTCTGGACTCCAGCCTACTATCTCCTTTATACCTTCCGTAATCTCATATAGTTTGTAGTCCACTATCTTTCCATTGTGGAGTGTGATTTTTGCTTTATAAAAGGATAGTGGTAGCCCCTCATAAAGGTTATAGTACTCCCTCTTCTCTAACATAACGAATTAGTTTAGGAATCGGACGGAATGGGTTTAAATTTATGTGGTGGAGACGGCGGGACTTGAACCCGCGACCTCCTGCTTGCAAAGCAGGCGCTCTCCCAACTGAGCTACATCCCCTTTTATGGTGGGCCTCGGTGGACTCGAACCACCGACCTTGCCCTTATCAGGGGCACGCTCTAACCAGCTGAGCTAGAGGCCCTTGGCAACTGGATAGGGGGAAGGTGGTTATGGGGAGGGAATAGACAGTGATAGGAGTTTGGGAACTCCTTAAGTAAAGGAGGTGATCCAGCCGCAGGTTCCCCTACGGCTACCTTGTTACGAC
>JALWWX010000125.1 GCA_027078675.1 Aquificales bacterium | reverse complement strand
GATCAAATAGCTCCCTTTCACATTCTTCACAGAGGGACATGTCTGGGGGTATTATGGGCTCCCTCTCCTTATCTTCCTTGCTTTCCTTTATATAAAAGTCCTCAAAGCCTTCCGATTCCTTATAGGATATTTCAACGCAGGTAATTTCCGCTACAGGCGGTGCCTTATCTATAATTTGCCTTTTAAATATATCTAAGGCTTTTTCTTCACCTTCCGCCTCAATAACAACTCCGTCGGTAGTATTACAAACAAATCCCTTTATACCCAGTTTCTTGGCTGTACGATAAACGAAAGGTCTGAAGCCCACCCCCTGAACTATACCCTTTATCTTTATCCTTACAGCCATCTACTTAATAAAATAGCTTACATGGAGAGGATATTGCTTTCCCACGGAGGCGGAGGGAAGGATACCGCTGAACTTATAAGGGAAATATTTATGGAGTACCTTTCCAATCCTATCCTTGAAAGGTTTGAGGATTCCGCTTCCTTAACCGTAGGGGGTAGATTGGCATTCACAACCGATTCCTTTACGGTGTCCCCTCCCTTTTTTAAAGGCGGTGACATAGGTAAGCTTGCGGTTGCCGGGACGGTTAACGATCTTGCGGTATCCGGTGCTGAACCCCTTTATATTTCCGTTGCCTTTATAATTGAGGAGGGATTCGGGATTGATGATCTGAAAAAGATACTCAAGAGTATGTCATGGGAGCTTGAAAAAAACGGTATTTTGGCGGTAGCAGGTGATACGAAGGTAGTTCCCAAAGGTCAGGCGGACGGAATATTTATAACAACATCGGGCATAGGCAGAATCGTCTATGACCGTATATCCGCCTCTTCCTTGGAGGAAGGGGACCTAATAATAGTTTCTGGGACGGTGGGGGATCATGGGGCGGTTATATTGGCACACAGGGAAGGGTTAGATATAGATATAAACAGTGACTGTGGTAGTGTGTGGGATATTATAAAGAGGGTTTTGAGGGAGGATGTGGAGATACATGCCATGAGGGATCCTACACGGGGAGGTATAGCTCAGGTACTCAATGAATGGGCGGAGATGTCTTCCGTACTGATAGAGATATGGGAAGAAAAGATCCCAGTTAAGGAGGGGGTAATAGGGCTGTGTGATCTTTTCGGCTTTGAGCCTTATCATCTTGCCAACGAAGGTATGGTGGTGATGGCTGTAAAAGAAAGGGATGCGGAAAGGGTGTTGGAAATCCTAAAAGGTCATCCCATGGGAAGGAATGCAAGCATAATAGGGCGTGTTGTAAGTAAGGGCAAAAGGGGTGTTGTTGTAAAAACCCCTTACGGTACGGGTAGGATACTTCATCCCCCCGAAGGGGAGCTTTTACCGAGGATATGCTGAATGCATGAGATGTCCGTTGCCAGGAGTCTCATAAAAAGCTTGGAAGAAATCAAAGATAAGGAAGGATTATTAAGGATTAC
>JALWWX010000124.1 GCA_027078675.1 Aquificales bacterium | reverse complement strand
CTTCCTTTAACGAAGATTTTTTCAAAAAAATAGGTGATAAACGCAAACCTATATCATCAATATACTTAAGCTTGCTTTCAACATTTTCATAAAAGTCCATATAGGTTTTAAAAGAGCTTTCTGGCTTGTCTTCCAATACTATTAAAAGGTCAACATCCGAAACAGGAGTAGCCTTTCCTTTGGCGACAGAGCCAAATATAACCAAAGATACAAGCCTATCCTTGTAGTGAGCCTTTACTTTCTCCTCAATCTCTGAGATGAGGGTGTTAAGAGCGCTCTTGAATCTCATCACTAAATTAATCTATAAGCTCCCAGGAAAGAGGTGTACCCCTTTTTATATCCCTTTTAGCCCTCTTACCTAACACATCTTTCAAGTACTTGGGATGTAAGCCGTAACCCGGGCGTATTGACCTTACATTTTCTTCTGTAAAAACCTCACCTTTTTTCATATCTTTAACAACATAAAGACTCCTGGCAAACTCCCTGCTCTTCTTCATACCCTCCGTAAGGTCATAGGAGATCTTTCCCAAAGCCTTTTCAACTTCCCTCACCGCTTTTACCATTTCTTTAAACTCTTCAGGAGTAAGCGAGAACTCCTTATCAGGGGAGTCTATATCCTTTGAAAGGATAAAATGCTTTTCTATAAGCCGTGCCCCGAGGGCAACCGCAGCGATTGGTACAGAAATACCGAGTGTATGATCCGAAATTCCCACAACACAATCAAATGTTTCAGCCATATTAGGTATTGTTCTTAAATTAACCTCCTCCAAAGGTGTCGGATATGCTGAAACACACTTAAGAAGAATTATCTGTTCGTTTCCTACCCTTCTACAGGCATTAACTGCTTCTTCTATATCACTTAATGTAGCTATACCCGTTGATATTATTACCGGTTTTCCTTTGGAAGCTATGTATTCAATTAGGGGGATGTCCGTTATTTCAAAAGAGGCAATTTTATAGGCAGGAACATTAAGCTCTTCCAGAAAATCAACCGCAGTTTTATCAAAAGGTGTTGAAAAAAATATTAAACCAAGTCTCTCCGCAAGCTCCTTTAATTCATAGTGCCATTCCCAAGGAGTGTAAGCTTCTTTATACAATTCATAAAAAGTTTTTCCATCCCAAGGTGTTCCCTGTTTAATTAAAAAATCATCATTATTACAATTTATTGTCATAGTATCAGGGGTGTAAGTTTGAAGTTTGACCGCATCAGCTCCTGATTCTTTTATAGCATATATGGTGTCCTTTGCTAAATTAATATCCTGCCTGTGATTGGCAGATACTTCAGCAACTATGAAAACTCTGTTCCTAAGTAGCCTAAATAAGTTCATAATTTTGTTTAGAGTATTATATTATAACTACACTACTATAACTACTATATAATATCCTCTTTCCGCTTAAGTGTATAGCCTTACTCTTCACGGAGGTATATTCCCTTTCCATAGGTTTCTGTTCGGTGCTGTACAACCCTATCGCCCATCAGGCAGTGAATCCGATAGCTTATGTTATTTACCATTGAATATTAATGTTATTCTGGAAAATCAATCCCATCCAGGTATGTCTGTATCTCCCTATGAAAATGAAAAGATTACACACATAAATTTTATTAAAAGTCTTGATTACATTCAAAGGGGTTTACCATACCCATAATTACCACATCTATCCACTTTCCACCTCTCCTCACAAATTCTCTCAGCCTACCTTCTTCGCGAAAACCAAATTTTTTATACAGGTTTATAGCTTTTTCATTATCTTCCATAACCTCCAACTTTAAAGTATGAAAGGAAAGTATTTTAAACACTAATTTTATAGCAAGTTTACAAAGTACACTGCCCGCCCCCGGAATTTTGTTAAACGGGTTTGCATATATACCAAAATATGCATGTCTTTGTTCAAAATTAACCCTATTTAAGTACAAAACACCCACATGCTTATCAGCCATTCTAATCATCCAATATACGCTCTGGGTTGATTTTTTCAAAGATTCTACAAATTTTCTATGCTCCTCCTTGGATATTTCATGTTGTGAATACATCCACTTTCTTACATTAGGATGATTTCTCCAATTTCTTATAGTTTCCAACTCCTTCTCCTTTAAGTTTATAAAGTTCAAAAGTTCGTATCCATCCAATAAAAGATCAGAGCGGAGAATACGCATAACTTCAATATTTAGCATTATTCAACCCCTAAAAACCCCAGTTCACCAATTATATTATCACCCACGGTGTTATTAGCAACAAAAAGTTCACAGACCAACTATCTGATATCCCTAATTACCTCAAATGCCTCAGCATATCTTAATCCTACCTCCATACCCCTTTGCAAGGCTTTCACTTTAATTCCTTCAATAGACCTTGGGTGAGGAAACTCTCTTAATTCAGATATATATGCTTCCATTGCTTTCAATTTAAGCTCAATAGTATCCTCTATATTAATGTACATGTTAGGAGAAAAAGCATAAGGGTATCTCCATTCAGTGGAGGAAAGAATTTCAAAAGAGTAAATACATCTAACCGTTTCTTCAGGTAAAGGTCTAAAAGCCGCCAACACAGCCTCATAGGTTAGCTTATGATCTACATTAAGGTCGTGTCTTGAATGGGTAAATACTAATTTTGGTTTTACCTCCCTCTTAATTTTCTCAATAACCCTAATTATATCCAACAAATCAACAGAATCAAATCCATTGTCAGGGAAATTGAAGAAAAAAACCTCCTTAATTCCCAATATCTCGTTAGCTTTCAACGCCTGCCTTCTTAATTCCATAAGTTCCATATTAACATTTTCCTTATCCCTATTTGTATAGCGTGATGTTATCCCCTCACCAAGTATAAGTGTAAAAGCTTCATAGCCTTCTTTGATCAACCTGGCGACAGTACCTCCACATCCCAACACTTCATCATCAGGGTGAGCAGATACTATTAAAATCCTCCCTTTAATTTTCATCCTCCTCTATGATTTCAAACCTACCAACTACCCTATCATATTTTTTATGAACTTCTGAAAACTCTATCTTTAATTTCCCTAATTTTATAAAAGCCTTAGGATACCCATCCGCATCAAGCATTCTTATAAAATCATAAGCTTCTTGCAAATTTGAAATTCCACTTTTTAACAAATCACTTTGAAGAGGAGATCTCCTCTTAAAATAAATTACCTCGCCCTCTTGCTTTTGAGGATTTGGGTTGTTCTTAATAATATAAGGTATCATATCAAAGAATATTATTTCAGACGCAAACATGTATATTTCTTCTGCACTTCCTAAACCTATAAATAAATCCCTTTTGAGATATATATCACCTGCATCTATTTCTTTACCTATCCTAAAAGCTGTTATCTTAGTCTTATATATTTTTCTTTCAATTAAGTTCTGGAGAGGACTTCCACCTCTACCGAATGGAAGATCTGTTATGTGAAAACCCACACACTCATACTTTGCAAATATAGATTCCGGAATTTGCCAGGACCAGTGTGGAAAAAATATATATGTAGGTTTTATGCTATGTAAGTTTTTAAATTCCAATTCTTCTTTTGACGTGAATATATATATTTCACAATCATCAGAAAGCATATTCTTAAGTTTAAAAGCATTTTCTATGTTCCATCTTTTGACAGTAGCTATGACTATCCTCTTACGATGCACCTCGTCAACTCCTTCACCATTTTACGGGCACCGTAACCTTTAATAAGACTTCTGCCGATGCGGGATTTTTCCCTACGCAGATATAAACTGCTAAGGTAATTTACAGAAGTTATTATGTCCTTCTCTGTTAACCTGTCCCAATAAAAGAAATTTTGAACAAATCCCTTTTCAAAGAAGCTTTGCACTTGCATAATTTGATTATCAGCAACAACTATAACTATTGGGGGTAAGCCTACCCTTGCAATCTCATACAGTGTTTGTCCACCTCCTGATATAGCTATATCGGATTCCAACATTAACCTCTTCATACCTTCAGCATTTGGGAAATAAATAAACTCTGTTTTTTTATCAGCTATTTCCTTACACTCATTAATAATTTCTTTCCTAAAACCTTTACCTATAACAACCTTTTTGTGTAAGCCAGGAAATTCCGAAACCAAAACTTTAAGAACTTTAGAAGTCATGCACCTAAAATCTTCCCCCCCAAATGTGATAAGAACCTTCCTCATTTCCCCTGAGATTCTCTTTTCCTCTATCTCCCAAAATTCTCGTCTAATGGGAAGATACTCCGTCCCTAATAAGTATTTAATGCATTCCTTCTTTGGATAATTGATTTTTTCCGCATGTATATTACCGTTCACTACAATACCACATGGATACTCTATTCTCCCAAAGTCATCGTAGTAAACAGGAAACTTCGCTATTTCCGAAAGGTATTCATAAATCTCCGCAGAAGCAATATAGCTGTCTATAAAAAGCAAATCAATGTTGTTGAATTTATTCTTTACACCATCGGGATATTTGATCCAATCAAAAATTTCCCAATTAGCTTCTCTCAGCACATATTCAACAGAGTTATCTCCCTTTACTAAAATATATGGTTTTACCCCTATTTCCTCAAAAGCCTGATATACAGCAAGCATTCTGCTAACATGTCCAAACCCAATATTTTTCCCACCCTCTGTTAATATAAGAATTTTCATACCAGCCTTTCAATCTCCTGAACCGACAAAAGCTTATCACATTGCAGTGATATCTTTAGTCCTTCATTCCTCTCTATATTAGCGTTTACCTTTAAAATGTCTTTGTTTGTATTAATAAACTTCAACACATCCTTGTAACTAAACTTTTTGTTTTTATTATAAAGTGCTTCAAACACTTCCTTTATTACAATATAATCTTCCTTGTAATCAAGAACTAAGCGCACGCCCGGTATATCTTCAGGAATAGATAATTTTCTGATTATTGTAGCAGTTTTAAACATGTAAGGTGATACATGTTCCCTTTCCGAAAGCAATCTGGCTTCTTGCCATGCCTTCTTTAACATATTGAAAGTGAACACCTCTACTTCAAAACCATGTATGCAACCGGTATTCTTTGTTACATCAGCTTCATCTCTAAGATGTTTATTGATAACCTCGTCTATTATATACGGATCTACAAAAGGACAATCCGAAGTAATTCTTACGATATGATCCGCCTTAGCAAGCCTTGCACATTGATAATATCTATCAAGAACATCATTTTCAGATCCTGCAAACACCCTGAAACCCATATTAGCCACCATTTTCACAATGGGGAGGTCCTCTTTTTTCATTGTAGTAGCAACTATAACCTCATCAACCAGTTTAGCCCTCGCTGTTCTTTCTATTACATGTTCAAGG
>JALWWX010000123.1 GCA_027078675.1 Aquificales bacterium | reverse complement strand
CTTTAGCCATTGTGAAAAAGGCGGCGGCGATCGTGAATGCTGATCTGGGTCTGCTGCCAGAATTCAAACGGGATTTGATTGTGCAGGTAGCAGATGAAATCCTGGCTGGTAAGCTGGATGAGCATTTTCCGCTGTACGTCTGGCAGACGGGATCTGGAACACAGACCAATATGAATGTGAATGAGGTCATTGCGAATCGTGCAATTGAGATTGCGGGGGGACAATTGGGGAGCAAAAATCCGATCCATCCGAATGATGATGTGAACAAGTCGCAGAGTTCTAACGACGTTTTCCCAACAGCAATGCACATTGCAGCCGTGCAGCAGATACACGAGAAATTACTGCCGGCAGTGACAGCATTGCGCGATACGCTGGCGCAGAAATCGGAGGAATTCAAGGACATCATCAAAATTGGTAGAACACACTTGATGGATGCCACGCCGCTGACCTTAGGTCAGGAATTCTCTGGATATGTGCAGCAGCTTACTCTGGCGCTGGAACGCATTGATCAGGGATTGAAGCGGCTTTATGATCTGGCGATTGGCGGAACAGCGGTTGGAACCGGACTGAATACGCATCCGGAATGGGCAGAGCGCGTTGCAGCGAAAATTGCTGAATTGACCGGGTATCCTTTTCGCAGTGCCCCCAACAAATTTGAAGCCTTAGCTGCCCACGACGCCTTAGTGTTTGCCCATGGCGCTTTGAAGACCTTAGCAGCATCGTTGATGAAAATTGCCAATGATATTCGATGGATGGCTTCCGGTCCACGGTGTGGGCTGGCGGAGATCTTTATTCCTGCTAACGAACCGGGGTCCTCTATTATGCCGGGCAAAGTCAATCCAACGCAGTCGGAAGCAATGACGATGGTGTGTGCGCAGGTGTTTGGCAATGATGCAACGATCAATTTTGCCGGGAGTTCCGGAAACTTTGAGCTCAATGTGTTCAAGCCGGTGATCATTTACAATTTCCTGCAAAGCGTGTGGATTCTCGCCGATGCCTGCCAGTCGTTCAATAAGTACTGTGCTGTCGGTATTCGTCCCAACGTGGAGCGGCTGAAGTTTTATGTGGAAAATAGCCTGATGCTGGTAACGGCGTTGAACCCGTACATTGGCTATGATAATGCTGCGAAGATCGCAAAGTATGCGTATGAAAAGAATTTGTCGTTGAAACAGGCGGCGATTGAGCTGGGAATTTTGACCGCAGAAGAGTTTGACCGAATCGTTCGTCCCGAAAAAATGATTGGTCCGAATATTGAGTCTCCCAAAGAAAAGTCCGCACCGTAGGAATGGAACAACAACAGTGGTCCATCCAGAAAGCCATTGAGCTGTACAACATTGAAGGATGGGGGCAGGGGTATTTTAGTGTGAATGATCGAGGTAATGTCGTTGTACGACCACAGCGGGATGCTACGGTGGAAATTGATTTGCTGGCATTAGTGCACCAGCTTCTGGAACAGG
>JALWWX010000122.1 GCA_027078675.1 Aquificales bacterium | reverse complement strand
TATTTACCGGAGATAGAAGGAATTGTTATTTCCAACGAATTTTTTGATGCCCTTCCCATTCATGTTGTAAAAGGTAACAAAGAGTTGTATGTTTCCGAGGATGGCGAAGAGGTGTGGATGGATATAAGTAATGAGAGGATAAAGGGTTTTATTGAGAGGATGGGCTACGATAATTTGAAGGACTACAGAATAGAGGTTCCCCTTGATGCAATAGAATTCTTGCAAAAGATAGGAGACGCCTTAAAGAGCGGATACAATCTTATCATAGACTACGGTTATACATCTGATGAGATAAAGAACTTTCCCGAGGGTACGGTTGTGGGATACAGCAGGCACAGGGTTATACAGGACAAACTTTACAGTATGGCAGGGGAGATAGATATAACCGCCCATGTAAACTTCTCCGCCATCATTGAGTACGGTAAGGATTTTTCCTTAGAGCCTTGTTTTTTAAAGAGTCTCCGTGATTTTCTCATGGACTCTTCACTCTTTATTAAAAACCTTTTAACCCTTAATGCATCTCAATCACCTGAAGAGATTGAGAGATTCACGAGGCTTAAGACGATGCTTGTCAGTATGGGGGACAGATTTAAAGTCTTGCTTCAGCGTAAAAGACATTGATTTCTTATAATTTTTTCTATGCTAAGGATAAGGGGAAAGGCTCTGCAGAAGATCATTGAGCAGGCGGAAAGAGACTATCCCTATGAAACATGCGGACTTTTACTTGGTAAGATTGACCGCAATGTTAGGACCGTCTTCGGAGCCTATGAGACACCTAATAAAAATCCCGACAGAAAGCATGACAGATATGAGATAGATCCCAGGGATTACATGAGGGCGGAGGACAAAGCAAGGGAGTTCAATCTTGAAATTGTCGGAGTTTACCATTCCCATCCTGATCATCCCGATAAACCTTCCAAGTTTGATGAGGAGAGGGCTTTCCCCGACCTGTCTTATATAATACTCTCCGTTAATAAAGGGAAAGTTACATCTTATAGAAGCTGGGAGCTTGTGAACGGCAAGTTTGTTGAAGAAGAGATATACATCTTCGGTTAAAATATTACTATGAGTATTGATATAGAAATAGTTAAAAAGGTAGCCCATCTTGCGCGTTTGGACTTGAAAGAGGAGGAATTAGAAATTCTTTCCTCGCAAATGGCGGATATTGTTGATTTTGTAAATCAGTTGGCGGAGCTTGACACGGAAAATGTTGAACCCTATATTCATACTGTTAGCGAAACACCCATGAGGGAAGATAAGAAGGGAGATACCCTTGAAAGGGAAAAGGCTTTAATGAATGCACCCGAGAGGGAGAAGGGGTTCTTTGTGGTGCCGAGAATAGTGGAGATATAATATGGAGACCGTTGAAAAGAAAAAGGCTTTTCAGACTTCCCTTGCCCATATAGAAAGGCGTTTCGGAAAGGGAGCTATAATGCCCTTGGGGGCGAGGGAAGGTATAAGGGTT
>JALWWX010000121.1 GCA_027078675.1 Aquificales bacterium | reverse complement strand
TAGGACCCGAGATTGTGGAAGCAACCCTAAGGGTTCTTAATAAAATATCCGAGATATTTAACATAGACTTTGAATTTAAAGAGGGATTCATCGGAGGGATAGCGATAGATAAGTTCGGTGATCCCCTACCAGATAGTACCCTTGATCTGTGTAAAAATTCGGATGCGGTACTACTTGGGGCTGTGGGAGGACCCAAATGGGATGATCTTCCTACGGATAAAAGGCCAGAAAAAGGATTGCTCAAAATAAGAAAGGAGCTTGATCTATTTGCAAATTTAAGACCCGCAAAGGTTTTTGATCCCTTAATAAAGGCATCTCCTTTGAGGGAAGAGGTGGTTAAAGGTACGGATATGATCGTTGTTAGAGAGCTTACGAGCGGTATATACTACGGAGAACCGAGAGGCATTTATAAAGAAGGTAACAAGCGGGTGGGTATAAATACGATGAGATATGAAGAGGATGAGATAAGAAGGGTGGTAAGGGTTGCCTTTGAAATAGCAAGGAAGAGAAGAAAGAAATTAACGAGCGTTGACAAGTCCAATGTACTTGAAGTCAGCAAACTATGGAGGGATGTGGTTGAAGAGGAAAGGAAAAATTTCCCTGATGTGGAAGTTGAACACCTTTATGTGGACAACTGCGCAATGCAGATTGTAAGAAGACCTTCCACCTTTGATGTCATAGTGACGGGAAATATATTCGGAGACATCCTCTCTGATGAAGCGGGGGTTGTTGTAGGAAGTTTAGGTATGTTGCCCTCCGCAAGCATAGGTGAAAGATATGCCCTTTACGAACCCGTTCACGGCTCCGCCCCAGATATAGCGGGTAAGGGAATAGCAAATCCGCTTGCTACAATCCTCTCCGCAAGTATGATGCTAAAGTATTCCTTCAATGAAACGGAGGCGTCGGAAACCATAGAGAAAGCTGTAGAATATGTACTTGAAAAGGGATATAGAACACCTGATATATTTGAGGAGGGGTGTATAAAGGTGGGTACAGAGGAGATGACTAATAAAGTTATAGAGGGTATGGAGGTAGTTGTTTCTCAAAAATGAAAGTTTTTATAAATATTCTTATTATTTTCCTTATAAGTTTGAGCTTTGCATCCCTTAAAGATATTTTCAAAAGGGAAGGCTACATAGTTGAGGTAATGGGAAATGAAGTAATAATAGACATGGGAGAGGAAAAGGTAAGGGAAGGGGAGATATTTAATATTGTTGAAGCGGGCGACAAGGTATTACATCCGTGGACTGGTAATGTTATAGGCATAAGATACAGGATAAAAGGTAAGATCGTCGTAACAAAGGTACACGAAGGGTACTCGTATGCGAGACTTATTGAAGGAGAGGCGAAAAAGGGTGACAAAATAAGACTTGAAGCGGACCGTGTATGTTTTACTGGAAGTGATGAGGGCTTTTTCAAGGCGGGAGTCCAGATACCACATCTGAGAAGGGACAATATGTGCCCTTATATTATCAGGGAGCTTAAAGACGGTTTCGGTGTTGAGTTCAACGGCTTCCCCCTCGCTTATATAAGGACCGCGGTGGTTAAAGAAGAAAGGATTGCCGAAGAGGAAATTAAGAAACAAAAGAATCTAAGGATAACCAATGTCTCCGCAAAGGCAAGTCTTATAGGCACCCTGTCCGATATACCCCTTTCCGCGGATGTAGGAGATATATACGGCGACGGAAAGGATTATCTTGTTATACTTTTTGAGGACAGGATTGAAATATTTGAAATCCACGAAAAGGAGATAGTAAAAAGGGACTCCCTCTTCCTCCCTGCGGGATACCCCGCCTATATAAGGGTTGCAAGGATAAACAAAAAGGACAATAAGGATTACATACTTCTTAATATGGTAGAGGGAGATAAGGCAAAATCTTATGTGCTAAAGATGGTAGAAAACGAACCCGTATTTATTGTTAAAGATATTCCCTTCTTTATAAATGTCCTAAGCAAAACAAGACCAGAAGACACCTTTGTGGGACAAAAGGTTGAATTTCCCAAATGGGGGTCCGTCTTCAGGGTAGTTTATGAAGAAGGTAAAGTAAAAGAAGCAGGTATCTTTAAAGAATTCAAAGACTTCCCCATAGACGGTGCATTCTACTATAACAGTTATCTTTGCTTTATTGGTACTGATGGTGTCTTTAATGTGGTTAAAGAAGGTGTAAAAATATTCTCGGGAAGCCTGAACTTAAGAAGTTCATACAACTATATAAAATACGGAGAAGATGAAGATACAGCGGAAACCTTTTATTTTTCAAATCCCATCAGCGTTGTAAATGTAGGAAAGACCAACATAATACTGGCAGGTATAAACGAAAGAAGCAAAGCAAGTGAACTTTTTGACCTTCCCCTCTTTAAAAAGGGAAGTATATACTTCGGAAATATTGAAGGGGATAATGTTTATTTTAAAAAGGTAGAAGGAGAAGAATTTGAACAATCGGTTCATGCAATATTGCAAACAAAAGATGGGGATGTTATAGTAATATCCGCCTTTAAGGGCGGTCTTAATCTTTCAAGGGGAGGCAATATATACAGGTTATCCTTGAGTGCAGGCGTGGATTGATCAATCAAGAAGGGCGGAGACAAAAAATTCCGCATTAAATGGTTGTAGATCCTCTATCTTCTCACCCACACCCACAAGTTTTATAGGCACCTTTAACTCGTTACATATAGGTATAACAGCACCGCCCTTGGCGGACCCGTCAAGCTTTGTAACCACTATTCCCGTGACATCAACTGCCTCTTTAAATATCTTTGCCTGGGATATGGCGTTTTGACCTGCGGTAGCATCTATGACAAGTAGGGTTTCGGAAGGCTCTTCGGGAAGCAACTTCTGGATTATCCTTTTAATCTTTCTCAGCTCATTAATAAGAGGTTCCTTTGTATGAAGTCTGCCCGCAGTATCAACAAGAACGATATCATAATTATCCTTCTTAGCCTTTTCCAAACCTTCATAGACCACGGAAGCGGGATCACTGCCCTCTTCCTTTTTAACAATATCCGCCCCGCTCCTATCCGCCCATACTTCCAACTGTTCAATAGCTGCAGCTCTGAAGGTATCCGCTGCACACAAAAGAACTTTCTTACCTTTTGTCCTGTAAAGGTGGGCAAGCTTACCTATGGTTGTTGTCTTTCCAGATCCGTTAACGCCCAAGAACAGTATAACGGAAGGAGGATTTTTCCCAAGCCTTATGTTTGATTCGCAACCTTTAAGTATCTCCAACAGCTTATCCTTTACTATATCTTTAAGCTGATCGGAAGTCTTAAGCTTCCTCTTTAATGATTCTTTCCTTAAAAACTCCACAAGCTTAACGGACATCTTAACCCCTATGTCCGCCTTAATAAACATCTCTTCCATTTCCTCAAAAAGTTCTTCATCAAGACTCCTTCCCCCGAACAACAAGCCAAGCTGAACCTTTTCCCTCGTTTTTCTTAAGCCTTTCCTGAATTTATCAAAAATACTCTCTTTCTTCTCTTCAGGACCGAGCTTTTTTCTTACTCTCTTTATTCTTTCCTCCACATCACTACGGGCAAAAACATCAGCCATATTAAGAGCCCTTTCGTAAACCCTAAGGGCTTCCTCACTCATACCCTCATTTTCAAGGATCTCACCCGCCCTGAGTATATGTTCAAACTTCCCAGTCCTTAGATACAAATCCACAGCCTCTTTATTTTTACCCACCCTATCATAAACAACTGCCCTCTCCTCCACGGAAGCAATCTCTTCCCCGAACTCCTCCAATAATCTGTTAGCTTTATCATAGCTACCTTTTTCAAGATATAGATCAAAAAGTAGTTTTCTAAGCTCCTCCCTATCTTTAAATCTCTCAAGTATCTTTATAGCCTTATCCTTTTTTCCCTCTTTTATAAGCTGGATTATAGCCTCCCTTTTTCCCTTTTCCGCTTCCTTTTCCGTTTCACTCTTTTTCCAAAAAAATACCATGCCAAAGATTATATTACAAGCTTGTCCCCACGTATAATGATGAGTATATTAATCTCATGAATGAACCCCTTTACGAAGGCAGTTTTGTTGTTATAGATCTTGAAACCACAGGGTTTTCAATAGAAGAGGCGGATATTATTGAAATAGGTGCTGTAAGGGTAGAGGGGGGTATAATAAGCGAAACCTATTCAAGGCTTATATATCCGGGTTACTTTCTACCGAGAAGGGTTACGGAGATAACGGGTATCACTAATGCGATGGTAATAGGTCAACCCACTATAGGTGAAGTGATAGGAGAGTTCATGGACTTTATAGGCACCAATATAGTGGTAGGTCATAATGTAAAGCAGGACCTCAAATTCTTGGACAAATATACAAAGATATATTTTGGTAAAAAGTTAAAGATCCCCCATATATGTACACTTCAGCTCGCAAGGAATTTATTCCCGGGACTTGGAAATTATACTTTACATAATCTTGCTGATCACTTCGGTATTACTTACAAAAAGGTACACAGGGCTCTGGATGATGCGATGACAACAGCTAAACTATTTATGATAATGCTTGAGTTCCTTTGGAAAAACATGGGTATATCCTCATATCTTGATATAAAACAGATATCCAAAAAGTGTTAATTTTGTTTACATTTTCACTTTAAACTTAACATAAGTAGAAATTATTGAAAAAGTGATAGCATAAAGTTATAAATAAGACAAAACCCTAAAGGAGGTGAAGTGCCATGAGGAAATATATTCTTGCAATAACAATAGCAGGTTCATTAATAGGAGGAACCGCTTTGGCAGGTATGGGAATGGGTGGTATGGGAATGGGAGGCATGGGTATGGGAGGTATGGGAATGGGTATGGGTATGGGTATGATGGGAGGTATGGGTATGGGAGGATTCGGAGGAGGATTTGGAGGTCAGGGAGGATTCGGACCTGCACCAGGATTCGGAGGAATGGGTGGAATGGGCATGGGTGGAATGGGTATGGGAGGTATGGGTATGGGAGGCATGGGCATGGGTATGGGTGGAATGGGAGGTATGTAATAACTACCCGGACTACAAAATAAGGGGGTAAAGTATGAAGTATATAGGAAGTGTATTGCTGTTATTCACTTTTGTGTTAAATTTGGTGAGTGTATCCATTTCCTTAGCAAGTCCTGAAGATTTTGGATTCCCAAGGCTCGGAGATATTAAATCACTTGACTCCTCATCCCATGATGATCCTTACGACGATCACGATGACCCCGATGATGATCACGACGACTTAGATGATGACCATGATGACGATCACGATGATGATATAGATGATGACTTTGATGACATGGATGATCATGATTAATAAATAGAGGTGGAAAAGGCGTGCGAAAGGGAAGAGGGGATACACAACCCCCTTCCCTTTATTTATCTGATTCTGTTTATTTTTTTCCTACCTGCTTTTCCAAAAATAAGGGTAGGCATTGATTTTGATTCCTACAGTATTAAATACAGTGTATATGAA
>JALWWX010000120.1 GCA_027078675.1 Aquificales bacterium | reverse complement strand
AAATCTTTTCTGAAAAATATGCCTCTTATCCTGTAGCCCTTTGAAGACAGTATATTTTTTAATTCGTAGATGTCTTCCTTTTCTGGGAAGGATCTTATAAAGTAAATATAACAATCCATTGAGGGTTAAATTATAACATTGCTCAACCTACAACTTCGTAATATCTATATCTCCATTTTGCTCCCAATTCCCTTGCAAGTTTTTCCGCCCTTTTCATATCAACGCCGGGAAAGTCAACAGCGGTTACAGTTACCTCAAAACCCTCTTTGAGGGCTTCCTTTATGAATTCTATGGCTCTATAAAAGGCATCCGGTTGGGCGGGCATACATACCTTTTCGTAGGTTTCCCTGTCCGGTGCATTAAGGCTTACCGAAAACTCATCTACGGAACCTTTCAACTCCTTTAATTTCTCTTTGGGAAGAAAAGTAAACATAAGGCCGTTAGTATCAACCCTTATCTTCTTTGCTCCTCTTCTTTTAAGCTCTGAGGCAATGTATTTAAGGGCGTCATATCTCAAGGTGGGTTCTCCGTAACCGCAGAAAACAATCTCCTCGTAGTCCTCGGGATTTTTAATTTCTTTAAGCACCTCCTCCGGGGAAGGATCCCTGCTGACCCATACCCAGTATCCTTTAACCATAAAATTCCTCTCCCTTTCCCTCTGACAGAATACGCAGTGAAGATTGCATTTATTGGTAAGGTTTATATAAAGTTTATTGTTGATAACATAAGTTATAGTATCCTTTCTTCTGTTGTTGCCCAAGTTAAAGATCAATTTTGCATTCTCCGATGTCATCCTTTCAATATCTTCAACGGAAGTATTGGGGAGCAACTCCGCCATTACGCGGGCTATAAATTTTAAATTTGCGGGTTTGTTGGGTTTACCCCTCACCTGTTGAGGGGCTAAAAAAGGGCTGTCTGTTTCCATTAAAAGCCTTCTTGTAGGGGTTTTCTTAACCACATCCCTTAAATTACCCGCATTTTTATAGGTTATTATTCCCGAGTAGGATATATAAAAACCCAAATCCACCGCTTTTTTCATAGCCTCAAGATCTCCGGAAAAACAATGCATTATCCCTCCTACCTCATAAGCCTTTTCTTCTTTCAGTATTCTGAAGGTATCTTCCCACGCATTTCTCGTATGTATTATGAGGGGCAGACCCAACTCCCTTGCAAGATTTATATGCCACCTGAATACCTCCTTTTGCTTATCGGGATCAGAGTAGTTCTTGTAATAATCAAGACCCGTTTCCCCTATTGCCTTTACCTTGTAATGTTTCAATGCCTGTTCTTTTAACCACTGCATGTCGTCTTGGGTAACCTTGTCAGCCTCATGGGGGTGAAAACCTATACCGCAGTATATGTGGGGATATTTTTCCGCTATATTTATCGCATTTATAGATGTCTTTTTGTCATAGCCTACGGTTATGAGATACTCAAAGGCGGGATCTTTTACCGTTTCTTCAAAATCTTCCCTTTTTAATAGATCAAGATGACAGTGGGTATCAATCATAGACATGTCTTGAGATAAATGATTATATATACTAAGCTTCCGTTGATTCGGAGGTAAATGATTACAGTCATAAGGAGGTAGCTATGAATCTTGTTGAAAGACTGTACGGTGAGCACGATGAACATGAGAAGAATATGAACATGCTTTTGGCTGTTATTGATGAGGGAGGGGATATTCAAAAGCTTAAGGAAGCCTTTGAAGATTTTGCAAAGGAGCTTGAGTGTCATTTAAAGGAGGAAGAGGAAGCCCTTTTCCCAGAGCTTATTGAAAGACTCGGTCCTCAAGCCATGCCCGTTTATGTTATGCTTCAGGAACATGAGATGATGAGGGAGATAGTATCAAGGGTGAGGGAGCTTCATAGTAAGGGGGAAGGAGGAGAGGAATATATAAAACAGCTTATAGACATAGTTAGACAGCATATAATGAAGGAGAACAATGTACTTTTCCAGATGGCAAGGCAGGTTATAGAACCCGATGTGCTTGAGATAAGGGACGAGATAGCGGAAAAGGTAAGAAAGGAGTTCGGTGTATCCTGAATGATAGAAGTTCTTTTTATGGGTACTCCTTCCTTCGCGGTACCCTCTTTGCAAATCCTTTTAAAGGACCCTTTTTTTAAAGTAAAGGCTGTTGTTACACAACCCGACAAGCCCGCGGGAAGGGGTAAAAGGCTTACACCTCCACCCGTTAAACTTATTGCTACGGAGAGAGGGATTAAAGTGTTTCAACCTTTAAACAAGGAGGAGCTTAAAAATATTGTTGATGAGCTTAAGCCCGATCTTATAGTTGTCGTCGCCTACGGTATGATATTACCCCCCGAGGTTATATATAAACCACCTCACGGTGCGGTTAACCTGCATGCTTCCCTCCTACCTAAGTACAGGGGTCCTGCCCCCATAGAGAGGGTTATCCTTGCGGGAGAGAAGGAGACAGGAAATACGGTTATGCTCATAAATGAGAGGATGGATGAGGGAGATATTTTATCTCAAGAGGTTATACCCGTTGAACGGGAAGACAACAGGCTTACCCTTGCTGAAAAACTTGCGGAAAGAGGGGCAAGGCTTCTAATAGAGACCATTAAGGAATGGGTGTCAGGCAATCTAAAACCCGTACCTCAAGAAGGTGAACCTACCTACGCTCCCCTTATAAGGAAGGAGGAGAAGAGGATATGTTGGAAGGCGGATGCTGAAAGTGTAAGGGATAGGATAAGGGCTTTCTTTCCCGATGCTTTTACCTTTTTTAGAAATATTAGAATAAAGATACTTAATGCTGATGTGGTTGAAGGATACGGTTTCCCCGGGGAGATAATTGATGAGAGGGAGTTTATAGTTGCATGCGGTGAGGGGGCTTTGAAGATAAGGGAGCTTATATCACCTAAGGGTAAGAGGATAAGGGGAGAGGACTTTATGAGGGGTTACGGAAATATAAGGGGGGAAGTGCTAAAATAAAGTCTTATAAATGAACAGGGAAGAGAGAATAATTCTTCTTCTGAACAAGTATCTTATTGATATTTTTGGATATTTTAATGTCTACAAAGAAAAGAATACCTTCTTCATACCCATAGGCTCAACCGCACTGAGCGTTGAGGTTTACAAGGAGGATGAAGATATTTACATACTTATGACATCCTTCGTTGCCTTCGGCTTGTCTCCGGAGAATGAGCTTTTGAGGTTTCTTCTTACGGAGAATACATCTCTGAAGGCGGGTGCTTTCGGTATTGTTTTTGAAAACGAGAGGATGGACATTATCTTAAGCCATACCCTGAGGGCTAAGGATGTTAACAGGGAGCTGCTTAAGTATGTCAGCTTGTATCTCGTTGAAAGGGCGGAGGAATACGGAAAGGAGATAATAACCGTATTCGGAGGACAGACTTTTAGGGAGTATATGTTGAGTGAGGAAAAGAAGAGAAAAAGTAAACTTAAGATATTTCACGATACGATTGAGGTGGGAGAAAAGAAAATGGTTGTTGAACTTTTCAGAATTGAAGAGGACAGGTATGTTATATCCGGAAAGGTCGGAGAAAAGGAGGCTTTTTATATAGAAAAGTTCGGGTCCCTTGAAGAGGTCCTTAATATGGAATCAGCCATAAAGAAGGCCATAACGGAAAGGAACATAAAGGAGATATGTAGGCTTATTAAATCTTACGAAAGGGAAGACGCCATACTTTTCGGGGAGCTTTTGGGATTTAAGGAGGAAAAGATAAAAAAACTTAAGGAGATAGAGGAGAAGTTTAACATACTTTCAAACAGACTTATAAAGGGGGAGATAAGCAGGGAAACCTACAATAAGGAGATAAAGAAGCTTGAGAAGGAGTTTGAAGTTTGAAAAGGAGTGTACTCCTTACAAGGGAGATAGGCGATATAGAGAAGGACAAGAAAGAGTTTTTAAGGAGGGGTATGTGGATTGTAAAATTACCTCTTATAAAAACTGTGGATATACCCTTTACCTGTCCAGATAGGAATCCGGATTATATAGTGTTCCAGAGTAAAAGGGCTTTTGAGTACTTTGAGAAGAGGGCGGTAGTTCCTCCAGATGCGATTATAATAGCGGTGGGTGAAAAGACTCGGAGGTTTATTGAAGGTAAGGGCTACAAGGTTTCCTTGGTGCCGAAGGATCAGAGGGCTGAGGGTATATGTGAGATTATGGAAGCACAAAGGAGGGGGGTTGTATGGATACCGAGGGCTGAAGCGGGAAGGGAAGAGGCTATTTTATGCCTGCGTAGGATGGGTTTTACTGTTTTTTCCTTTCCTGTTTATAAGACATTCAATATTTATTACAAACCTTCGGTAATCATTTGCAGGGTGAGGATGGCTGATGCGGTAGTTTTTGCAAGTCCTTCCGCTGTTGTTGGATTTTTTGAAAATTTAAAAAACTGCAGGGGTAACATAGATTTGCAAGACATCCTTATAGTTTCCATTGGCAAAACTACCAAATCTTGCTTAGGGGATTACGGTATTGAAAAGGTTTTAACCCCTTCAAAACCAAGCATGGAAGCGGTTGCGGAGTATCTGGCGAATATATGGCACGGTTCTTGATATATAAAAAACGGATATGAACAGGAAAACGGTTTATGAAAGAGTAAGCTTTGAAGGTGTAGGGATACACTCCGGGGAAAGATCGCGGATACTCATACATCCCGCGGAGCCAGGAGACGGTATAAAGTTTTATATAAGAGGGGTAGAGATTCCCGCTTCCTTTGAATATGTATCAAACACCGTGATGTCCACGGACCTTGAAAGGGAAGGTGTTACGGTTAAAACGGTTGAGCATCTGCTTGCGGTTTTTCACCTTTTGGGTATAAGCGATGCGATTGTTGAATTTTTGGAAGGATTTGAGGTTCCCATTATGGACGGTAGCGGATATGAGTTTTATATAGCCCTGAAGGATAATATCGTTGATACGGGTGTTTATATTGAACCTATAAGCCTGAGGGGGTATGTAAAAGTAGGAGAACCAGGAAATTATATTGAGGCTCATCCCTCCGTTTCTTTTGAGGTTACATATAAAGGTAGTATTAACCATATTGATTGTGGAGACATATTCACTTACAGTGGCGGTGATCCTGAAGAGATCGTTAGGGCAAGGACCTTCTGCTATCTTGAAGATGTTAACACCATACTTGAGAGGGGCTACGGAAAGGGTGGATCTACAAGGAATGTGCTTATAATAGGTAAGGAAGGTATTCACAGTGATGAAGGGTTGCGGTATCCTGATGAACCTTTAAGACATAAAGTTTTTGATCTTATAGGAGATCTTTATCTTCTTGGTGCACCCATCAGAGGAAGGATAGTTTCATACAATGGGGGACATTCCCTTAATTTTGAGCTTATAAGGAATATTGTTAAGAGCCTTCCCGCAGTAAAGCTTCTATAATTTCAAGATCCTTTTCCGTGTCAATGCTGTGATAAAAATTATCTGTTAGTATTACCTTTATACCTATACCCCTT
>JALWWX010000119.1 GCA_027078675.1 Aquificales bacterium | reverse complement strand
TACCCTCCAGCTCCGCACCACCCTGCCGGAAACAGGAACGCAGGTGCATCTCCGGGCGCAGATGGTCGGTCCCGGTTTCCGTACCTTCGGTAATCCAGTGCTGCGGACTGACTGGCAGCAGCAATCCGTTCAGCTTCAACAACATTTATGGAAACGACGCGTGGCGCTCCGGCTCCGATACAGCGAGGAAAAAGACAACATTCTGGGAACGAAACCGGTGACGACACGCACGCAGCGAATGGGTGGACAATTGCGGCTGCGACTCCCACGCCTCCCCACCCTTTTCATTGCTGCCCACCGTTCAGCGCAGCGACAGGATACGCTGGTTTTTGCAACGGATCTCTGGCGCGTGATGCTCAGTTACCCGCTGCGGATCGGTCGAACCGGACTGGTTACATTGCTCAATTATTCTCAGCAAACGCAGCAGCGATCGCAGCAATTCGTTCTGCATACCTTCACTGCCAATCAAATTCTGAGTTTTGCCTTCCCACTGCAACTCCAGCTCGATCTGTTCTATACCGTCCCCACCGGTGATGTTCCAGACACCACTATCGGTGAATCGTATCAGGTGCAACTGATGCCCAGCTACACGTTCAGTCCCAACTTTGCCCTCTCCCTCAGCCTCGGCTTCGGTGTTGAGCAATCCCTCCGCAACTATGCTGCCCTGCTGCGTGGACACTACCGCCTTGGAGCGCTGGGCACACTCTTTCTGGAAGCGGCTGCCCGACTGTACTCCGATCCCGCACTCTCGGAATACTTCCTGCAACTCCGATTCGAACAGCAGTGGTAACAGGGGTAATTTGCAGAGAACTGGCATCCACACGTTCTCGTAGGGACAACCAGCGAGTTACCCAAATCCCTGCCGGTAGCGGCGACCCACTGGGTCGCCCACACACGGTTGCCGGGAGCGCACACTTCAGTGTGCATTCACTGGGAACGCACCCTTTAGGGTGCACACTTTCTTTGCCGACGAAAGTCGGCGCTCCCAGTTGGCACTCCCTGTGGGATTTGCTGGGAGCGCACGCTTCAGCGTGCATGCCGACTAAAGTCGGCGCTCCCAGTGTTGGCGTCTATATCCTTGCCACATTCCACTCGTAGGGGCGACCGGCCGGTCGCCCCTACACATTTGCAACGTTGCCGGCTAAAGCCGGCGCTCCCTGTGGGATTTACTGGGAGCGCACACTTCAGTGTGCATCTACCGGGAGCGCACGCTTTAGCGTGCATAAATATGCCGACGAAAGTCGGCGCTTCCAGTTGTTGCCGACGAAAGTCGGCGCTTCCAGTTGCTCCATCCCCTTGTCACATCCTACCTGTAGAGGCGATCCGGCTGGTCGCCCGCATAGGCGAGCGCCGCTGCGCCTCTTCCACTTCGCTGAGCAAATACTGGATCTGTGCGTCTGCATAATGTCAGAGGCTATTTCCGGGGCAGTGGCACCGCAACCGCCGGTGGAATCCGGGTCGTGTCCTGAAAAGTAAGGATGTAGATCCAGATGCGGGCGGCGGTCG
>JALWWX010000118.1 GCA_027078675.1 Aquificales bacterium | reverse complement strand
GGCAACTCAAGGGTAATACCCATCGTTGAAGGCAAATTAACCCTCGGAACCTGGGAATCCATCTTCTTCGCAGAATTTGACGGTCCCAGAAGAAGGAAGGTTATAGTTACGGTGATATGATTTTAAAAATTAACCTGATCTCAGAAAACATAATCCGCCTACCTAAGAACTACAACAGCTTGTTACAAGCCTTTTTCTACAGGAATATGGATCCTATCCTGTCAAGGTTTTTACATGATATAGGTTTTGTTTACGGTAAAAGAAGATTCAAAATGTTTACCTTTTCTAAAATCATAGGGAAGATGGTAAAAAAGAGCAAAACCACTGTGTCTTTTTTACCCCCTATTACTATATACTTCGCATCACCGCTTGCTGACATAATCTCATCATCAGCCAAAACATTTTTAAAAAAAGAAAACCTAACCTTAGGAAGAAACCGTTTATTTCTGAATTCAATTGAAGTTATAACACCTGATGTCTCAGAGGAAATAACTGTAAGATGCCTGTCCCCCATTACCGTATATAGAACACCTATCAACAGTGAAACCAAAAAATTCATATACTTTAATCCATGGCAAGAAGAATTCTATGAACTTATTAGAAATAATCTTGTAAAAAAATATGAGCTCATATATACTAAAACTCCAAGGGAGGAACTGAAAATTGAACCTGTCAAGCTGAACAAAACTTACAGGAAGAAGATTGTCTACAAGGGTACATTAATAGAAGCATGGGAAGGTTACTTCAAATTAAGTGGTGATCCTGATATTTTAAGACTTGCCCTTGAAGCAGGCCTGGGGGCTAAGAATCCTCAGGGCTTTGGAATGGTGGAGAAGGTTCTGTAATGCTTAGGGCTGTGAGGGAGATAGGTTTAAAGTTTGGGGAGGTCAAGCCTTACGATTATGTAGAAGCGGATAAAGTTTTAGTTTTGAACTTTGATGAAAAGGGTAATTTCATAGATATTGAACTGGAAGAGTTTGAAAGAGAAAAGTTACCTAAGTATCTTTATAAGAAAGCCAAAAGCAGTAATCCACCAACTCTTGCTCCTACCCTTTTGCTAAACAGAGGAAAGAAGAAAGAAAGAGACAAAAAATCTCCTATTATGAAAACATTGGACAATATGGAAAAAGCTCTCAATTCCTGCAAAAAAGTTGAAAAAAATCTGCCACCGCTGAGCTTGGAAAAGGAAAAGATTGAAGAAAAAATAGATAAGACTCTTGTAGATATTCCTAAGAAGGAAAGGATACTTCTCACTATGAAGATAGGTGGTAATTATGTAGGGGAAATAGAAGGTTTTGAAAAGGCAGTCAAAAAACTCATCATGGAAGAAGGAAAAGATAGCAGGGGGATGGCTATATGTGCTGTATGTCTTGAAGAGAAAGAAGTTAGCGGAGATATATCTCCCTACAAGTTCTACACCATAGACAAACCAGGATACATATCTGGAGGCTTTGACAAAAGAGAAGCTTACAAAAACTTCCCAATCTGCTATGAGTGTAAGCGCTACATGGAGGAGGGGAAAAAGCTTATAGAAAACAAATTAAGATTCAACTTGGCAGGACTTAAATATCAGCTGATACCCGAACTACTGATAGAAAGGGAAGAAGTAGTTAAAGAGGTTATGGAAATTCTATTCAACGATGAGGTAAGAAAAATAAAGCTCTCTGATAGAGAAAAGAGAGTGCTTCTGAGTGACGAAGACGAAATCCTTGATATTCTTAGCGAGGAAAAGGATATTCTTACTGTGAATCTGTTATTTTTGGAGTCTCAACAAGGAGCAGAAAGAATACTCCTTAGCTTACAGGATATATACCCATCCAGACTTAAACAGCTTTTTCACGCCAAAGAACAAGTAGAAAAGTTCCTTGGACTTGAAAAAAGCTTCACTTACGGTACAGTATATAAGTTTTTCTCAAAGAGCGACACATCAAAGAGGAATCCAGATCTCCATAAATATTTCCTTGAAGTGGTGGACAAAACTTTCAGAGGTTTAAAGGTAAACGAGAAGTTTCTTATTAGATTTCTATTAAATAGGATAAGGAATTCAATCAGCAAATCAGAGGAAAGCTATCTTTTTGATATAAAAGATGCCTTCGGTGTGTTCTTGTTTGTTAAACTAACATCAGGGGAGGTAATTATGGAGAGCTTAGGCTTCAACAATCTTGAAGATTTCCTTGAAAATCTTCCCTCCGTTAATACGGATTTAAAGAAGGGTCTGTTCCTGATGGGTGCGCTAACAGAAAGGCTTTTAAGAGTTCAGAAAAACGAAAGAGGAAGCAAACCATTTCTCAAGAAGCTGAAAGGCCTAAAAATGAGCGAAAACGATTTGAAAGGGCTACTTCCGGAAGTAAGGATCAAGCTTGAAGAATACGGCAGATACGGAGCGGGAGAAGATAGGCTGTTTAAACTTGCGTCCCAATACCTTTCAAGAGCACCCTCGTCCTGGAATATTAGTGCAGAGGAAATGAACTTTTTCTTTGCCCTTGGCATGGGTATGTTTGATACTATAGCTAAGTTTATATACAATAGGGAGGAAAATCATGAAGAATAGACGAGAATTTCTTTTCCTCTACGATGTCAGCTGGGCAAATCCTAACGGAGATCCTATGGATGAAAACAAGCCAAGGATTGATGAGGAAACCGGTATAAACTACGTAACCGATGTAAGGTTAAAAAGGA
Organism: Aquificales bacterium; assembly: GCA_027078675.1. Lineage (GTDB taxonomy): Bacteria > Aquificota > Aquificia > Aquificales > Aquificaceae > WFWF01. Next base: position 15,358 of record JALWWX010000118.1, on the reverse strand, counting down.
CAATAAGAGATCAACTTGCGGATATGGGATATGAAATATTCATAAGGGAAGTAAGGGATGAAGAAGAGAAGTTAAAGACCAAAGAAGATATCTTTTCCGAATATGGAAACGACTATAGCACAGTCCTTGAAAAGTGCATAGACATAAGACTATTTGGTGGAACGTTCGCCATTAAAAATCAACAAAAGTCTTTCACAGGACCGGTGCAGTTTAAGTTTGGAAAATCTCTGCATAGGGTAAAGCTTGAGTTTATCAAGGGAACTACAGTTATGCCCTCAGCAGAGCAAAAGGCCCAAGGAACAATGACAGAAGTATATGTACTTCCCTATTCATTAATAGTTTTCTACGGTATAGCAAATGAAAAGGCATCTCAGGAAACAGGATTAAAAGATGAAGACATAGATGCTATGCTGAAAGCTATGTGGCTGGGACACAAAGGTTCCACAGATGTAATCTCACGTTCCAAGTTCGGTCACGAACCGCGCTTGCTAATAGAAATAATCTACAGGGAAGGAACTTTAACCCACATGGGAGAGCTGGACAAGTTGGTTAGAATAAATACTGAAAAGAGGGACGAAGAGATAAGGGATATAGAGGATGTGGAGATAGACCTTACCAAGTTAAAAGAGAAAGCCCAGAAATACAAAAGCAAGATAGAGAAGGTGAGATACAAGTTGGGTGACAGGGTAAGGTTGAAGGAGGGTATAGAGAGCGTCTTTGAAGGTGTAGAGGTAGAAGAGTTTGATTTTGAAAATGATTAAATTTATAACTAAGGAGGGTCAAAGGTGGAGAGGAAGTTCACAATGGTTATAGAAAGATGTCCAGAAACCAGACTTTATATAGGATACATACCTGGCATACCGGGAGCGCATACACAAGGTGAAACCATAGAAGAACTTGAAAAGAATATGAAAGAAGTTCTTGAACTGCTTCTTGAAGAGGGTATTCAAATAGAATCGGAGTTTGTAGGTACGCACACGATAGAGGTATAAAGTTGTCAAAAATACCTATTTTGAAACCTGAGGAGGTGGTGCGGGTATTGAAAATTTTAGGCTTCACGGAAGTAAGACAAAAAGGTTCTCATAAGGTAATGAAACATAAAGACGGTCGCATAACAGTAGTGCCAATACATAAAGGCAGGGATATTTCTCCTGTCTTGTTGAAAAAGATCCTAAAGGATATAAATATTTCACCAGAAGAGTTCCTGGAGGCTTTAAAAAAGTGAAAGTTTTATCCCTCATACTATTCGGGGATCTGGCTCACTTTAGAAAGTTCTACACAACATCTTCTCCTCTTACTTTCCCCTTCCCACCTCCACCGACCGTAAGAGGGATTATAGGAGCTATTATGGGCTTTTCAAAAAGTGAATATCTTCAAAAGACTAAAAGTATCTCTGTAGGTGTTTCCCTAAGAGCTCCCCTTAAGAAGGTAAGGATGGGGTTGAATCTGATATTTACAAAAGGAAGTTCCGGAAAATTTGATCCCACCCTTATACCCTCAAGAAAAGGTGATGTCAATAAAACACTTAGAACACAAATAAAAGCTGAGTTCGTAAAAGATCCTGTCTATAAAATATATATAAGCGGAGATGAAAGCTTTTTAAACAATCTTGCTTATCTTCTTAAAGAGCACAAAACACATTATACTGTTTCCCTTGGCTTGTCTGAGCTTATTGCAGACTTCACATTTGAAGGTATATACGAGGGTAAAAAAGTTAATACAGTAAGTAAAGTTGACAGTGTTATACCTTCAAAACTCGTTCAACAAATAGACCTTGGAAGAATTCAGAGAATAGGTAAGGAGAGAATACCTACTTATATGGATAATAGCAGGAAGGTTCTAAGCTATGAAGATGTAATTTTTAATATGGACGGTGGAAGTATATATGGAAAGTTCAGTAATACTGTAGAACTTGAAAACGGGGAGGTCATTTACTTGTGGCATCCCATAATAAAGATATAATTCTGTTATATCAAAAAGTGTTAAAAACTTATAATCAAGTTAGCCTATGGCGCATATTCCGCAAATGGTTGCTAAGTAGTTATGTGCGAATTCTTATATTTGTTATATATTTTATTTCCATTCTGGTATTGCTTATTTTGTTTTTATTTAATGAAACCTACTTTACAATATGTTATACTTAAGTGCTATAGTTATTATTGAAATAATAGCCATTATAGCGTCTGCCAAATCTATTATAAACTTCTACAATATAGATAAGTATAAAGATTTTGCATTGTTTCATCTTTTTCCTCCTTGCGGTCGGAGACCCCTTCCATAAGGGAGGGGAGGAGACCGCCTTTGAAAGTTTGCAAATATTGAGGTAGTATATGGATATGAAACTCCAGCGAACCCTTAAACTCGTCCTCAAACCCACCAAAGAACAAAAACAGATACTCCTTGAAACCCTTGAACAATACAAGTTCGCTTACAACTACACCTGCAAGATAGGGTGGGAAGCTCAAATCTGGAACGGTGTCCAGCTCCACAACCTTACTTACTACACCGTGAGAGATAAAACCTCCCTCCCTTCTCAGCTCGTTATCTCCGCAAGGGTTGTGGCTACAGAGAGCCTCAAGTCTGCCATAAAGAGAAAGAAGAAAGGGCTTAAAAGCAAATGCCCTCAGAGCAACAATCCCGCCATCAGATACGATAAACGCTCCTACAGCGTTTGGCTGGATAGAGAGGAGGTCTCTCTTGCCACCATCAAGGGAAGGCAGAGATTCAGGATAAAGGTTCCTGACTACTTCAAACAATACCTTGACTGGAAGGTCACCTCTGCCAACCTCAAATACGACAAAAAGCTCAAGAAGTTTTTCCTCAACATAAACGTAGAAAAGGAAGTTCCTGAAGTGGAAACCAGAGACTTCTTTGTAGGAGTTGACCTTGGACTCCGCAAGCTTGCTGTGGTCTCTACACCTGATGGAAGGATAAACAGGTTCTTTGATGGAGGACACGTAAGGGCTGTATCTGAGAGGTATCAAGCTCTTAGGAAACGTCTGCAGTCCAAAGGCACTCCCTCTGCCAAAAGGCACCTTAAGAAGCTCTCGCAGAGGGAGAAACGGTTTAGGACTGCGGTTAACCACAAGATAGCCAAGGAGATAGTGGAGCTTGTTCCTGCTGGTGGTGTGATAGTTCTTGAGAAGCTCAAGGGGATAAGGAAGAGGATAAAAGCTGGCAAGCAAAACAGGAGATGGATACACAGCTGGAATTTTGCCCAGCTTCAGAGGTTGATAGAGTATAAGGCGCAGGTAAAAGGGATAAGAGTGGTCTATGTAGATGCACGGTATACCTCTCAGAAGTGTAGCAAATGTGGGCACGTATCCAGAAAGAACAGAAGAGACCAAGCACATTTTGTGTGTGAGGGGTGTGGGTTCCAACTTAATGCAGACCTCAACGCCAGCAGGAACATAGTTAAGAACTATCTGGCTTCCCTGGGAGGGAAGTCGGGGCACGGAGAGGCAAGTCCCTCCGTGTGGGGCGTCGTCAACCGTCCCGATGTAGGGAGCGTTGGCTGTGCTGTGCATGGCTAACCTCACCTACAAGCTCCTTCCGTCAGGGAGGAGTAGTTGACTGCATCATTGGTACCTGTATTAGGTTCCTGTTCTTTATTTTTTTTTATCGTTGTAGGAGCTACTGTACTTATAATTGCATTTGGGATAATGACTATAAAAATAATTTGGAAATCCGAGAAAGATAAAACAAAAGAGATCTTATTATTTCTGAAACTTTTGAGGGAAGAACTCTATGCAAAAGGATAAAATAGAAAAAAAATCTAAACTCTACTCACATCCTTACATATTCATAGAAGATCACATCAACCGTTGTCTTGACCTTATGTATTTCTATATGGAAGGAACTCCCATTTTAAATGAGGAATTTAAAACAACTGCTATAATCTCAACAGCTTTTCACGACTTTGGGAAATGTACTTCGTACTTTCAGGAGTATATGAAGGCTTTGATGGAAGGGGAAAGACCAAAAGTAGGACGCCTCAAAGAACATGCGTTTTTGTCTGCGGTTTACACTTTTTACTGTCTCAAAAATTTAATCACAGATCCCCTTCTTTTATTCTTTTCCTATGTCGTTTGTAAAAGACACCACACTAATCTTCGTTCATTCTATGAGGAAGCTTCTATAGATTTGAAATCAGAAGCTGAATTTCTTGAAATCCAAGTGGAAAATATAAACGAGGAAAGGACCAATATTTTCATTTCAAATCTTAACATACCAAAGGAACTTAAGGAAGCTATATACTTTAATAAAACGTCATTCCTATCTTCTTTATCAGACATCCTAAAAGAAATTAAGAAATTCAGAAGAAATATAAGGAAATGTGTAACTGAAGTAAAAGATTTCATAACATTTCAGTATCTTTTTTCACTCATTTTGGATTCAGATAAAACAGAAGCAGGAGCAAAACCCTTTAAGCCGGAAAGGATTAAAGAAATACCATCAAAGGTAGTTATCTCCTTCAAAGATAAAAACTTAAAAGAGGAATCACCCATTAGTAAACTTAGAGATGAAGCTCTAAATGAAGTTATAACACATGAAATAGATCTCTCACAAAAGCTTTACTCTATCACACTACCTACGGGAATGGGAAAGACCCTAACAGGTTTTGCTTTTGCCCTTAAACTTAGGGAGGCAATTATAAAAGAAAAAGGAATTGTTCCAAGGATAATCTACTCTCTTCCCTTTCTCAGCATAATAGACCAAAATGCAGATGTGTTAGGGAAAATACTCAGAGAAGCATTTCCTGAAGTAGGTGGTAATATTTTGCTAAAACATCACCATCTATCACAGGCAGGTAAATTCAAGGATGAGGATGAAGAATTTGACTATGGAGTATCAAGAATTCTCACAGAAGGTTGGAACTCTGAGATAGTTATAACAACCTTTGTGCAGTTATTTGAAACCCTTATATCTTTCAGGAACTCCACTTCAAGGAGGTTTAACAAGCTGGCTAACTCAATTGTTATTCTGGATGAAGTACAATCCCTTCCTACCAAATATTGGTATCTATTAAGGAATGTAATAAGGGAAGTCTCTGAAAATATCAACACCTATTTTATATTTATGACTGCAACTCAACCGTATCTTATAGATGAATGTATAGAACTTTCTTCAAAAGAAAAATATCTTAATAAGCTTGATAGGATAACAGCTTACTTTGATCTCAGAGAAAGAACTATTGATGAGTTTTTAGAAAGCGTGGATTTAAGAAAAGACAAAACTTATCTATTTATAGCCAATACTATATCTTCATCAAAAGAAATTTATAAAAAACTCAAAGATATGCTTAATGAAGAGATATGCTACCTATCAACATCAGTAGTCCCTTACGAGAGAAAAGAAAGAATAGAAAAAATTAAAAAAGGCAAATACAGGATTGTTGTAAGCACGCAACTTGTTGAAGCTGGAGTAGATATAGACTTTGACATTGTCTACAGAGATTTCGCCCCACTTGATTCCCTAAACCAGTCCGCGGGAAGATGTAACAGGAATATGGGAAAAGAGAAAGGTGAGTTCAGAGTGGTCAAACTCGTGGATGAAAAAGGGCAACCCTTTACAAAAGGTGTTTACGATTCTGTCTTAATAAATGTAACTCAAAAATTGCTGGAAGGTATAAAAAGCCTATCTGAAAAAGACTTTACGCTTTTGATAGAGGATTACTTTAAAACTCTGTGGAGCAAGATAAGTAAGGATGACTCGGAAGATATACTGGAAGCGGTTAAATGTTTCAGATTCACAGGTGATGAAGAGAAAATTTCTGTAAGTAGCTTCCGTCTCATAGAAGATCTGCCTTTTAAAAAGGATGTTTTTATACAGCTGAACGATGAAGCAGTTAAGATCTGGGAAAGAGCAAAGCACATAGTTAAAGACATAAGAGCAAAAAAAATAGACATTTTTGAAGCAAGGGAAGAATTTGAAAAGATAAAGCCCGACTTTTTTAAGTTCGTCGTTTCGGTTGATATAAGGGACAACCAGCCTCTCTGGGATGAGGACTTAAATACATTTGTTGTAGATAAAAAGCACATAAGTAGCTACTATGATAAAGAAACTGGGTTCATAGAAAAGGGAGGCGGTTTCATTGGTTTATGAGTCAAAGATAAACATAGGCGGAACACTCATCTGGTATTACTACATCTGCAAAAGGGAAGTTTGGCTTATAGGACACGGTATAGAACCTGAGCAGGAAAACGATTACATCGCTTTGGGCAGGCACATTCACGAGATCTTTTACCAGCGGAGGAAAAAGGAGCTTAATATAGACAACACCATCAAGATAGATATACTACCAGGAAAAAAGGTAATAGGAGAAATAAAGAAAAGCACCCGTTACCTTGAAAGTGCAAGAATGCAGGTAGCTTTTTACCTATATTATATGAAGAGAGAAAAGGGTATAAAGATGGAAGGTCTTCTGCTTGTTCCAGAAGAGCGAAGGCGCCTGAAGATTTCGCTCACTCCAGACGTAGAGAAAGCGTTGGAAAAAGCAATAAAAGATATTGAAGGTATTATAAGTATGGAAAGACCTCCTTCTGCAGTGAAGATACCTTACTGCAAAAAGTGTGCATATAGAAATATGTGCTGGGCATGAAAAAGCCTTTATACATTTTCTCCAGCGGAAGACTTGAAAGAAGGGAAAACACACTTGCTCTTGAAACGGAAGAAGGCAGAAAGGTAATACCCATAAACTCAGTTTCAGAAATAAAAGTTTTCGGTGAACTTGACATAAATAAAAGAGCTCTTGAGTTTCTTACAAAAAATCAAATCCCTATTCATTTTTTCAATCGTTACGGATACTATATAGGTAGCTTCTACCCCCGTGAAGCTTTAAATTCTGGGTATATTATCCTTAAACAGGCTCAACACTACCTTGACCCAGAAAACCGCATTTATCTTGCCAAAAGTTTTGTAGCAGGAGCTGTCAACAACATGCTAAAAAATCTTCAGTATTACAGAAGAAAAGGGAAGAATCTAAGTGAGTTTATAGAAAACATAGAAAAGAAGATGAAGGAGATTTCCGAAGCTTCCTCAACACCAGAACTAATGCAGATAGAGGGAGATATAAGAAAGGTATATTACGCTTCTTTTGACATAATCATTCAACCACCCGAATTCAGTTTTGAAAGGAGGAGCAAAAGACCGCCGGAGAATCCCCTCAACGCACTAATCAGTTTTGGAAACTCCTTGCTCTACACCACGGTCCTGAGCGAGATATACAGAACACATTTAGATCCGCGAATAGGCTATCTGCATGAGACAAACCAGCGAAGTTTTACTCTTAACCTTGATATAGCTGAGGTATTCAAGCCAGTTGTAGTGGACAGAGTGATCTTTTCGCTCCTGAATAAGGGACAGATACAACTAAAGCACTTTATAGAGGAAGTGGGCTTTTCTTATCTGAATGAAAAAGGAAAAGGTATATTCGTTAAGGAATACGAAGACAAACTTAATACCACTATAAAACACAAGAACCTTGGCAAAGTATCTTACAGAAAGCTTATAAGAATAGAATGTTACAAACTTTATAAGCACTTTATGGAAGAAGAAACATACATTCCCTTTCTGGGTGAATGGTGATGTTCGTAATATTGGTCTATGATGTAAAGGAAGAAAGAGTTGCTAAAGCTCTAAAAATTTGCAGAAAGTATTTAACACATGTTCAGAATTCCGTCTTTGAGGGAGAGATAAGTGAAGCAAACCTAAGGATACTTAAAGATGAACTTAGGTCAATACTTGATGAGAATTATGACTCCGTTATAATTTACAAGTTCAGAACAAAACACTATTACCAGCGTGAAAGCATAGGTGTTGATAAACCTTCCCACGAAGATTTTATAATCTAACTCTACCAATACCTCTGTCCACCTCCCAAGATTTTTGCAAGATTCATGACAAACAGAAAATAAGCTCCATTTGATAACCATTAAAAATGGATGTAGAATAACTTCTATACATTGTTGTAAAATTGTTTCATTGGCATTTGAATAATGAAAAGGATGGCGGGGTTTATTAGGTGCCTATAAGGGATTGAAACCTCTTCCTCCTCAAGGACTACTCCGTCATCGTGTATGGTGTTTATTAGGTGCCTATAAGGGATTGAAACTGAAGGTTGAAAGAGAATCCGAAACCTCGGAAGACGCCGGTTTATTAGGTGCCTATAAGGGATTGAAACTGTAAAACTCATGAACATATTGAGGATCAAAGTTATCGTTTATTAGGTGCCTATAAGGGATTGAAACCGAGCTTCAGACAAAATCAGGTGAAAGCATACGGGTGTTTATTAGGTGCCTATAAGGGATTGAAACATCTATTGCCTCTAATAGTCTTGCTTTGAATTTCTCCGTTTATTAGGTGCCTATAAGGGATTGAAACGAGCTTTCGTGTCTATGGTGTTTTCAAGAGCTTTCTTGTTTATTAGGTGCCTATAAGGGATTGAAACTCCTTCCCCTCGGGGTCTGGAGGTTTTTTATGGTGCTGAGTTTATTAGGTGCCTATAAGGGATTGAAACTGTACTCTTTGGGAACTTCCGGTATCTGATTATATAGTTTATTAGGTGCCTATAAGGGATTGAAACTCCACCACCAAGTATCCATAATCTTCTCCGGGGGTGTTTATTAGGTGCCTATAAGGGATTGAAACAGAATTGTTCGCAAATCACGAGAATTCGTCCCTAAAAGGTTTATTAGGTGCCTATAAGGGATTGAAACTCCATTGCTATCTCCCAGTAGTTGAGGGCAAGCTGTTTGAGTTTATTAGGTGCCTATAAGGGATTGAAACTGGTCTTCTTGACCGCTATGGGTTCGGGTTCTATGAGGGTTTATTAGGTGCCTATAAGGGATTGAAACCCTTCCGCCTTATCTTTGATAATCAACCACATTAAAAGTGTTTATTAGGTGCCTATAAGGGATTGAAACAGACAAGAGAACGTATCAAAGAAGACATTGTCGGTGTAGTTTATTAGGTGCCTATAAGGGATTGAAACTACCTCAACGGAAAGGCTTCTTCTCTACATTCAATGAAGTTTATTAGGTGCCTATAAGGGATTGAAACGTTATACCTGTCTTGAGGGTGATAATCAATCGTATAGGTTTATTAGGTGCCTATAAGGGATTGAAACTTCCCGAATTTTTCCCATGCGGATACTATGGCCTTCAAGTTTATTAGGTGCCTATAAGGGATTGAAACATTTCCTCCCGGGAACGAAGTTTGAGATGTAGGGAGATTGTTTATTAGGTGCCTATAAGGATTGAACCTCAAAAGTCTGTAGCTCCCCTCTTGTTCTAACTTTTCAATGTCAACGTTAAGAAGGTTTACCCTATCTTCCCACCTTTCTATCGCATCCCAAATGTCCGCTATCAGACGCGGGATAACATTGGGCGCTATCTTGTCTATGTAGTTCATCAGATCACATCCGAACTCAGGTTCCCAAATCTTCGCACCCTTTGGAGTAGTGAGTATCACTTCTATTGACTGCTCTATGTCCTCTATGAGGTTGTCTATCCTTTCAACCTCTGGAGAAGAGTCATTTATCCTCAGGGCATACATTTTTAAGAACCTCGTAGATGTCTATATTATTGTTCCATAGTTTGGGATGCCACCACCAGCGCGACAAGGGGGCGTTTTCATCCTTAGGGAAGGCATCTATCCAAGACTCATCTTTAGCTTTTATCTCTTTCAGGTTCTCCCAAAGAACCTTCAATGCTGTCTTCTTCTCCTCGCAAGGAATAGATGAGTCCTTTATATCCTCGTCAAAACGCCAGAAATAGGTATAGACCTCGTAAACATCAAGGTCTTCGCTCTCCAGGTTATATAGATTGACCTCCGTTATATAGGCAAGGTTGGGGAGGTCTACGTATTTAGTGCCGTCCTCAACAACCCACTTCACTTCCATCTGACCGCTCCCTGTTTCTCTATACCTTCTAATATAAGCCTTAGTTTGTCCACACTAAAGACTCTCGCTATGGTAAAAGCCTTGAACTTGAGCTCCTGAGAGAGGCTGTCAAACTCCTCCCTCGTCATGGGAACAAGCGATCTCATGAACCTGATAGACTCCTCAAAGGGAATTTCAAAGCTACCTTCTATGCTTGCAAACTCCTTCTCCTCACCCGTCTGTTTTAAGGTGTGGAGTCTTCCTATAAGGTTTCCGAGCATCAGGCTCACATACAAAGCTCTCATAAAGCCCTTAACATCTCTCGCGTAAAGTCCCTTAAGGTTTTTAAGACCTCTCCTTTCTACAAGGAGAGTAATGTCTCTCGTAAGCCTGTCTGAAAGGACCTCCCTTATCTGGGAGTAGACCTGCTCCGCTTCAGCAAAGGCAAAACCTTACCAGCTTCTTCACGCGCTTGGTTGGGAGGACGAAATTTGGGCATATACGTTTATTAAGCACCTAAAGGTACAGAACCCAGTAAAATCTGGGTATTTTTCCTTAGGAACCGCCCTGGCTGTCAGAGTTGTGAACCTTTCTTCTTCTTGAAAAGACTCTACGGAAAGCTCTTCGTAGAGCTTGGTTTTCAGCATCAGGATAGAGGTTAAGGGTGAAGGTTTCTAAAGGCTAAGAAATTAGATCTCTCACATGCTCGGGAAGGAGGTCTTTGGAGAGTTCGCCGTCCATTATCTTGTCAAGCCACCACCACCAGTAGGAGAGGGGTTTGGAGGCTCTAAACTCATCCTCCCTGTCATACCATACTCCTCCCCACGTGGCAACTTCTTTTACTATTTTCCTGTCTATTTTTTTGACCTCGGGTAGGTTATCCGCTCCCATCTCATGGAGCTTATCCCTTGACTCCCACCATATGTAGTTGGCTGGACCTATAAGGAGTATTCCCGGTTTCTTCGGATACTCAAGGGCGTATTCTAAATCTTCTATAAGTTCCTTTACTTTAGCTCTATAATTCCCGTTTCCGCTCCCTTTTTGAGTTCGTCTTCCAGCCATTTATCTACCTCTACTTTATATAAAGATAATAAGGAGTAGTTATCCTTGCTCACAGCAACGTGCAAGTTCCCCTTAAAGAAATGCCAGTAAGTGCCCTTCTCAATCTTTCCGGTTTTATGGTTTACAAACTTTATCAAAGATACAAATACTATGTCCGGGTTTCCCAAAACATCTCTTGTAATGGCTTCACACTCTTCCACACTTTTGGCTCCTACCTCCGATTTATGCTTTTCAAAGTGCTTCTGGATATACTTCCCGAGGAAGTCCTTTATATGCCTGTCTTTCGGTCTTTTCGGCGGTCTTGCCCACTGGGCATCCTGCTGGGCAATTCTTAGCTTGTTAGCTCTCTCTTGGGATGTGAGGTTTTGAAACCTTTCTTCCAGTTCCCTCTGAGCGGGGGTCTCCGGAACTCCTTGGGGTCTTTTCACCGTCCTTATTTCCCTCTCTTCCGTATGGGCTACCATCACGCACCTGCATCCCGGATGTAAGGGAACGGTTTTCACGGGTGCCCTTGAGCTTTTCCCGTAGAAGGGCTCAGTGATTATGGGGCGGATCTGCGGGAGGTTGAGGGGGTTCTTCATCACTTTGAGCATCTCCCTGTATCCGGTTTCAACGCTAAAAATTCTTCCGTTCATGGACCTGCAGGCTCTGCAGGTGAGCCTGTATCCCACAGCGTAACAGCGGTAGTATCTTATCTTGAGCCTTCTCATCTGCCTGAGGGTGGATGCGCTCTTTATGAAGGCTGTGGTGGTCTAAATAATCTGTATTGCTTTTCGTTAAGTCTTAAGGAATTGGGATAGAATATCTGTCTATTTTATTCAATAATTATTCACAATGATAAGAAAAAAATTTTCTTCATACACAGAATATATATCCAACTTCTCTAAACTTGTTCATCTTGAAAGAAAAGCCCAGATGGAGACTCACCTCAAAGAGATTATGTCCATTAGCGGTAAAGAAAGAGAAAGAAGGGGAAGGGCTATACTTAACTTGAAGGCTAAGTACTTAGGGGTAGGTCTTGGGGGTATGCATCTTGTGAGGTACTCAAGGGAGGTTATGCCTGAGACGGAGATATCGGTAGGAGACGTGGTTCTGATTAGCAGGGGAAAACCTACGGGAAAGGAAGTTCAGGGAACGGTTTATGAGAAGACAAACCGCTATATCACCGTTGCCTTCTCCGAAAAACCACCTCCTTATGCACTTAAAAAGGGAGTAAGGTTAGACCTTTTTTCAAATGAAATTACCTTCAAGAGAATGGAGGAAGCACTTAAAAAGCTTAAGGATCATCCACTCCTTGAGTTTATATTGGGTAAAAAATGCTAAACGAGTTTCAAAAGAAGGCTGTTGAAAGGTCCTTAAAAGCTGAGGGGATGTTTTTGATACACGGTCCCCCGGGTACAGGAAAGACAACCACTCTTATAGCCAGCATAGAAGAACATGTCAAAAGAGGGTTTAAGGTTCTTGCAACAGCCGATTCAAACGTTGCGGTGGATAATATGTTGGAAAGGCTGGCAGAAAGAGGTTTAAAAGTTGTAAGGGTGGGCAACCCTGTAAGGGTTTACGAAAAGTTAAGGATATATACCTTAGACGAAAAAGTAAGAGAAGAAAAAGGCTTTGAAGACATCCTTGAAATATACAAAAGGATTGAAGAACTGAAAGAAAAGAGGGAAACTTACACAAAACCCGAGCCTAAATTAAGGAGGGGTTTATCTGATGAGCAGATAATTAAACACGCGCATAAGGGCACCTCTGTAAGAGGTATAAGTCCCAAGATAATAAGAAGCATGGCGGAATGGATAAAGATAAACTCCACAATAAAGGATCTATACGAAAGGGCAAGGAATATAGAAGAAAAGCTTATAAAGTCTGTACTATCCAAAACAGATGTGGTTTGTACTACCAATTCATCAGCAGGTAGTGATGCGCTTAAAGATGTATACTTTGATGTGGTATTTATAGACGAGGCGACTCAATCAACGGAACCTTCCTGTCTTATACCTGTAGTTAAAGGAAGCAAAGTTGTTATGGCGGGAGATCATAAACAGCTACCTCCCACCGTTTTAAGCATGGAAGCTTCTGATCTTACCTATACCTTGTTTGAAAGACTGATGGATATATGCGGGAAAGATATATCGGAGATGCTGAGAATTCAATACAGAATGAATGAAAGGATAATGAAATTCCCGAGTGACACATTTTATAAGGGTCTTCTTATAGCACATGAAAGCGTTAAGAACCACACAATAGCGGATTTGAATTTTAAAATACCTGAGGACACACAAATAAAAGAAATTCTTCATCCTGAAAATGTCGTTGTATTCGTTGCAGTAATTGGAAAGGAATATCAAAAGCCCGGAAGTACATCCTTTGCTAACGAAACAGAGGCAAGGGTGGTTAAGGAAATAGTAAACGCACTCGTGGAAGGAGGTCTTAAATTAGAACACATAGGTGTTATATCTCCTTACGATGATCAGGTGGACCTGCTTTCAAATATACTACCACCCGTTGAAGTAAAAACAGTGGACGGCTTTCAAGGAAGGGAAAAGGAAGTCATCATCGTTTCCTTCGTAAGATCAAACGAAGAAGGTGATATAGGCTTCCTAAGGGATTACAGAAGATTAAATGTAGCAATAACGCGTGCAAAAAGAAAACTCATAGCTGTTGGTGATCCGTACACCTTGTCTTCCGATCCCATATATAATAAATTCCTCAATTACGTGAAAGAACTTGGTACGTTTACATTATTTAAACATTAAACCTAAAATACACCACATCCCCGTCCTGTATTTCGTAATCTTTACCTTCCAGTCTTATCATGCCTTTTTCCTTTGCTTTTGTCCAACCTCCCGCCTCTAAGAGATCTTTCCAATTAATTACTTCCGCTGCGATAAAACCCCTTTCCATGTCGGAGTGTATTTTACCTGCAGCTTGAGGAGCCTTTGTTCCTCTCTTTACTGTCCAAGCCCTTGTCTCTCTCGGTCCGGTGGTAAAGAAGGTTATTAAATCCAAAGTTTTATAGGCTGTGCGGGTTAGTTTGTTAAGACCAGATTCTTCAAGACCGTAAGCCTTAAGCATGGCTTCCCTCTCTTCTGGTTCAAGATCTACGAGCTGGGCTTCCAATTCCGCACATAAAACTACGACCGACGACCCTTCCTTCCTTGCCATCTCCTTAACCTTGTGTACATGTATGTTTTCCTTTCCTTCGGGCAAATCATCCTCCGATATATTTGCAACATATATTACCGGTTTTATGGATAAAAGGAATAAGGTTTTGTTTATATATTCAACAATCTCCTCACCGAGATCATCAACCCTTTTTCTGAGTGGCTCCATATCTTCAAGGAAATCTTTTATTTTTCTTAAAAACTCAAGTTCCTTAACAGCCTGCTTATCACCCCCCTTTGCGGATTTTTCAACCTTTGAAAGCCTTCCCTCTACCGTTTCAAGGTCCTTTGCTATAAGCTCAATATCTATTATCTGTGCATCCCTTACGGGATCAACACTGCCTTCAACATGAACAACATCTTCCTTCTCAAAACATCTTAATACATGAACTATAGCATCCACCTCCCTTATGTTGGCAAGGAACTGATTTCCAAGACCTTCACCTTTACTTGCACCTTTTACAAGCCCCGCTATGTCAACAAATTCTACAAAGGTAGGCGTTATCTTCTCCGAATTCTCAAGCTCAGCCAACAGTTTTAACCTTTCGTCAGGCACTTCAACAACACCCACATTTGGCTCTATGGTACAAAAGGGGTAATTTTCTGCCACAGCCTTTGCGGTCCCAGTTATTGCATTAAATAGTGTTGATTTTCCTACATTGGGCAGTCCTACTATACCAAATTTACAACTCATGAGGATTTAATATATTACCATCAAATAAGGAAAAAGCCCCCGTGAGGGGGCTTATGGGTTACATGCCGGGCAGTTCTGGTTCTTCTATTATAATTGGCTCGCCCGTTAGGGCTTCAAGGAATGCCTTTAAGGCTTTTTTCTCTTCTTCGGTTAGATTCAAAGGCTTAAGGAGGGGGTCCTTATTAGGAACATCTCCGCCTCCCGCATTATAGAATTCTATAACCTCATCAAGGGTTTTAAATACACCGTTATGCATGTAAGGTGCTGTTCTTGCAATGTCCCTCAGTGTAGGCGTCCTGAAGGCACCTTTGTCCTTAGGATCTTTTGTTTGGAAGTAGGCGCCCAGATCCCTGTCAATCTCCCTGTGGTTTTTAAAGCCAAGGGTTTTTAATACAAAGGATCTTGTAGCCTTAACCATTGGATCGTCTTCTACGGGGTTCTTTGGAACACCCAATACATGCAGTTTGTTGTCTGTAAAGTTGGGTCCGTTGTGACAGTTAACACATCCCGCCTTTCCTACAAAAAGCTCCATACCCTTTATCTGTTCTGGAGTCATTG
>JALWWX010000117.1 GCA_027078675.1 Aquificales bacterium | reverse complement strand
CCATTGGTCTGACGGACCACGTCTGGACTTGGGAGGAGTTCCTGACCTTCAGAATTCATCACTACCATAGGGAGTGATTACCGGGAAACAAGAGCGCAGGATTTTTGTTTTGAAACGATGTTTGGGCCGTTTTTCCTCCTGGAGCCTTTCGGCCCTTCGTCTCCAGGCTTACGCCTGGACAGCTTGACACCCACCTTTTTGCGGTGGAGTCATCCCTCAGTAGGTAGGCTGGGAACGATGCGTGTCGCGCCACCATTGTGGTTCCGGCGCGTTGTGTTTCAATCCCTCATAGGGAGGCTGGGAAGCTGGATACAGCTGTAGTTCTGAACAGTTATGATAAGGTTTCAATCCCTCATAGGTAGGCTGGGAACAAAGTTGAACTTCTGGCATTTCTTTCCGGGTCTCGGAGTTTCAATCCCTCATAGGTAGGCTGGGAACCTATGTGTTGTCCGGCTAAACGTTGACAGGTTGGCCTGCCATCCGCCATGACATAAAATGAGCCTGGGCCGGTGTAGCATACTGCAAACTCAGGTGCGGACGCTCATGATTGTACAGGGTTACGGCCTGTTCCAGGGCAAGCCGAGCCAGGTCTTCCGAGGGAAACGGCCCCTCAATGCCGTACTCGGTCTTGAGGGTGCCAATGACCCGTTCGGCCAGGGCGTTGTCGTAGGCGTTGCCAATGCGCCCCATGCTGGGCCGCAGGCCCATGCGCTGCAGGGTAGCCTGATAGGCCCGGGCCGTGTACTGGATGCCATGGTCGGAATGGTGCAGGCAGCCCGGGGCATGGGGTGGCTGGCTTTCGTGGGCCATGGTCAGGGCCTGCAAGGCGCCCGCCACGGCCAGAGAATCACTCAAGTGCCAGCCCACGATGAAGCGGGAATAGGCATCCATGAGCAGGAACACATAGCGATGGCCGGCCTCGGTGAACACGTAGGTGATGTCGGCCACCCAGGCCTGACCCGGGGCCGTCAGGGAAGCCTGGGCCAGCAGGTTGGGGTATCGGCGGTGGCCCGGCCGGGTGGTGCGACGGGGATTGCGTCGTCGTGGAGCCAGCAGGCCGTGCTCCCGGGCCAGGTCAAACAGGGCGTCCCGGCCGATGGTCAGGTCCCAGGCCCGCAGTTTGGGCCGAATCAGGTGGTAAATCTTACGGATACCCATGTTGGGGTGGCGGGCCCGGACGTCCTGCAGCAAGGCCAGGGCCAGTTCGCGGGTCACCTGGTGGCGTTGCTGGCGAGCCAGGGCCTGGTAATGGGCCTGACGACTGATGCCGAACCAACGGCAGGCCTGGGTCACGGGGATGTCTCCTTGCCGGCAGGCGTGTTGGATGATGGCGTGGCGGCTTTTTTTGGGTCGATGCCCGCCACCTCCAGGGCCGCCCGGAGCATACGGTTTTCCAGGGTCAGGTCGGCCACCAGGGTTTTCAAGGCCTGCAGTTCTTCCTCGAGGCGTCGCACATGAGCCAGGTCTTCGGCCGTTTGGATGTACACGGTTTCGGTGCGGTAGGGCTGGCGGC
>JALWWX010000116.1 GCA_027078675.1 Aquificales bacterium | reverse complement strand
ACGGGGTTCTTTGGAACACCCAATACATGCAGTTTGTTGTCTGTAAAGTTGGGTCCGTTGTGACAGTTAACACATCCCGCCTTTCCTACAAAAAGCTCCATACCCTTTATCTGTTCTGGAGTCATTGCATCCTTATCACCAAGCATGTATCTGTCAAAGGGTGAATTCTTTGAAATTATTGTTCTTTCAAAGGCAGCAATTGCCTTGGCTATATTATCTATGGTTATGGGATCCTCTTCACCCGGGAATGCCTTTTTGAACATCTCAACATACTCGGGTATGGCATTTAACCTTTCTATCAGAAGATCGTAATTCATATTCATTTCAAAAGGTGAGGCAATAGGTCCCTTTGCCTGTTCCTCAAGGGTTTTTGCCCTTCCGTCCCAGAAAAGGGCGGTGTTGTATGCGGAGTTTATAATGGTCGGAGAATGTCTGAAATGCTTAGTACCTGGATAGGCGGGGGACATCTCCCTTGCCTTTTGGAAACCCTGTCTTGGATCGTGACACTTTGCACATGACACGCTACCGTCTCCAGAGAGTCTTGGGTCAAAATAGAGCATCTTACCGAGTTCTATCTTTTCAGGTGTCATAGGGTTGTCGGGAGGCACTGGCGGTGGATCAACAAGAGGGGCGATGGTAGGCTTATCTCCGCCCACAGCGGATGAAATGGTTATTGCTGAAATAAGTACCGCAAAGGATTTTCTCATATTTACACCTCCTTACTATCCCTTTATTTCAAAGTTAAGCTTTGTTACTTTACCCGGCTTTACCTCCACTTCCTTAACCATTTCACCGAAGCCTTCATGCCACATCTTTATCCTATATTTACCCGGGGGTATATCGGTAATCTTGAAATGTCCCTTTGAATCGGTAACACTAAAGTAAGGATTATCAAGAACTACAACCCATGCCCTCATCCAAGAGTGAATATTGCAGGTTATCTCCACAATACCCGTTCCCTTAAAGGTTACCTTATCCGTATCTCCCTTCTTATGCTGTTTAAAAAGAAAAACGAGGATGAAGTTAAGAACACCATTAGCTTCATGGGTGATATTGTCATTGTTAACAACAGCCATTGTTGTACCCACACCCGTTGCAATAATCCTCGGCTTAAACTCGCATTTCTCTTGAAGGAGTTTTACCTCCTTCTTAGGGAGAGGCTTTCCGCTTTTTACATTTTCTATATAAACAACTGCGTTTTTAACACCGCCCTTTTTGGAGATAATATAGACAGGATCTACCTTAAAACCTTCTCCACAAACCTCTTGATCCTTGATTATGGGCATCTTCTTGTTTTTTGGCTTCTTACTTCCCTTGAAAAGCACGAATCCCTCAATTGTACCTCCGTTTTTTACGGGGGCGGTCTGATAAGCGTAAGCTTGTTCAAAAATCTTCACATACCTCAAATTAAAGCTTTTCTCTTCACCACCTAAGAACAGCAGACTTAAGGCAAAAGATACTAATACAGACAAAATGATGGCGATTTTTAATTTCGGCATGTTGAACCTCCTTT
>JALWWX010000115.1 GCA_027078675.1 Aquificales bacterium | reverse complement strand
TTCGGGAGATAGAATTATCCTGTATTCCCCGGAATTATCAAGGTGTATGTATATAAAGTCCCTTTCTTCCTTAAAGCCCGTTACACCTTTGCTTCTGAACAAATCTGGGTAGCCCCATCCCTTGGGTGCTCTTAGGGTTCTTATGAACCCTTCGTTTTTTACTATAAAGCCTTCCTTTATTCTTATTACCGCGGTATTTCTAAAATCCAGAACCTTCCTTATGTACTCGGATCCGTATAAGGGAATTATTTCCTGTGAAAGGGCGTACTCGTAAACCTCTTTTAGCGCTTTCAGGGAAGAGTGTTTGTATCCCGAGTAGAAGTGATAGTATATGGATATGGGTTTCAGTCTTCTTGGTCTCCCCGTAAGCTCAAAGGTTTGTTTAACATTTATATAGCCCCATAAGGGATTTGTCCACAGGTTTGTGTATATATTTTCATTCTGTACGGGAGCGTATACCTGAAAGAAGCCTTTGAGGTCTATCCCCATTGGTGATATGAACTTCAGGAAGGGATTCTTTTCGGTAATGGCTGTGTCCCCTCCGTTCATATTGAACAGTTTGTTTTTATATGCGTATCTTAGTATTTCTGGAGTGGGATCCGTATTACCGGACCATAGGAATACTTTAACTTTCTTATCTTTAACGAGCCTTTCCCTTATGTAGTTTACTGATCCTGATATTTCCCTCTTGAAGTCAAGCTTGTAACCCTTTATGGGAAGATGATATCCGTATTTTAGCTCAATATATTTTGCTGTTTTTAAATTCCATACGAAGGGGTGGGAAAAGGAATGGGAAGCGGGTTCCACATGTTTTAGGCTTAATATACTCCTTGCTATATCTTCCAATTTTTCGGATCTTTCCCTTGCAAGACCCCAGGGGGCTATCTCACCCTCTATTATGGAGACGGTGTGGGGTATGTTGTATTTTTTTATTATCTCATCCCTTATAATTTCCGCATTGGTTTTCCCCTGTCCCACCTTTGATATATCGTAGAACCCATCACCGTCAATATGAACTGTTAAGATCCTTTTGCCGTTTTCGGTTGTTACATCGGGTGCGGGAAAATCTGGATTGAAAATCTCTTTAAAGATTTCAAAAGGATCAAATATCCATAAGCCTTCTTCATTAAGAAGGGAATTGCCAAGGGCAAAACCTCCCCACTCTGTTATTACGAAGGGTGTATGTTTTTCCCCTTTGACAGTGAATGTGAGGATAGCCTTACCCTCCGGGGAATTAACGATTATGTGGGTGTAAAAGGGAACGGGTTGTATTTCAAAGATTTTGTATCCTTCTGCAATAAGGGGCTTTCCCGTCAGGGCAGGTTTTTCAAGAGTCTTTATCCTTATCCCGAAGTAGTCCAATATGTCACCGTCATCTTCTTTGAAAGGCAACTCTTTTATAAAGAATAGTTTTAAACCTCTGTCCTTTGCCTTTTTAAGCCAATCCTTAAGATCTTTGCTTTTATTTTTTATATATAATGTAATAACACCCCTATAACCGCCTTCCTTGGATATATCAGGCAACCTTCCGTTTACATCAACGAGCACGGGGATAAAGCCCAGGTATTCAAGGGGCAACTGAGCAAATCTGTGTACCCAAGACCAAGCGGGATTTTCAAACATGGTGCTGTCGTAAAGCAGGACTATCTTTCTCGGTACAGGTGTACAGTTTGAATAGCCGAAGCTCTTAAGATATTTATCGGAGATGTAAGGAATAAAACCCATACCGTTTAAAAGCCTTATATATTCATCCTTCTTGCCCATGTCATACTCTATCACTATGACCCTTTTTCTCTTCTTTGACAAATCTTTAAGAATATCTACAAGTGTATCGCGTATCTTTTTATCCTCTTTTAAAAGACTTTCTACGGCTATGCCGTCTATATCCTCTTCAATGCGATCAAGTATCTCAAAACCTCTGTTTACAACTATGGTGGTGTTTTTCAAATTCTTTCTGAGATCCTTTATAAATTTCACCAAATGATCTTCATACTCCTTTCTTTCTTTTCCTCCCAGTGCAAGCCTGTAGCTATCAAGGGTATCCAAGAATAGGCCTTCAAAACCCACCTTTTCTATTAACCTTTTTGCCTCATTTATTAAAAATTCCCTGTATTCCTTCTTTCTTATATCAAGTATGTATGTGTTCCAAACCCTGTTTTCACCTATTACAAACCTCTCCAGTTTATCTTTTACTTCATGCTTTTCTCTCTCACCAACGCTGAGGTAGGCTAGTAGTTTTCCCCTTTTCTTCATGTAAAACTTTTCCTTTATGGCTTCAAAGTGAGTGTTTTTGGGAGACAGGACTATCCAATCATAGGTATAAAGAATATCGTCTGGTATATTTACATCGGAATAAATAAAAAGGACACAAAAAGGTATATTTTCCTTAGCGCTTGTTATAGCAGACATACTAAGACACAGCCATAAAAGTCCTGTAAAGTATCTCACTTAGGAACCTCCTGAGCATCAACATGGCGGTAATGTTAGTGATCAGTAAAGACAAAGTATAGCCGTAGCCGTAAAAGTAAGGACCCAAGTACAGGGTGAGCAGGGAAAGTATAAGGTTTGTTAATGTAAATGTAATGCTAAGAAAGGCGAGATGTTTCCTTAGGTCAAAGTAAGAGATGATGGAGAATAGGATCATAAAGCTGAGTTGAAGGGTTGCTCCCATTAAAAGTATGTTGAAGAGGGGGATGTATAGGAGTGAAATGTTTAGCAGTTTGAATATGTGTTCTTGGATGAGGATAATCAGGATGTTTACTATAAGTTGTAGCCTCAGCGTATCAAATAGTACCGCCTTCGCACTCTTTATCATTTTGTTGGCGAGGTTGTAAAGATAATCAAGGGTTCCCCATTTTCTTACCGCTTCGTAATATTCCCTGTGAATTTCTGCAAATTCACCCTCCAGCTTTAGGAAAAATACCGCCATTCCCGGAATAAGGGCTATGTAGGAGAGGATAACTGGCATGTCGTAGAGGACGGAAATTCTGAGGTTTGAAAAGAGGGTTGTACCGGTTGAAGGATTGAACCAAAACAGTAATTTATCTGTCCATATACCCAGGTTATAAAACAGACCAGCTATCCCGAGGGAATAGTAAGCCCTTTCTTTCTTTAAGAAATCAAAATCTATAAGCTTCTTTGAAGGATATGTAAGTAACACCTTTGATGCCAGCAGACATAAAAGTAGGGACTTTCCTATGTAGAATCCCAGAAAGGCTAAAAATAAATCTTTCTTTATAAATGCTAACATCAATACACCTATGACGCTGTAAGAGAGGAGAAAAGAAAAGAATATATATCCGTACCTTTTAATGCCCGTGAGAAGTGAGTTTGAAATCCATAAACCCGAAAGGGTTGAGAGTAAAAAGGGAAATAGGATCCTGAAGTTCATATCCTCTTCCTTGAAGAGGAAAGGTGCCAGAAATAGCCCTGTAAGGAAGGAGACTGAGCCGGAGATCAGCAGGGCGGACAGATAGTTGGGGGATATCCTTTCCTCTTCCTTTTCAAATATGCGATCAGATGCATATCTTGTAAACATTATCTGGAAGGGTCCGGAGACTATAAGGCTTATAGCTACCGAGTAGGTAATAAGAACCTGATATATTAAAACATCCTTGCCTACACCCATAAGGTTTGCTATTTGTGAGAAGAAAAATATGGAGAATACAGCTACTATCCAGTTGCCACTGCTTAGCAGGGTTGAATAACCTACCGCATTTACAATATCCCTTATGTTTCCTCTATTTAAGGCTTTTTTTAATTCAATGGATATGCCTGCCATTTCCTCTCCCCAAGTAGCTCAAGATATACCCCCCTGTATGCCTTTATCATCTTTTCTAAGCTGTAATACTTTTCTATCCTTTTCATACCGTTGTTTCCGTAATCCTTCCACAGGCCTGGGTTTTCTAAGATTCTTTTGTAAGCAGAGGCAAGCCCCTTATAGTCTCCCACCTTAGTAATTTCACCCGCTTTGCCTATCAGAAGGTCTTCTTCATCTATGCCTCCGTATATAAGCTGTCTGCATGATCCCACATCTGTTGTAACGCACGGCACACCTGCTGCAAGACTTTCAAGTACTACAATGGGCATGCCTTCACTTATGGAAGTTAAAGTGGTTATACCTATCTCAGGCAGAATTTCGGTTAATTTTTTGAATCCCAAAAACTTTACCTTTCCGTCAATACCGAGGGAGCGCACCATCTCTTTACACTCTTGTGCATATTCGGGATCTTCCTCCTCTGGACCCACTATCCATCCCTCCGCTTCCGGCATATCTTCTAGCAGAATTTTCATGGCTTTTATGAAGGTTTTTATGTCTTTGATGGGTGTTACCCTGCCAATTAAGGCTATTCGCTTTTCGGGTTTTCCCTTCCTTAGACTTCTGTAGGATTTTAAATCAACACCGTTGGGTATTATATATGTCTTTTCCTGTGGACATCCGAGGGATATCTGTATCTCTCTTGCCCCTGAATGAAGAGAAAATACTGCATCCGCTGAGGTGTAAGCTATCTTTCCGAGGTTTTCAAAGAATTTTATCCATAACCGTTGAATGACCGTTAAATCACGACCCGTACCCTTAATAAATTGCGTAAGTGATTTACTTGTAAAGGTTTTCAGTATGTCTATCTTCCTCTCCTTCGTGTATATGCCGTGTTCGGTTATGATAAAGGGTATATTGAGTTTTTTCTTAAGCATGCTTCCCACGAAGCCCGCATAACCCGTTGAAGGCGCGTGGATAACACCCGCCTTAAGATCCCCGAGTTCTTCAATGGCTTTTGCGGATATCCATAGGGGCGTAAGCAGATTCCTGAGCGCCCAAAAGAATTCAACGAAGGGCAGATCTACATACTGTTCTAAATAGATCTCTTCAAAAAGATCCCATGTGTATCTTCCCCTCAAAAAGTCTTCTATGCTTAGGTCCCCGAGATAGAAACGGTGATCCCATAACTTCTCCGGTAAGGCTTCCGTATCTTTAAGAAGGGAACTTATATAAAAAACCTCTTTCTTACCCCTTTTAGTTCCACCGTTTATTCTGCCGTTTTCCGGGAATAGGAAAAACTCCTTGAAAAACTTCACATTCTTTGGAAGTACATACCTTATATCTCCGTAATCTTCCCTTCTTGATCCTAAAAAGAGGATGCCGAAAGTCATGTCTTGCATATTTTCAATGAGCTGATGTATCCAAGAGGAGACACCGCCCCTTATGTATGGGTAGGTGCCCTCCGCTATTATAAGCACATCAATCCTCTCCGCCTTCATACCCATACCCTCGTTATAGCAATGACCTTTTCATCGGGAACATCCTTAACGGATTCACCTATTTCAACAACCTTTTTCCAATCTCTTTTGTGGAAGTAAACCTCCATAAGATATAGGGCTACCTTCTCATAGGGCATACCTATTTCAATGGCTTCTTTAAGTAAGTATTCAGCCCTTTCCGTATCACCCATGGCAAGGCATATCCTTCCTCCCAAGAGGGAGATTTTGGGATCCTTTTTAACTTCAAGGGCGCTGAGGCAGTAGTT
>JALWWX010000114.1 GCA_027078675.1 Aquificales bacterium | reverse complement strand
GGATGACAGGGTTAAGGAGATAACTGAAGGTAAGTACGGTGTATGGGAGGGAACCCTTTTAAAGGTGGGAGAGGGATTCAGATATAACTTTTTAATCTCAGAAAGGAATGAAAAGCTTAAAAATAAAAGCATTGATATAGGATTCTCCCTCAGGGAGATAAGTTTAATATCGGAAAGAATAGAATTTTTACCCTCGTCCTCATTGATATTTTTGTTTTCAAAAGGAAAGGATATAGGTATAGATGTAAATCAGTACCTCGGGGAAATCATGTACAGACTGGGCGTTTCCCTCTTTCCCCTTTTTGTGTTTGTACCTGTTATATCTACACTACTTTTGACCAGGAATATTAAAAAGAGTATGCTTATCTTCTTTATATTTGTTACGGGTGGTTGGTTTTTTATAACCCTTTCCAAGATATTACCTTCAGAAGCAAAGACAAGCCCCTTATATGTGATTATTCCCTATACAATGTTGCTCTTATACTCCTTAAAAAGACTTTACGATCTTAGAAAAGGAATCAGGGTCTAAGCTTGCTGTTCCGACAAGTAACCCGTTAATCTCTTCATACTTCATAAATTCACTTGCATTTTCCGGCTTAACACTTCCCCCGTAAAGTATCCTTGAGTCTCCCTTAGCATCCGGATTAAGCTTTTTTAACATTTCCCTTATAAAAGAATGAACCTCCTTTGCATCCTCTGGAGTTGCGGGAACTCCCGTACCTATAGCCCATACCGGCTCATAAGCTATATCAATTCTATCTATATATTCCTCAATACCTGAAAGGCCTATCTTAAGCTGGGTTTCAACAACCTTAAAGGTTATACCGCTGTTTCTCTCCTCAAGCTTTTCCCCCACACATAAGATAGGCCTTAAACCCGCTTCCAATACAGCTGTTACCTTTTTATTTATTAATTCATCATCCTCACCGAATATGTGTCTTCTTTCCGAATGCCCCACTATAACATAAGAAGCCCCCGTCTCCTTTATCATGTCAAGGGATATCTCACCCGTAAAGGCTCCCTTTTTCTCATAAAAACAGTTTTGAGCTCCTAGTTTAATATTTGTATCCTTTAAAAGTTCACCCGCAACTTGCAGGGATGTGAAAGGTGGACAAAGAAGTATTTCCCTGTCATTAATATCCTTAACGAGAGGTATGAAATTCTTAATGTACTCTTCCGTTTCGGAGATTGTTTTATTCATCTTCCAGTTCGCAGCGATGAGTCTCATAGCCACCATTATTATCCTATATGCACCTATTTATTTCAAGATTTACAAAGATAAAATAAGTTGAATGGAAGGTCTAATAAACAGGATATTCGTTTACGGCACCTTAAAGGAGGGTTTTAGATTACATCATATAATAAAGCCTTTTATTGTTGAAAAGGAGGAAGCTTATATGAAGGGTTCTCTGTACGATACCCCCTACGGATACCCGGTAGTCTTTGAAGGGGAAGACAAGGTTTACGGAGAGGTTTATAAGGTCAAGAATACGAAAGAACTCTTAAAGATACTTGATGAGGT
>JALWWX010000113.1 GCA_027078675.1 Aquificales bacterium | reverse complement strand
GGAAGGCTTTACGACCTATACAGGAAAGCAAAGAAGCTTCAAAGAGAAGAGAAGCTGTGGACCTTTGGAGGGATAAACCTAACGCAAAGGTTCTGGCCCGAGAAGTTCAAGAAAGAAAAAGAAAAAGAAAAAGCAATGAAGAAGGGCAAAGTAATAGTTCCGGAGTTTGTAGTGAAAAGGCAAATTAAGGAACTTGACGAGCTTATGAAGTGGAAAATAGCCGTAGCAAAGTTAGCGGAAAAGTATGACTCATACAGGTTCTGTAATGTAATGCTACCTGCGGTCGGCTGGGCTAAGTATCTTGGATTATCCCGTCCGGAAGTGGACGAATACTTAAGGAAAGTTATTCCTGATAAGAAGAACTTTGACGTTGACATAGAAAAAGCGTGGACTAATGCAAGACCTATTGAATTTGAATGGGGTGGAGAAGAATTAAGCACAGGAGACCTGATTAGGAAGTTTCTGGTCAAAGCGAACGGAGGAGTTTTAAGGTCAACCCTTTTAAAGCAAGTTTTCGGAGGCAGGAACTACCTACTGCAATTTGTGGAAAGATTTCTTCTGAAGAACGGATTTGTTTACGTAAGGAAAGAGAAAGTTAAAAAAGGAAGGGGAAGGAAAGCATACATATACTTTTTGACCGAGAAAGGAAAAGCCTTTCTGGAAGCTTTAGACAAAGGTAAGAGCCTTAGGAAAGCCCTTGAGGAGGTTCAAGGCTTTGAGAAAGTAGCGGGAGGTGAGGACTTAGTCAAGTCCTTGGAAAACGAGCGAGATAAAAAAAGCATATATATAACTCCCTTTAGGGAGCAACGTAGTGGGCTGGTGGTGGCTGGGAGAGATAAAACTCTTTCTTATCAGCAAAGTGAAAAAGTTTTTGCTTTTGATAATATTACCGACGGGACGGACAAAGCAGGCGGGGCGGGCGGTGTAGGCAGGTCGGGAGCAGGTGCAGGCTCTGCAGGAGTTTTGAAACTTTCTTCCGTGAATCCTGAAGAAGAGAAGCGAAAGGAAAAAGAACGAAGGACGGAAAGACTTATTCAGGCTCGTTGGCTTTATGCGGAAACTTGGAAGGTCTTTAGGCTCGTGAAAGAAAAACTTGAAGAACAAGGTATAAAGATTTGGGACAGCCGTTATGAAGTTCCGGACATAGGTCTTGACGGCCGGAAGCTTCTTAAACTCATCCGGTATCTTCTGACCAATGATGTGGAGGTATTAAACCTTGCGGGCTGGGGCAGGTATGCAAAACCGTTAAGGGATGCTCTTAAAGAGGTTGGAATTTTAAGTTCCGAGGTTAAAGTAGTTCTTCCCGGAAAGATAAAAAATCTGAAACCTGAGACTTTACCTGAGAACTTTGAAGATGAAGGAAGCAAAAACGATGATGACTTTAATATTGAAGACATTCCGTTTTAATTGAAAAACGAAGGTAAAGGGGGAGTATTTTAAACGCAACTTGGATTTACGGAAAACAATTCAAGAAAAGCTATACCATGCTTATACCGCAAGATTTGCAAAAGCTTTTATCAAGTTGTTTTTCTTGGAATGCAGGAGCAGGTATATATAAGAAAACTGATTACACACTGATTACAAACTGTTTACAAAGTGATTACATAATTCGGCTTATAATATATCAGCTTGTATTTATATTGTCAAGTTGTTATATTGTTAAGTATGGGAAAGAAGAAGCAAGTGTGTTTTAGAATGGAAGAAGAGGTATTAAAGGAGTTCAAAAAGTGGTTGATAGACAAAGGGTATAAGAGCATTAATCAGTATTTAAACGAACATATTTACGAAGTTTTAAGAAAGGAAGGTAGATTACCGCTTTCCTCCCCGCATCAGAGGTACGAGGTTTCCGAGCGGTAGAATTTTAAATTCTATGAATTTGGAATTTTCAAAACATGCAAGAGATAAGATGGAACTTTTTGAAATTAAAGAGGAAGAGATACTGAAGTCTCTAAGGGAACCAAAATACGTGTGTGAGGATAATGAAAAGCAGTCAACGGTTTATTTGGTAGATATAAGAGGAAAGTTGTTTTCAATAGTGGTAAAAGAAGGCATGATTATAACCGTTTATAGGACGGATGAGAAAAAATTACATTCAAGGATAAGGAGTGGGAGATGGAATTGTTATTGAAGATTCCTCTTGAAGACTATGAGATTAGGGAATATCCGGAAACGGGGACAATGTTAATAATTCGGAAAGGGATGAAGGGAGAACCAGACTACTCAATAGAGGGAGAAGGTATGGTAATTGAATTCAAAGACGGACAAATCTACACGATAGACGTATACGATCCTGAAGTAGCTAAAAGGCTTAGGGAAGAATTTGTTTTAGTTTTGTAAAACTTTATTAGTTTTCTCTTTTTTAGTTTCTCGTTTAATTCCTTCTATTACGGAAGCGGTATGCATACTAAACCTCCTTAAGAATTAATATGGCTAAGTTTTTAGCTCTTCTTAGTCTTTTGTAATCTGGTATCCAATTTGATTGATAATCAGCGAGTTTACAAAGCTTTTTAAGTTCTTCAAAGAGAGGGTAAGCTTCAGGAAAAAAAACTTTTGGAATAAATAACCTAAGCTTTATTCATATAGTTTTTTGAAATAAATTGCCTAAAAGGATTGACAAAGGAAGGCAGGGACTGGTAAAATCCCTGCCTAATGGGGCCAAAAAGAACACAAAGACCCTTAGAGAACTGTTATCACTGGATACTTAAGTATATTACTACAACTTTCCTTTGTAAAGTCCAAAGTTGAGAAGAGGTCTTGGCTCCAGAGGACGGGGCGCAAGCCCCGATAAAAGAGTTCCTTGGAAGCTAAAGAGAAAAGTCTTGCCTTCTAACGTAGTAGTCTTTTCAGAGAACTACAAACGACAAGAAACTTGTTTCTTTTTGCTATTCAAAGAAGGGAGACCTTACGATGTAGTTCCCGTAAAGACGTTGGACACTTTAAAGACTTACTTTGAGGGCTGGGAAAGATACGGCATAGCTCCTTTATTCCTTCCTAATCCCGTAAAAGTTCCTAAAGAATACTGGGAAAAATACAGGCAAGTAGCAAATAGAAATCCTTATGCAAGGCTCAAACTTGCTAAAGAGTTTGGGCTTTTAAAAGACAAAGCTATTTTGAAGCTAAAAGTTCTCGTTCTTGATATTGACAGTCTGTTTGAAGAAGTCCTGCCCGTTTGGAACGAGCTTAAAGAAAAGCTCGGAATAAAGAAAGGATACTGGGTTGTTAAGACTAAAAGCGGAAACTTTAGAGTATACATATTCCTTGAACCTACAGTTTATGAAAGAACCTACAAGGAAGTAGTTAACGGAGAAGTTAAGGAGAAAACGGTCATTTACAAGTTCTGGCTCAGACCAGAAGGAAAAGCAAGAAACGGAAAGACGCACTTGGAAAATGCTCGTGAACTTCTTCACATCATTTACGCCTTCTTTGAAAAGAAGGGCTTAAAAGCAGACAGGACTTTTCCTAACCGTATAAATCACCCGATATGGGTTGAAGGTTGGGAAATAGACGGTAAAAAGTCCGAGATAAAGGAAGTGAAGGGAGGATACGCAGGAAGGCTTTACGACCTATACAGGAAAGCAAAGAAGCTTCAAAGAGAAGAGAAGCTGTGGACCTTTGGAGGGATAAACCTAACGCAAAGGTTCTGGCCCGAGAAGTTCAAGAAAGAAAAAGAAAAAGAAAAAGCAATGAAGAAGGGCAAAGTAATAGTTCCGGAGTTTGTAGTGAAAAGGCAAATTAAGGAACTTGACGAGCTTATGAAGTGGAAAATAGCCGTAGCAAAGTTAGCGGAAAAGTATGACTCATACAGGTTCTGTAATGTAATGCTACCTGCGGTCGGCTGGGCTAAGTATCTTGGATTATCCCGTCCGGAAGTGGACGAATACTTAAGGAAAGTTATTCCTGATAAGAAGAACTTTGACGTTGACATAGAAAAAGCGTGGACTAATGCAAGACCTATTGAATTTGAATGGGGTGGAGAAGAATTAAGCACAGGAGACCTGATTAGGAAGTTTCTGGTCAAAGCGAACGGAGGAGTTTTAAGGTCAACCCTTTTAAAGCAAGTTTTCGGAGGCAGGAACTACCTACTGCAATTTGTGGAAAGATTTCTTCTGAAGAACGGATTTGTTTACGTAAGGAAAGAGAAAGTTAAAAAAGGAAGGGGAAGGAAAGCATACATATACTTTTTGACCGAGAAAGGAAAAGCCTTTCTGGAAGCTTTAGACAAAGGTAAGAGCCTTAGGAAAGCCCTTGAGGAGGTTCAAGGCTTTGAGAAAGTAGCGGGAGGTGAGGACTTAGTCAAGTCCTTGGAAAACGAGCGAGATAAAAAAAGCATATATATAACTCCCTTTAGGGAGCAACGTAGTGGGCTGGTGGTGGCTGGGAGAGATAAAACTCTTTCTTATCAGCAAAGTGAAAAAGTTTTTGCTTTTGATAATATTACCGACGGGACGGACAAAGCAGGCGGGGCGGGCGGTGTAGGCAGGTCGGGAGCAGGTGCAGGCTCTGCAGGAGTTTTGAAACTTTCTTCCGTGAATCCTGAAGAAGAGAAGCGAAAGGAAAAAGAACGAAGGACGGAAAGACTTATTCAGGCTCGTTGGCTTTATGCGGAAACTTGGAAGGTCTTTAGGCTCGTGAAAGAAAAACTTGAAGAACAAGGTATAAAGATTTGGGACAGCCGTTATGAAGTTCCGGACATAGGTCTTGACGGCCGGAAGCTTCTTAAACTCATCCGGTATCTTCTGACCAATGATGTGGAGGTATTAAACCTTGCGGGCTGGGGCAGGTATGCAAAACCGTTAAGGGATGCTCTTAAAGAGGTTGGAATTTTAAGTTCCGAGGTTAAAGTAGTTCTTCCCGGAAAGATAAAAAATCTGAAACCTGAGACTTTACCTGAGAACTTTGAAGATGAAGGAAGCAAAAACGATGATGACTTTAATATTGAAGACATTCCGTTTTAATTGAAAAACGAAGGTAAAGGGGGAGTATTTTAAACGCAACTTGGATTTACGGAAAACAATTCAAGAAAAGCTATACCATGCTTATACCGCAAGATTTGCAAAAGCTTTTATCAAGTTGTTTTTCTTGGAATGCAGGAGCAGGTATATATAAGAAAACTGATTACACACTGATTACAAACTGTTTACAAAGTGATTACATAATTCGGCTTATAATATATCAGCTTGTATTTATATTGTCAAGTTGTTATATTGTTAAGTATGGGAAAGAAGAAGCAAGTGTGTTTTAGAATGGAAGAAGAGGTATTAAAGGAGTTCAAAAAGTGGTTGATAGACAAAGGGTATAAGAGCATTAATCAGTATTTAAACGAACATATTTACGAAGTTTTAAGAAAGGAAGGTAGATTACCGCTTTCCTCCCCGCATCAGAGGTACGAGGTTTCCGAGCGGTAGAATTTTAAATTCTATGAATTTGGAATTTTCAAAACATGCAAGAGATAAGATGGAACTTTTTGAAATTAAAGAGGAAGAGATACTGAAGTCTCTAAGGGAACCAAAATACGTGTGTGAGGATAATGAAAAGCAGTCAACGGTTTATTTGGTAGATATAAGAGGAAAGTTGT
>JALWWX010000112.1 GCA_027078675.1 Aquificales bacterium | reverse complement strand
GCCTACGATCCCTATATACCGAGGGCTAAGGCGGATAAGCTCGGGGTAAAACTTGTAGAAAATCTACATGATATGCTTAAGGAGATTGACATACTTACGATTCATGCACCTTTGACCCACGAAACAAAAAATATGATATCGGAGAAAGAGTTTGAAATTATGAAGGACGGGGTATATATAGTCAACTGTGCAAGGGGGGGTATAGTAAATGAAGAGGCGTTGATAAAAGCCCTTGAAAGCGGTAAGGTAAGGGGGGCGGGCATAGATGTTTACTCCCAAGAACCTCCCCCGAGGGAGTTGATAGATAAACTTTCAAGGTTTCCAAATGTATCCCTAAGTCCACACATAGGTGCAAACACTTATGAATCTCAAGAGAATGTTGCAGTAATAGTAGCCCAGCAAGTTATAAAGGCACTTAAAGGTCTTACTGTAGAATATGTTGTAAACGCACCCTTTCCCGATCTTTCCGTCCTCACCCTCATTAAACCCCATCTTGATCTTGCGGAAAAGATGGGCAAGTTTTTGGTGCAATGGAGTGATGAAGGCATAAGGGAGATTCATATTGAAGTGAGAGGAGACATAGCAGAACACTTCCATCCCATCTCAGCTGCGGTACTTAAGGGCATCCTTGAAGAAACCGTTGACTTTCCGGTAAATATAATAAATTCCGTATATGTTGCAAGAGACAGAGGTATAAAGGTTGAAGAGCTATCATCAGAAGAAACACCTGATTTTAAACATTACATCAAGGTAATTGCAAGGGGAGACAATTCAAGAAGGATAATAGCGGGAACAGTACTTGAAGACCAACTCCTGAGACTTGTTCAGATAGACCATTACAGGGTTGATGTTGAGCCAGAAGGAATAATGCTCGTATTTGAAAACAAAGATGTACCGGGTGTAATAGGTAAGATAGGTTCAATACTCGGATCAGCAAATGTAAACATTGCTGGCTTCAGATTGGGAAGGGAAAAGAAAGGCGGTATAGCCCTCGGTATATTGAACCTTGATGACCTTGTACCGGATGAGGTTATAAAGAAGCTTTCCGATATACCGGAGATAATCTTTGTTAAACAGATAGTACTTTGAGTTGTTTAAAATTTTTAAACTTTTTGAACTCTTTCATGACTACCGCTTTGAGATGTTCTACAATCTTCAATTAATTTTTTTATAAGGATTAATTATCCTAGTAAATTGACTAATAAAATATATACGCATATATTGAAAGTTCAATGAATACTATAGTATTGCTATCAGATTTCGGAATAAGAGACGGCTTTGTAGGTGTTGTAAAGGGTGTAATGCTTTCAATAAACCCCTCCCTCTCTTTTATTGACCTCACCCATGAGATAGAACCCTTTAATATATTTGAAGGTGCGCTTGTACTGAAAGCACATTACAGATACTTTCCCAAAAATACTATATTCTGGTGTGTGGTTGACCCAGGAGTGGGTTCGGAAAGGAGACCTATTATAGTGAAAGGGGAATCTTATCTTTTTGTTGGTCCGGAAAACGGAATATTTGATTTTGTAATAAGGGACCTCAAAGAAGCTTTCACCGTATATAAGATTGAAAATGAAAAATATATGCTTGAGAGAATAAATAACACCTTTCACGGAAGGGACATATTTGCACCAGTATGCGCCTATTTGTCCTTGGGAGTACCTCCGGAGGAATTCGGTCCCGAGATTGAATACAAGTTTTCCCTTCCTTTAAAAAGGGCAGTAAAAGAGGCGGATCATATAGTGGGTGAGATCATCTACTTTGACAGATACGGCAACGGCATTACAAACATACCCTGCGGAAGTTACTCCTTTGCGGAGCTGAAAGGTAAAAAGCTGAGTGTTGTTCCATACTTTTCAGCAGGTATAAACGGAATGCTTAATGTTACGTGTGGTAGTTTCGGATTCATGGAGGTTTTCACTCCGAAAGACAATGCAAGGGAAAAATTCAATTTGGAAATAGGAGACAAGATAAAAATTTATTTCTAAGAAAATTACTTACTCTTTAAACACCCTGTAAATAGCAGAAAAATCAAGTGATCCCAAACCCTTATTTCTTGCTAAGCCGTAAGACTCTTTAATAGCGGAAAGTGTAAAAGAGAAAAGATTTTTTTCTTTTAACATATCTTGGGCATAATGTAAGTCCTTGTATATTAAATCAACCGAGAAATGGGTTGAGAAATCTTCATTCAAAAGCTTATCCTTTTTAACATCAAGTATGGCTGATTTACCCGCACCTTTTGAAAGTATATCAAGAATCAAATCCTTTGGAAAACCGAGATGCTCACCTATAGCAACAGCCTCTGCCAGTAGATCCATAAAACCTCCTAACACTATATTGTTTATAAGCTTTATCCTTGAAGCATCCCCCGCCTTACCGACGTAAAATATATTTGAGCAGAACTTTCCCATTATTGATTTTACTTTTGAAAAAGCCTCCTCATCTCCTCCAACAACTATGGTAAGCTGTCCCTTCTGGGCTGGTATAACACTGCCGAGGACTGGTGCATCAAGATAGTAAGCGCCTCTCTTTTTTAACTCTTCATAAGCAAGGGTGGAATAGGAAGGGTGGTTTGTGGTCATATCAACTATTATCTTTCCCCTTATGTCTGTTTCTACTATACCGCCTTCGCCGAATATTACGGACTCCGAAGCAAAGCTGTCAAAAACTATTAAAAATATGAGATCCACCTTGTTAGCAAGATCCTTAGGGCTATCAGCGATTTCCACACCAAGATCCTCAGCCTTTCTTTTTGTTCTGTTCCATACGGTTAGTTTTTCACCTTGATCTATTAACCGCTTGGCTATTGTCTTTCCGAGAGTGCCAAGACCTATAAACCCTATCATTTCAAAACAGGTTTATAAAATTTGTATATATCTTTTCCCACTCTTCCTCACTCAGTGTAACATATATCCTTTCCGTATCGGAGATCATTTCTGGCGATATACTATCTGAATTTACAAGCACATCCATAAGCTTATCCTTTTTGTGAATAGGAATGCTTAAAGTATACGTTTTATGAACCCATTCGCTGTTAGATTTTTCAAGATACACATCTATCCACATATCACCCATTTCATAGGAAAGCATAAATCCGTAAGGTTCTGCAAGTCCAAGTATTTTTGCTACTTCATTTATGTGGTGATTCAACCTTTCCATATCCTTCTTTGGTATATCCATTATTATATATTATCGTAACCTTTCTGCCCTGTAACACATATTCAATACTTATGACTATATCACAACAATCTAAGAAGTCCGCCCATTCTACCGCAATTACACCTTGACCGATAAATTCATCTATATCAAAATTCCTATCCCTGTAAAGGTCTATATGAATAAGCTTGCCTTTTGAGGTGGGATATTCATGTACAAGGGTAAAAGTGGGACTTTTTACCGTATAACCCTCTTTTATTCCAAGCCCCTCAGCCAAGCCCTTAACAAAGGTGGTCTTACCGCTACCCAACTCTCCCTTTAAACATATAACCTCATTACCTTTTAATCTTTTTGCAACATCCTTTGCTATTTCTATAAGTTCCTCTTCAGTGTTTGCTGTGAAAACTTCCCTCATTTTATTTTTTTCCTTAATCTCTCTTCCTGATTTGGTTCTCCCCTTTTTCCCTCCTTCAATAATTCCATAGCCCTTCTGTAAAATCTTTGTGCCTCTTCCTCTTGACCAAGTTTTAAAAGTGCATCCCCTATATGTTCATTTATTACTGGATCATCCTTTGCTTTTTCATAAGCTCTCAAAAGCCATTCAAGGGCCTTAGCATAATCACCTTTGTGGTATAAAACCCATCCGTAACTGTCTATATAAGCTGGATTATCTGGATCCTTCTCAAGCGCTTTCTTTATTAGCTTTTCCGCTTGTTCAACCCTGCTACTACCGTACCACAATAAAAGGGAGTATCCTAAGTGATTGTAAAGATCGGGATCTTCCGGGTTAAGGTTTATAGCCCTTTTTAGATCCTCCTCCGAATCCACTATTTTTCCCATCTTATCGTAGATAACAGCTCTTAAAAAGTATCCTCTGTAATTTTTATCATCTATCTCAATTGCTTTATTTACATGCTCCAGAGCCTCCTCAAGCCTGTCTGTCCTATAGTAGAGATTAGCAAGAGTAAAATGAAGATTAAATCTGCTTTCACCTAAGGATAGACCATCTTTAAGTATTCTTTCCGCCCTGTCATACTCACCCAGTTCTATAAGAACACCTGCGAGTCTTTCAATAACCTTTACGGATAAAGGATTCGCCGAATAAATCTTCTCGTATATTTCTTTCGCCCTTTCATACTCTCCAGAGATTTCAAGGGTAAGCGCATAAGAATAAGCTATGTTAAGATCATTCGGATGCTTTTCATAAAGCTCCTTAAGTATTTTTGAACTTTCTTCAAACTTTCCGCTACGCAATAGAAGAATTGCATACTTATACCTATAGTTATACTGGGAGGGATAAAGTTTCATCAATTTTTCATAAAGTTCCTTTGACTCCTCCAACCTCCCGGTTACCATATAAAGATCCGCAAGCTTTTCAAGAGCAAACCTGTTTGAAGGGTCTTCACCCAGTATACTTTTGTACAACTCTTCAGCCTTTGAAAATTCCCTTTGTTGCTCGTATATCTTTCCAAGGGTTAGAAATATTATCTCGGAATGCTTTCTTATTTTCAAAGCCTCTTCAAGATACTCAACCGCTTTGTTCGGATTACCTTTGGCGAGGTTTATATTGGCAAGCATAAGGTAAGTCATAGGATTGTTGGGCATGAGCTTGGTAAGTTTTACCAAGAGTTCCTCCGCCATATTAAACATTCCCCTCTTAAGGTATTCATCCGAAAGTAGTACTATCAACTCCTTGTTATCCGGGAATTTTTCATAGCCCGCCTCAAGTATCTCCAAAGCCTTTTCCTTATCCCCGAGTAGATAATAAACACTGTAAAGGGAAATGTAGGGTTCCGGTCTATCGGGAAATCTTAGCTTGAATTCCTCCCCTAATTCCAGAGCAACAGAATATTTTTTTAATTTCAATTCAAGCTTTATGGTGTCAATATACAAATTGGGAGTAGGTTTGACCTCCAACGCCCTTAAACAGTATATTTCCGCCCTTAAAGGATTGATGAACGTAAAGTATCTGCACATAAGATATTCGTTGTATATATTCAAGGAAAAAGCGACGGTACTAAATACCGTCATAAGTAAAACTGATAGGTATCTTATCATTTCCTTTTGCCTTCTTTGTATATAAGAACTGGTTTTTCAACCTTCCTGAAGACGTCCGAAGATGTACTTCCCAAAATTATACGCTTAAGACCCGAAAGGCCCTTGGAGCCTATGACCAAAAGGTCCATCCCTTCATTTTCTTTAACATATCTGACAATACTTTCCGCAGGATCCTTATCCTTCCTTATAACGAGGCTCACCTCAATACCTTGGGAAGCTATCTTTTGAGCTAAATCTCCAAGATACTTCTTTTTTTCCTCACTGTATTTCTTCAAAACACTTTCCCTTACCTCTTCCACTATAGGTAAATCTATATCTTCTTCTATATGCAGTAAAGTTATATGGGGCTTAAAAGCCCCGAATATATCAATGGTAAAATAAAGAG
>JALWWX010000111.1 GCA_027078675.1 Aquificales bacterium | reverse complement strand
CCGGAACAAATATCTTGAGGTTGCGGAATAGCTATAACCCCAGGAGGTATATCACAATTAACTTTCCAAGCAGGAGAAAATTGCGGCTTATCAATTAAACATTCACCAATCGGATCATCCCAACATCCGGCTCCTCCATCTGAAAAAGTCATAAAGTTAATCAGCAAATCATCGTTTTCCAGACATTCTTCTTGCGTCGCAAACTCCCTAACCTTTAAATTAATAGTCCAATCTATATTAGATACGGGAGAGCCTATCCCATATTTACGAGATGGAGAACAATTATTTGCGTCACAATCAGGAGAAGAACCTTCCTGAACCCAAAAATAACCACTTGGTAATGGGTCTTGTTCTACCATTCCGTCAGTACAAGGACAATTTTCACACAATGTATTACACAATCTTAAGTGTCCTTGATCATCTGTATATGTACATAAAAAACTAAATTTTTCCATAACAAGTGGAGGACAACCACCATTTTCATCATACCATTCTGCAGCCCCCATAGGTGTTCCTGTTGGCGGATTACCTGCAAAATCAAAACCTGTCATATCCCAACCCGGTCCAAACTTAGGTATTAGTCCGATTATCCAATCGTCTCCTGTCTGTGTAGCATCATATGTAAACTGCATATGAACTGTAACTTCTTCGCCGGGGCAAAACGGGCCATTATAAGGAGGACCACCAGGCTCGGCATCTGTATTTTCTCTATCTGTCACTTCAAATACCAATGTTTCATCATTTCCACAACCTACATCCGGTCCCAGACATACAACTACATTTTTGATTGTAGCAGCACAAACTTCAAAATTGGGATCATCAATCACATCACCATCATTCGCCGAAACTGCGATATAATAGACTCCTTCTGTCACACCGGTAATAAGTGGCGGTGCAGGAGGAGCAGCGTCCAAACTACAATTAAAAGACCCAGTGCCAGCAGCATTTTGTAAATCAGTGCAATCATCGTTAGGAGAATAAAATATTGACCATACAGGTGTCCAGCTACCATTTGTCGTAACAGAAGTATATAACTGCGCAGCTTCAGCATCAGTATTAACCTGAAACCATACTGTTGGTTGAGTATTAAAACCGGCACAGCCACCTGGTAGCCCGGGATCAGGACACGCCAAATCCAAACATCCCAGAGCACAAACATAATTTACCTCTACATCATCCGGCGTCACAGGATCCAATTCCTGCGCACCAGTAATATCTTCGCATGCATCTGCAATATCACAATCTTTTATACTTTCTACTGAAATATCAAAAGTACCACAATCACCAGCATTATCAGAACTTGCGACTTTTATAAATACATAATCACCATCCTCCAAGCAACCTATATGCATATCGGTTACAGGCAATCCGTCACACTTTGACTTTCTGAATTCCGCAGTACCATCACATGCTGCGTCAGCACCTCCTACGTAAACCTCCACACCAATACTTCCACCTATGGTTCCTCCTGTGATATTTATATTAACACCATCGGAAGCAGGATCGTATGCAACTCTATACCAAACAGCATTATCATCCGAAGC
>JALWWX010000110.1 GCA_027078675.1 Aquificales bacterium | reverse complement strand
TACTATCATCACTCCCTTGATTCTCTCTTGTGATGTAGTAGTGTTCCGGTAACTGAGTTACTTTTACTTGGTAGATACCAGGAACTAAGTTACAGAAGCTATAGCTTCCGTTACTCTCAGTAGTATATGGAGCTACTGCATTGCCTGCTACATCTGTTACACTATTACCGCTAGCATCAACTAATTCTAGTGTTACACCTGCTACACCGCTCTCACCACTCTCTTGGATTCCATTTGCGTTTGTATCCTCCCAGATGTAGTCTCCGATACATGCCGGTTTAAAGAGTCCTGCATCTAAAGTTCTATTATCTTCACCACTAATTAATGTCTCAGCCGGTGTTGTTCCACTCTGAGCGTTAAATACTGGATCGATATCACTATCTTTACTATCATCACTGCCTTGATCTTTTCTTGTTACATAGTAACCTTCTGGAGCTGTTACTTTTACTGTATAGTCTCCAGGGATTAAGTTACACTGATGGTAGATGCCATCCTCTCCTGTTGTTATTGCAGTTACTGTATTACCGTTTACATCTGTTACGCTATTGCCTGTGCTATCAAGTACCTCTACTACTGCTCCAGCAATTGGTGCCTCACCATCTTCTTGGATACCGTTTGCATTCATATCTTCCCATACGAAGTCACCGATACATGCTGGGCGGAAGAAACCTGCATCGATTGTCATATCATCTACTACCGGGTTTGTTACTACTACAGAGCTATTGCTATCGATATCACTATCTTTAGCATCATCTCCCCCTTGATCTTTAAAGGTTGGGTAGAATCCGTTTGGTTTGGTAAAGGTTATCTTATAATCACGTGCCGGGTAGAGGTGGCAGAATTTATACTCACCTGTACTATTAGTCTCTGTTGTACTTACACTATTGCCGTATACATCTGTTACGGCACTTCCATCTGCGTAAGTAAGGGTTACTGTTACACCCTCTAGTGGATTCTCGCCTGGATCTTGAATTCCATTTGCGTTTGTATCTTCCCACACAAAGTCACCTAAGCATAACTCTTGGATAAATCCAGCATCTATTGTTTTATTATCCTCTCCGCTTGTAAGGGCTTCAGGTGGTGTATTGCCGCCTCCTTCTACTAAGCCAGGGATATCACTATCTTTACTGTCATCTCCACTATTAGCTTGAGTGCTTAGGTATGGTGCCCCATTACTATCTGGATCTGCTGTAAATGTGATGACATACTCTCCCGGGATTAAGTTACAGTAGTGGTAGAGTCCGTTTGCGTCTGTATTTTGGAATGCTACAGCTGCTCCTGTTACATCGGTTACATTACTGCCGTCACTATAGTGGATTTGTGTATGGACTCCCTCTAGAGGATTCTCTCCACTCTCTTGGATTCCGTTAGCGTCTTCATCTTTCCATACGTAATCTCCGATACATGCCGGTTTAAAGAGACCACCGTCTAGTGTCATATTATGCTCACCGCTTATTAATGTCTCATCCGGAGTAGTTCCTTTAGTAGCACTTAGGAACGGATCAAGGTCACTATCTTTTGCATCATCACTGCCTTGATCCTCTCTTGT
>JALWWX010000109.1 GCA_027078675.1 Aquificales bacterium | reverse complement strand
CTAAGGTAATGCCAGCAGTTCCTGCGGGCAGTGGGGATTCGGAACGTTCAGATGCTGGGTGGAAAAACATCGCCACTACCAATCCCAGGTAAAAATAAGCGGAAATCACGGAGGCAACAACTCCCAGGATTGCCAGCCAGACAAAGCCAGATTCAATGGCAGCGACAAAGAGGTAGTACTTTCCAAAAAAGCCTGCCAGTGGTGGTACCCCGGTAAGCGAAAACATAAACACTGCCATTAACCCTGCCAGCAGAGGATGCCGTTGATACAGTCCTTTGTAGTCCTGGATTTCCAGGTGACGACCATATTGCTGTTCCAGCACGGATGCAAGGACAAAGGCCCCCAGTTGCATAAACAGGTAAACAGCGGCATAGAAAGTGACCGCAGCAAAACCATCTGGTGATGCCGCCACAATGCCAATTAGAATATAACCAGCGTGCGCAATCGAGGAGTAGGCTAACATTCGCTTGATGTTTTGCTGAGTAATTGCAACGATATTTCCGTACAACATCGACAGAGCAGCAATGATTGCCAGCAGGAGTTGCAATTTAATCTGGAGTTGTGGCAAAAAGACAAAAGCTAACGGCAGGAAAGCAGCAAAAGCTGCTGCTTTGCCCGCTGTGCTCATCAAACCCGTTACGACGGTAGGTGCCCCCTGATAAACATCCGGTGCCCAGAAATGGAAGGGAAAAAGTGCCGCTTTGAAGCTGAGCGCAATGATCAGGAATGTTGCTCCAATGATCAGCAGGGTGGGAAAGGAGAGGGATCCGGTGGTAGTGGCGTGCAGAATAGCGCTGTAATGCAGCGAGGCTGTTGCGCCATAGACCAGCGCAATCCCGTACATAAGGAAGCCGGACATAAAAGCGCCCAGAAGGAAGTATTTAATCCCTGCTTCAACGGATAACGTTTTGTTTCGGAAGTATCCAGCTAAGATGTAAAAGCTAATGGACATTACTTCGATGCCAATGAACAGTACTAAAAGATTGTTGGCGTGGGCAATGAGCATCATACCGGCAATTGCAAAGAGCGTAAGGCTGTAAAATTCATCCAGCTCAAATTGCAGGCGCTCCAGGTACGGATGGGCAGCCAGCACGGTCAGGAGCCCTCCAATGGCAAATAGCACATCGAAGAAAGCGGCATAATGCCCTGTTGCAATCATCCCGGAAAAAGCGGCACCTTCATAAGGGAAACTTCCAACGGCTGCTATCGCTGTCAGGAGCAACCCAATCCAGGCAAAATGGAAACTCACCCGACTGTTCTTGCTGAAAGCATCCACCAATAGGCTGATAACTGCCCAGGCAGAGATGCAGTAAATCGGCAAAGCACCCCAGAGAGCAATATCACGGCTCATTCCTGCATCCATTCCTCGTCAGACATCTGTTGTTGTGCTTGTTGTTGTGCTGCTCCATTCCCGTTTTCTGGCAGTTCGCGTTGCTGCTGTTTATGCATATTCTTGATCTCTTGAGGCAGAAGAAAAGACAGGCTGGCAGGAGAAAGCAGTAGCTGGTTGGTGGGAGATACCCGATGCTCTTGCGACATTTGCTGATGGGCAG
>JALWWX010000108.1 GCA_027078675.1 Aquificales bacterium | reverse complement strand
ATGAGGTTAAGAGAAGGGTGTTTGAGATTATACAGAGTCTAAGGGATATAGAAGATGAGGATCTTCAAGAGGCAAAGAGGAGGATAATTAATTCTGTTATATTTGAAAGGGAGAGGGTTGAGGCTGAGGCTCACGAAATCGGATTTCTTCAAACGGTCCTCGGCACCCTTGACCCTTATCTTTATTTTGAAAACAATATAAGGACTGTTAGAAAGATTGATGTAATTAAATTTGTTGAAAGATATTTCACCGATGAAAACTATGTGGAGGTGCTTATGGTTCCTAAGAAAAAGGAAGGATTAGCAGGGGAAGATATAGAAGTTGAAACCCTTGATAACGGAGTAACAATAATTGCAAAATCAACAAAAGGTAAGGGTATAATCGCTGGGACCATCTTCATAAAGGGAGGGCTTCACGGTGAGTTAAAGAAAGGTATAACCAATCTTACTGTTTCCCTTCTCCTTAAAGGCTCAGAGAAATATACATCCTATGAAATAGCTTCCGCCTTTGAGGATTACGGCGGTTTTATTTATACATCTTCAGGAGATGACTTCTCAGAGATAGGATTTGCCACAAAGGTGGAAGGTATTGATAAGGCAGTAGATGTTATAAAGGACATATTAATGAACCCCCTTTTTAAAGAGGAAGATATTGAAAGGGAGAAGAAAAATGTTATAGCCTCAATAAGGTCAAAGAAAGAAAGGGCTATGAGTTTTGCCATGGAGCATCTGAGAAGGATAACATATAAGGGAACACCCTATGAAACATCTTCCTTGGGGAGTGAAGAGGATATAGGTTCTGTTACCAAGGAGGATGTTGTGGAAAGGTGGAGACAGATACTGAAGGGGGGTAACATAGTTGTAAGTCTCGTTGGAGATATGCCTGCGGATGAGATGATAAAAAGGTTCAAGCCTGCCTTTGAATGGATAGAGAAGGGAGAGATTGAGATCTCTGAAAAGGGTAAACCCATAGATAAAACAGAAGTTGTAAATATAAAGAGAGAAGGGACGCAGGCAACAATACTGTGTGCCTTCAATGCACCAGATAAAAATTCCGATGATTACTTTACCTTTAAGGTGTTGAACAGCTATCTTGGTAGCGGTATGACCTCTCGCCTTCACATGGAATTAAGGGAAAGAAAAGGATACGCCTATGCCACATATTCTTTCTATCCTACAAGATACATATCACCGAGGATGTTCGCCTACATAGGGACCTCTCCGGAAAAAAGAGAGGATGCCCTTAAGGACATGATAGAGGTTATCAAGGATAAAGATGTAAAAGAAGAAGATGTTGAGATAGCAATTAACAAGATAATAGGGGATTTTCTACTTGATCACCAAACAAGGAGTAGGCAATCCTGGTATTTGGGCTTTTATGAGATTATGGGTATGGGCTGGAAAATGGATAAAACCTATCCAGAGAAGATAAAGAAGGTGAGAAAGGAGGATATAGAAAGGGTTATAGAAAAGTACATAAATAACTATCAGTGTGTTGTGGTTTCACCTTGATGTGCCGGAGGCGGGAGTCGAACCCGCACGCCCTTGCGGGCAGGTGATTTTGAATCAC
>JALWWX010000107.1 GCA_027078675.1 Aquificales bacterium | reverse complement strand
AAGGTTGTTTTACCAACTTGACGGGGTCCATTAAGTAGAATAATACGGTGATCATCAATATAATTCCATATTTTGTCAAAAATTGTTCGTTTTTTGAATATATTTTGCATATTTTTATGTGTTAACCCTAGATTTATGTGTATAATTCTAGTGTACTATATTAGAAATGTTTTGTCAAATAGGCATTTAAACATATAAACATTTAAGCATTTAAGCATATTAACATGTAAACATCTAAACATCTAAGCATTTGAACATTAAAGGTGGTCTGTTTGGGAATTTTAAGATTAAAACTCCCAAACAGGGCGCTTTGTCCTGAAAGTTCTTTGAAACCTTTCCCCAAAACTCGCTTGCTCGAGTTGTCTGTGTAAGAGGAATTGAGGGGAAAATCGTCAACGCCCAAGGCAATAACGCTGAGGGCACAATTCCTGAGGAGGGAATTATGAAGGCTATCGCAAGAAAGCAAGATAGAAAATTAGCGGAAAAAATTGTCTCTTCCATCAATCAGATTGATTGGTGGAACAAAAAAATTTCCGCAGAAATGCGGGAAGATGGTGTCATTATGACGCATGACGACAATTTTGACAGCTTTTATAAGGTGTTTAATAAAAAAGGGGTTATTACTGTCGAAGCAGTTACTCCCTCCGACTGCCGGCAATGGGTATCCGTTGTCGGTGATATCATTGAAGTGGGCCATGACGGCCCGCGGGCTTCCGGACCGGCCGAACTTCTACTAAAGGTAGTTCTGCCGCCCGAGTGGGAGAAAGAGGAAGTCCGGTGGGACGGAAAAAGCCCTCCAGGATGGAAGCTCGTTGAATATTCGACGAGCCGGAGGGATTTTGTTCCTCAGATTGCCATCTTGGGGTGTTTTGGGGAAGGTCCCAAAACTTTTTGGGATTGGTATGAAAATTTCGGAGGAAGAGATGATCTCCTCCGAAGGGAGGAAGAAACACGAGAAATCTTGAGAGTAGCCGGCTACCGCCTTCCGCCTGACGTAGTCAGTCAGATGGAAATGCTGAGAGGCATAAAGCCGCTCAGAGAAAAGTTAATCGGCATTTGTAGAGATAGCCCCACGGGGCTGATCTATGAGGCCGGCTACAACCGATACAAGCCCTGGAAAATACCTATTGAGGTATTCACCGGGGTCGGTTACAGGCGCTTACGCGCCTGTGGAATTGAAATATAAAATTCTCACCCGCCACGCCAGGTGATACAAATATTTC
The DNA here is from genome assembly GCA_027078675.1 of Aquificales bacterium. Classification (GTDB taxonomy): domain Bacteria; phylum Aquificota; class Aquificia; order Aquificales; family Aquificaceae; genus WFWF01. The sequence goes on along the minus strand of JALWWX010000107.1, from coordinate 351 downwards.
CCCACAGGGCGTGGACTGTGGGGAGAGAGTGCTCGGCGCTGACAAAGTTGGTGCCGGGTAAAGGCTAACTGGGTGAGTTGGATTGAAAAAGAAGTTGGTTACTTCTATTTTTCTTTTCGGCTCGCCCCAACAATCAAGCTTTTTAAATTAAAAAATTTAGAAAGTTTGTAGTTGGAAGAGAATTGAGAAGTTAAGAATTTGGAATTTAAGAAGTTGGAATTCGGAATAGTTCTTTACAAAATTAAATACTATTCACAAACCAAATTGGTCTGAATTTGACTTGGCAATCTTGGTATTGTTCGTCCTTAACAATTGACCAGTTGAGAACATAAGCTTCTTTGGGTTGATAAG
>JALWWX010000106.1 GCA_027078675.1 Aquificales bacterium | reverse complement strand
TATTTTGAACTGTAAACTCCGGAAAACTATGGAACACTCTTTGCTGTCTAAATTACCATCAAATCAAAAAGGTAAAAAATGACACTTACAGAGTATGTTTCAACAGTAACAAAAGAGTTTAACGACAAAAGAGTTGTAGAAAAAATAAACATTTTTTTTTCAAAAGATAATTGAGAAAAAAACAATAAAGCTTTGGACACTAAGTGATGATAAAAAAGAGTTTGAAAGAAACAAAACATTGATAGACGGATCATTAAAGAGTATTTTGGATGATAAAAAGATTTCAAAAGCACTTATACAAAATAGTGTTGAAAAACTAAAAGGTAATAAACGACTCTATATCTTTAGCGATCATAGCGATAATCGTAAACCATACTCAAAAAAGCTTGAGAATTTAGGAAAAGTAAGATCTCTTGAAGGAAATATTATTAACGGCTATACAACATTAGGAAGTATTATCCTTGATGAAAACAAAAAAGAGTTAACTCTTTCAAATATATCTGTTCAAAGTAATAAAGATACTACATTTGTTACAAAAAAAGAGATACAAGAGTATAAAGAAGGCAAACTTGAAAACACTCAAAGAGCAAAAGAGATAGAAGATATGATAGAAAACAACACTTATCAAAATACAAGCACTCTTCTTTATAAACATCTAAAAGATCAAAGTCAAGCTCTTAAAACTGCTAATCCTGATATCTCTATATGTCATGTTCACGATAGAGGCTGTGATAGTGCAGAGTATTTAGAATTTATTACAGATACACTCAAAGATGATGTAGTAGTAAGAGCAAAAAGCTCAAGAAATTCTAATCAAACAAAGATTAATCCAAAAACAAACCGTAAAACAAAAGTAAAACTCATAAAGAGTGATTTTGCAAATAAAGAGCAATATTTTATTGAACATCTTACTATAAAAGGTAAACACTATTCCCAAGTAAAATGTCTTATAGAGTGGGATGCAACTATAATCAATGAAAGAGAATACAGTGTTGTTAGAATTGCTCTTATAAAAAGAGATGGAAAGCCTATCTATAAAGAACCTATGCTTCTTATATCAACACTAAAAATATCAAACCATTTAGATGCCAAAGAGATATATCATATCTATTTGCAAAGAGCAAAAATAGAAGGTGTTTTTAAATTTCTAAAAGATACTCTTGGATGGGAAGAGTATCAAGTAAGAGATTGGGAATCTATTAAAAACATTATTGCAATATGCTATTTTATTGGTGGTTACTTTTATGAAATTCATCCAGAACTAATTGAAAATGAAACTATACAGATGATATGCAGCTTAGCTAAAAACAAAGGTGTAATATCTCATCATTTTTTCTTAGAGGGTTTAAAGGTCTTGCTAATAGCATATCAGGTAGAAAAGTTTAAAAAAGAACATAATATCTCTGATGAGATGTTTAGACAGATGCAGGCTTATGCGGGTATTGGGGGTTGGGATTGAGTTTTCCGGAGTTTACAGTATATATATTATAAGTTGGTTTACCGATGTCGATACAAAAAAAGCATACGATAAGATACAATCTTTAACAATACCATCATTATTTACGAAGGTATTAAAA
>JALWWX010000105.1 GCA_027078675.1 Aquificales bacterium | reverse complement strand
TGTATTTCTGAAATGCTTCATTTGTATAAGCGAAAGAGTGATAAACATTATCGTATATAACCGAATGACATCCGTTGCAGTTTTGAAGAAACAGCTGTCTTCCTTTAATCGCGGACTTGTGATCCCTGATAATTTCCTTGTATTTCTCTGGTATGCTGTATTCTTTTGTTTCTTCCTTGAATATGTTGTCTATCCAAAGTGTATAAAATAGGAATATTGTTATACCTGTGAAAAATATGGTTTTTAAAATTCCTTTGTTTTGCATTCTTCCCTCTCCAGGTTCATCCTTTTACATTCAACGATGGATATTATGGGTAGCGAGATAAAAAAGGCAAAGAGGGTAAGGGTAAAAAATAAGCCCAATTTTGCATTTATGGGGGTGGGGTCAAGGGTTCCGAGTATTGTAAGGGCTGTAAAGGAGATTATAAGGATTATATACATTACAAAGAATGCTGGCCTGTTTCTTGCACTTTTTACCGCTGAGAAATCTAAGAACGGAAGTAGGAAAAGCAGAAGTATTATAAGGTTGAAGGCTATAAAGCCGAGGAATTTATCTGGGATGGATCTGAATACCTGGAAGAAGGGGAGAAGATACCACTCGGGTGCTATGTGAGAAGGTGTTTTCATAAAATCAGCGGGTTCAAAATTCTCTTTGGGCAAGAACTTATCCATCTTGAAGAACACAAAGTATGTAAATAGGGCAAGGAACCACATTATAACTCCCAACTCCTTAAGGCTTACATAAGGGTGGAAGGGTATCTTCTCTTCCTTTTTCCTTTCAAAACCCGAAGGATCCGTAACCCCTATTCTCCTTATGAGGATAAGATGGATTATTACCATTATTGTAAGGAGCATGGGAAGTAATATGGCATGGAAGGCGAACAATCTTCCGAGGGCAAGGTCTCCGAGTCTGTATCCCCCCTTCATCCATGTTGCTATTATTTCCCCTATTCCTCCTGGTATTGAGCCGGGTATCTCAGGAGTAACGACACCTCCCCAATAGGAGAGTTGTCCCCACGGAAGTATGTATCCTGTAAGGGCAGTTGTTATCATAAGCAGATAAATGATGCAACCAACTATCCATGTTAGCTCCCTCGGTCTTTTGTAGGCGTTATAGTATATAGCAGTTGCCATGTGAAGGTAGATAAGTGCCATAAAGAAATTTGCCCCCGCAGCGTGTACATGTCTGAAGAACCATCCGAAGTTTACCTTTTTCATTATCAGGAAGTTAACGCTGTCAAAGGCTTCGTGTATGGAGGGTTCGTAGTACATGGAGAGGAGTATTCCGGAAACAAACTGGAAAAACATGGTAACTAAGGAGAGTACTCCGAATACATAGGGAAATGTCAGACCCTTAGGTACTTTGTACTCTACAAAGTTTTCCCTCAGTATGTTTTTTATGTGGGTTCTTTCATCAATCCAGTCTATAATCCTTTCAAACATCTTATCAGCCTATAACAAGCATATTTCCTTCAATTCTCTGTGGGGGAACGGGCAGGGATGCTGGGGGTGGACCTGCAACAACATCCCCGTATGGTGTGTATATACCGCCGTGACAAGGACAGTGAAGGTGCGGTTCATTAAAGTCCGCATCTCCTTTCGGTCTCCATAAGGGTATGCATCCGAGATGTGTACATATACCTATGAGGGCGAATATCTTTTTATCTTTAAGCACTTTTATATTGTCTTCGGTTTTTAAATCCCCTTTCCATTCAAAGTTTTCCGGCAGTTTAATGACAAGGACAGGCTTTCCCTTCCATGAGACAACCTTTACACCAAAGGTTTCAAGGTCCTTTATATTCACCCTTACCACCGATGTTTTGAGTTCCTCTTTACTCGGAGCAAGGCTTTTTATAATAGGATAGGTGAATCCGCCTATGCCTGCTAATATGGAACCGCCTATGAGGTAATCAAGAAAATCCCTTCGGGTCGCTTCCATTTTATTAATTCCTAAATCGGCATATTCTTCAAAAAATCCACAATTTTCTGCAGTGCCTTTCCTCTGTGGGATATCCTGTTTTTCTCCTCAGGATCAAGCTCTGCCATAGTCCTTTCCATCCCCGAGGGTATAAATACGGGATCATATCCAAAACCTTTATCTCCCTTAGGACACTCACCTATGTAACCTTCGCATACTCCCCTTGAGAATACTCCCCTATCCTTATCAAGGAGAAGTACTATCACCGCTTCAAACCTTGCCCTTCTATCTTCCTTACCCTTCAGAAGTCTAAGAAGCTTCCTTATGTTAGCGGTATCCTTATCAGGCACTGGCTCCTCGTAACCTCCGTAATCTATCTCCCAAAATCTGCTTGAGAAAACTCCTGGGAATCCGCCGAGTGAATAAACCACTAATCCGGAATCGTCCGCGAGGACTGGCATTTTAAATCTTTCGTAATAAGCCTCCGCCTTTATATAGGCATTCTCTAAAAAGGTATTCCCCTTTTCTTCAACCTTTAATTCCTCTTCTGGCAGAATTGCTTCTATGCCTATACCTTTTAGTATTCTTTCAATCTCTTTGAATTTGCCCTTGTTTCCCGTTCCTATAAGTATTCTTCTCACGATTTCTTCCACATATTTATTATCTTCTGCCAAAGATTCTGTTCTTCCGTTAAGGTTTTCTCTTCAAGAACAAATCTGTCAAGGTAGTCATCTAAGAGTATAAACCTGTCGCAAACCTTTCTCAAATTGTATGAGCTTGTCCTTTTGAAGGATGCGTTCTCAACCCTTTTACCTATCCTCTGCACCTCTTCAACCGTATATATGAAGTCACTGTCCCCGCTTACTAAGAGGGCTGTATCGTAGGCATTCTGATATGCGAGACTCAGCATATCCGTTGATATCATTATATCAACTTCCTTTTCAACATATTCTCCTTTGGGAGTTTTCCTTAGCTTTGCGGTTTTAACCTTTATACCGGACAGGGCAAGTTCATCAAGAAATCTTTTTTGCCTTATAAGGCTTTCCCACTCTACGGATCCCCTCTTAACATCCTTTTCCTGAGGCACAGCGGTGTAAAAGTATGTTCTTACGAGATGTCTGTTTTCTTTCAAAAATTCTACAAGCTTGCCATAATCAATCCTTATGTTCAGATATCTTAAACCATGGAAGAGGTTTGATCCGTCTATGAATATTATTAACCTTTCATTGCTCATATTTTAAATCTAAGGAATGCAGCCATGCCATCCACCTTTTTTTGAAGTTCGGGGGTTTCTATTATCTCAACAACAGCCTTCTGGCTTAACGCTTCTTCTATGACCTCTTCAACTATATCGGATGAGTACAGAGCCTTTTCTTCGGATGGGCATTCTGGCTTGAGGGTTATAACCTTTGTCTCCGAGCAGATATATCCTTCTTTTTCAAAATCCTCCGGTATTAAAACGGTTCTTACATTCCCCATGGAAAGCATCTCTAATACCCTTGAAGTTCCATTAACCGCAAGTCCTTTACCTTCAAGCTCTTGAAGTTCTTTAATGAGATCCTTTTCTTCCTCTCTGTCCTTTTCAATAAGAAGATTTATAGCCTTTTCCCTTATTTCGTTCGGTGTAGCGGTTGAGGGGTTTGCTTCAATGTAACCGATGAGTCTTTCCCTAAGATAAGGATGCAGATGGTTTTCTATCTCCCTTATTTTGCCAACATCAATTCCTCCCACTATAAGCCTATCAAATTTGCTTTCTTTCCAATCCTCAAATATGGCATCGGAAGATAACTTAAGGAGACCTTGCCACTCGTTTCTTATCCTCATGTGGAAGCGCCACTCCCCGAAGGAGTGCTGTATGAGATTGGGACCTGCCACCCTTGAGGGCATCTGCATCTTGAATGTTCCCTCCGCTCCTTTAAGGGCGGAACCTCCGCTGTGGAACTTGTGGGATCTTGTGGATAGGGGTTCAAGGAAGTTAACAATCTCTTCAATACCGTTTATATCCATCCTGAAAAACCTTGCATGTTTCCTGTCAACCAGCAAAATTCCCACCCTTCCCAATTCTTCATCTATTGCCGCTATCTCCCTTATCATGGGATGATCCGCCACAAGCAGGCGATTTCTGTAAACATAGGGGAGTTTTATATACTCAAAAATACCTTCTTCGTAAGAGGAGAATATGCCTATACCCCTGCAATTTTTAAGATTATCGGGTTCGGAGAGGAATTCCTCTATCCTTTTAAAGCTTTCCTCAGCGGACTTGATAAGCTTTTCCTCCGCGCCCTGCCTTTTTAACTCCTCCTTTTTTCTCTTTACCATATCTTTGTAAATGATCAGATACTTCCTGTCCTGTCTTACTTCAGGATCAAGTTTAAGGTAAAGGGATACTACAGCGGTTGACTTAAGGGTTGATAATCTTTTAAGGGTTTCAAACATGTCCGTCATCTAATACCCTCCGGTTTTTTAATCTTCAAGGGTGGAGATGTCTCCTACTTCAAGCCCGAGCTCCCGGGCTTTTAAAACCCTTCTCATTATTTTACCACTCCTTGTCTTCGGAAGCTTTTCAACAAAGGCAATCTCCTCGGGTACCGCCACTGGACCGAGTGTATCCCTTACATGCTGTTTTATATCTCTTTCCAGCTCTTCGGAAGGTTCATAGCCCCTTTTTAATATAACAAATGCCTTTATTATTTCGCCTTTCACTTCGTGGGGTTTACCTATAACCGCAGCTTCCGCAACAGCGGGGTGATCCACAAGGGCGCTTTCAACTTCCATTGTTCCTATTCTGTGTCCAGCAACATTTAAAACATCATCCGCCCTTCCAAGTATCATTATGTAACCTTCCTCGTCGTAAGACGCCAGATCATCCGCATTGTAAACATTTCCCGGTATAGATTTCCAGTACTTTTCATACCTTTCGGGATTACCCCAACATGTTCTCAACATTGAGGGCCAGGGTGCTTTTATAACAAGGATACCCACAGTGTTTGGGGGAACCCTCTTACCTTCTCTGTCCACAACATCGGCAACAACTCCGAAGAAGGGCTTTCCCGCCTTCCCGGGTTTTGCGGGATATGAGGGCAATGTGGTTATCATGTGGGCTCCCGTTTCTGTTTGCCACCATGTATCAACTATTACACATCTTTCCCTTCCTATGTGTTTATGATACCAATGCCAAGCTTCCGGATTTATGGGCTCCCCGACGGATCCGAGTATCCTCAGGGATGAAAGATCGTACTTTGATGGCCACTCCTCACCGTATCTCATGAACATCCTTATTGCGGTTGGTGCTGTGTAAAATACATTCACTTTGTATTTTTCTATGTAGCTCCACCATCTTCCCGGATCTGGATAATCCGGGGCGCCTTCAACGATAAGTGATGTTACACCGTTTGCAAGTATGCCGTAAACGATGTAGGAGTGGCCGGTTATCCATCCTATGTCTGCGGTACACCAAAATATGTCGTTTTCATGAAGGTCAAAGACAGTTTTTGCGGTAAAGTATGTCTGTACCATGTAACCGCCGGTTGTGTGAAGGACACCTTTGGGCTTTCCTGTAGTTCCAGAGGTGTAAAGAATAAAAAGGGGATCCTCCGCGTCCATCTCCTCGGGTTCACACTCTTCCCTCTGATTTTCTATAAGCCTGTAAAAATCCAAAAATTTTTCATCCTCCTTTAATCCCTCTCCGTCCCTGTCCCATACTATCACTCTTTCAATACTTTCCGCATCCTTAACCGCCTCTTTTGCTATGGAAAGCAGATCTATCTTTTTACCGCGCCGTAAGGTATAGGTTGATGTGAATAAAACCCTTGAT
>JALWWX010000104.1 GCA_027078675.1 Aquificales bacterium | reverse complement strand
GAATCGGTTACGGAAGGACACCCGGATAAACTTGCGGATCAAATAGCGGATGCCCTTCTTGATGAATTTTTAAGAAAGGATCCCTACAGCAAAGTTTCCATAGAGGTTATGATAACCACGGGTTTGATATTTATAAGCGGTGAGGTTTCAGCGGAATGTTATGTAGATATACCAGCCATATCAAGGGGTGTGGTAAAAGAGGCTGGATATACGAAACCTGATTATGGATTTGATGCGGATGTTTCCGCGGTAATAATCTCCATAGACGAGCAGAGTCCAGAGATAGCAATGGGTGTATCTGGAGAAGGAGCGGGAGATACAGCCATAGTAGTTGGATATGCATGTAATGAATCGGAAGAGTATATGCCCCTTCCCATACTACTGTCACATAGAATAACAAAGAAAATTTCTGATATGAGAAAAACAGGCCACTTCGGTTTTATAAGGCCCGATGGTAAGGTCCTTTTGGTTATGGAGTATAAAGACGGAAGACCTTACTCTGTTAAAAATATAACCGCTTATGTACACCATGACCCAGATGTAAAGCTTGAGGAACTCAGGGAGCTTATAACGGAAGAGGTTATAAAAAAGGAAATACCTAAGGAACTTATGAAAGATTCCGTATCAATTAAGGTTAATCCTTCAGGAAGATTTGTTATAGGTGGACCTGTGGCTGATACGGGTTTGACCGGAAGGAAGATAGTTTCTGATGCTTACGGAGATATAGGATTTTCAGGGGGAAGCGCCTTTTCTGGTAAGGATCCCACAAAGACTGACAGATCCGGATCATACATGGCAAGGATGATAGCAAAACATGTTGTAGCTTCAGGTCTTGCGGACAGGTGCGTTGTCCAAATAGGTTATGCCTTCGGTTTGTCAGAACCGGTAGCCTTTGATATAGAAACTTTCGGAACGGAAAAGATAGAAAAGGAAAAGATAGTTGATATAGTCAAAAGGATATTTCCCTTAAGACCTACAGAAATAATAGAATTTCTTGATTTAAGAAAGCCTATATACAGAAGTACATCATGTTACGGTCACTTCGGAAAAAGCTATCTACCTTGGGAAAAACTTAAGTATGTTGATAAAATAAAAGAACTCATTTCATAAGCTTTATTATATTGTCAACATAAACAGCTCCACCGGTGGCAGGTATACCTTCTCTGTATATACCGTCATACCTACCGCCTGATGCTAACGCATATCCAGAGTTTTCTATAAATATCTCAAAAGTTATACCGTTATAATAAGGCAATCTTCTTATATCTGACAAATCAATCATGTAACGCGATATATTGTTTTCTTCCAGCTTTTCAATAAGCTTACTTATTTTAATAAGCTCCTTCTCGCCTTCTGGAAATTCACTTAGAGCTTCATCAATTATTTCCCCCTTTCCTTGCATAAACATAAGCTTTTCAATAAAGGAACAGTTACCAAACTCCTTTCTAAGCCCACCTATATTTTTCTTTTTTAAAAGATCTTCCACTTTATTTCTATCAATATCCCTGGCACCGATCACTTTGTCAACAAAGGAAGGATTGCTTATAACCAATATAAAATCGCTTATATTTATTGATTTAAAAATTTCATAAAGACAGTAAATTATCTCAAAGTCACCCTCTATATCTTCAACACCTATTAATTCAAAACCTATCTGGTAAATCTCAAAATCCTCAAAATCAGGGTCAAAAAGATTGCCTTCATAATAAATCCTTAAAGGTAGATCTATCTCAGAAAGAGCATCAAAATGCTTTATAATTTGGTATGTAAAATCACTTCTTAAAAATATTACTTCATCATCTCTCGTATTCAGCACAGAAATAAACTTCCTTTTAAGCGTATCAGTATCAAAACTGGGTAATCTTAAAAAGCGATAACCATTTTTTTCTAAAATCTCCCTACCTTTCTTTAAAATTTCACTAAAAATATAAGACTCCTTAAAAGAGTATATTTTTTTCATTCAGGTTATTTCTTCCTTTTCCGCAGAAACTACAACCCTTGCAGGTCTTATAACCTTATCATGTAACATATAACCCTTCCTTATAACCTTAACTACCGTATTGGGGGGATAATCTTCTGTAACAACCTTTTCAACAGCTTCGGAAGTGTAAGGGTCAAATTCCTTACCTTCAACATCTATCTCCTTTATGTTGTATTTTTCAAGTATTGAAAGTAGTTCCCTGTAAATCATTTCCACACCTTTAATAAAAGACTCAAAGTCCCCGGAAATTTTTCCTGATTCAAGAGCCCTTTCAAAATTGTCTATAACATTCAATATGTCAACAGCAAATTTTTCATATCCGTACTTCCTCTGTTCCTCCAGATCTTTCCTATATCTTTCCTTCATATATTCAAGCTCGGTTTGTAATTCAACAATCCTGCTGTTTGAAACCTTAGCCACATTCTCAAGCTTTTTAACCTTTTCTTGCAATTCCCTTATTTGATTTTCAAGTTCTTCTTCTTTTTTCTCTACTTTTTCAACTTCCTTTTCCTCCATTTTCAAACCTCCAAAAAGTTTATTATAATGCACGATTCAAAATGTGGAAAACTTACAGCCTATATTATTCCTACATATATAGACCAAATTTTAAATTTAAATCCATCCAATAATAATAAAATAATAATAGCTCTACAAGTTTTCCACATGCAACTTACGTAATCCTTGATTTTCAATGTGTCTATTATAAAAAATCCACATCCTTAACACTAACTTGTTGAAGGTTCAGTAATATTATTTAATGCATTTTGTTTAGAATAGTCAGTAACTTACACTTAACCTTCCACATTTCCACATAAGCACATCTGTTAGTATTTATTTTAGGTAATAAAATTAAATTCAAATATTTAACGAGTTTTCATAAACTTATACACACTGATGTGGATAACCCCATAGCTTTATACAAGTATTTGAAAATTCTATACATTTCAATTTGATTTTTTCCTTTTGACTGATAAGGAGTATGTTTGTCCTCTGTGGAAAATGTGGAAAATAAATAATTATAGAAATATAAAAAACTTACAATGTGGAAAAAATCCGAGAAAAAATTAAATTTTACAAAACCTTAAGTGTATACTGTACTTTTCCACATCCAAATGTGGAAAACTTGTGGAAAGTTTTGTGGAAAACTATATGTGCCATCCTAACTCCTCTGGTGCTTTTGGTTTACTTAAATAATAGCCTTGTCCGTGATCAACACCTGCTTCCTTCACTTTCTTGAGGACATCCTCGCTGTCTATGAATTCTGCTGTAGTTTTTATACCTACACCTTTACAGAAACTTACCATTGCCTTTAACAATTCAAAGGATTTTTTATCATTTACAGCGCTTTTTACTATTGAGCCATCTATCTTTACATAGTCTATATTCAGATTTGATAACCTTACAAAATTGGCATAACCTGCTCCGAAATCATCAACCTTGAATTTAACACCTTTTTTCTTAAGCTTTTCTATCCTTTTTTTAAGTAATTTGTAATCAGATATTTCTTCATCTTCAAGCAGTTCTATACAAAATCTTCTTCCTATATCTTCATCTATCGTATTTAGAAGAAAATTAAATAGGCTGTTGTTAAGTATATCAGAAATGCCGAAATTCATTGAAATTTTAATATTTCTATTTTTCTTAAGTATATTTACATTTTTTATTATTCCGAATTTTGACATTTCTATATACAGACTTGTTCCTTTTATAATAGGTAAGAACTTTTGAGGAAATATAATATTTCCTTCTGTATTTTTCATCCTTACAAGTGCTTCAAACATAACTATTTTCATTGTTTTTAGATCAAATATTGGCTGATAGTGGAATATAATTCTTTCCTTACTTAAAGCTTCTTTTACTTCATCTATAGTTTTTATAGTTTCACCAGAAGCTTTTTCCGTATATATTTCTATCCTATTTTTTCCTTTTGATTTTGCCTCATAAAGTATTTTGTCCGCAACCCTTATTGCTTCTTCAAGATTTCTGAATATGGAAATATTTGGTATAACGCTTATGGAAACTGTAATACCTATGTTATACCTTTTATCAATATTTATGGGTTTGTTTTTAAATACACTGTAAATACGTTTTGCGACTGTTAATCCCGTATTATCCTCCGGTTTTTCAAGCTTTATGAGTAGTAGAAATTCCTCACCGCCGTATCTTACTATTATGTCTGAATCAATTTTTATAAGCCTTTTTATTTGACCTGCTACCGCTTTAATAACCTTATCCCCTACTTCCTTTCCGTAAGTTTGGTTTATCATCCTGAAGTCATCTATGTCAACAATAAGCATTGCATAATTTTTCAATCCTGAAAATCTGAGTACATCATTTACATAGGATGTGCTGTACAAACCTGTCAGTTTGTCGGTGTATAACCTTTTTTCTATAAGTGAATTGTAGATATAGTTGTAAAGCAATATAAGTAAGAATATTGATATAAGGAAAGTTGTTCCTAAGATTATCCATCTTATACCTGTTATCATTTCCTGGATCTTTTCAAATTTCTTTACAGAGAAATCCGCCAATAATATGGCTGTTACATTTCCATTTTGGATTACTGGCTTAGCGAGTGTGATCCATCTTTTACCGTTTTTATTGTAAATTATTTCACTTTTACCCTTCTTTATAACATCTATAAGTTTTTCAGATTTTATTTTTTCTCCATTGGTATCTTTTTCTGTAGATATTATAATTTCAAAATTACCTTTATCATCCTGTGCTACCATATATACCCTTTTTATGTTTTTTGTAACAATTAACTCAAGTTTTTTTGTGAAAAACCATTTCCAAGGCTCATTTGCTTTAATAAATTCAGCTATGTTTTTATCCTTAGCTATACTTTTCATTTGATTTTCAAGATTTTCAAATATATCCGATATCTCTTCAGTTATCAAAATTTCCGTTTCCTTTATTATCCTTTTTTCCATTGTATGAATGAGGACTATACCGTAACCAAGGACGAGTATGAAGAAAATGAGAAAAAATATGAATATGTATATTAATTTCTTTCTTATTGTTACCGCGCCCATCAGTCAATTACCATGATTACCCTCAATCCAGAGCTTTTTACCTTTTCCGCAGGTAATATGCCTATAGCCTTTTTATTCCTTTTTATTTCCTTTATCGCTTCTTTATAGTTCATTTCTTTTGGTAAATTGCCTTCACCCGCCAGTGCCCTTTCAAGCCAATAAACCCTGAAGTTTTCGTAAGATATGCCAAGCAGTTTTTCTATTGCTATTTCGTTCACAGCCTTATCCTTAGAAAGTATTACCTTGTTCCTTTTCATACCCAGAAGTATATCTTTTATCTCCTCCTTTTTAATATCCTTTATTGAAGGATTTACAACAATAGCAGCCTTTTGACCGAAGGATAAAAGGCTTAATACGAAGATAAGGATTAATAGTCTCTTCATATCTATCCTCCGTAGGTGGGAATCATAAAGCTTAGGACCGCCTTTACATTCCATACATCTTTTTCATCCTTGTTGTCCGAGTATGTATAGGAGAGTTTTAAGGCTATAAGCGGATTAAAGCTGAGCTTGAACCCAAGGGTGTACCCTGTTTTCTTAGCCAATGCGGTATATTCATCTTCTTCCTCTTCAAGCCTTAACCTTTCAAGTACATTTGTGAACCATTCGTTTCCAGTTTCCCAATCTATCTTTTCAAGCAGAAGGAATGGTCTGAATTCATAGATATTTCTTCCCTTGATAAGAGGGTATGAAATCAAAATAAATCCTCCCCATGCGGATTTAT
>JALWWX010000103.1 GCA_027078675.1 Aquificales bacterium | reverse complement strand
TTTATTTTTAAGCTTTTCATTCCTTTCTGAGATTAAAAAGTTATATCTGAATCCCTCTCCCACCTTTAAAAGGGTTCCCTCCCATACACCGTACTTACCTTCAGTTATCTCCTTAACCCTGTCATCCTCGTCCACCCTTATCATAATGAGATCAAAGAATTTGCCCGTATCAATCTCTATGGTTTTAACAAACACATAAACCCTATCCTCACCTGTCTTTTTCAAAAACCAGATATCCCTCGCAATTTTCTTTAATACCTTCTTCCTACCCTTATATCTTTCCTCAATACCCTTTATCTCCTTATACACGGTGGGATAAGCCTTCTCGTTCATGGCAATATGAAACAAGGAAAGGATAATGACGGATATAATAAGGGGTAATATCAGATTGTAAGGTGATATGCCGAAACTCTGGGCTGTCAGATCAACCTTTTTGTCCATCAATCGCTTGAGAACAATAAGACCTGCGGATGTGTAACTGAGGGGTGAAAGGTAATAAAAAACAAAAGGTATTAATAATAATATGTATTTAAAGCCCACAGATAGAGAGGGTGATCGGAAAGACAGAAAAAGATCTGCAAGTCCGTAAACAGCTGTTATAACAAATAGTACAAGGTTTATTATTAGGAAAATTCTGAAAAAATAGAGCAAAATATACTTATACAGCAATTTCATTTTTGGATATAATTATTTTAATTTTATGAAAAGCCCTTTACATAGATTTCATGAGAAGCTAAAAGCCCAGTTTATAGTATTCCACGGTTGGAGAATGCCCCTCTATTATAAATCCGCTATAGAAGAAGCTTTGAGCGTAAGGGAACATTCGGGTGTATTTGATGTCTCTCACATGGGAAGATTAATAGTAAAGGGAAAGGGGGTTAAGAGTGTCTTACAAAGATTGCTTACGAATAACCTTGAAAGGCTTAAGCCCGGAAAGGTGCAGTATAGTCTGTTTACCAATGATAAAGGCGGTATAAAGGATGATGTAACCGTTTATATGCTTGACAGCGATGAATATCTAATATGTGTAAATGCATCCAACAGGGAGAAGATATTTTCCCATCTAAGAGCCTTTACGAATCCCGTAGATATATCCGACAATACCGTTCAAATAGCCCTTCAAGGTCCCGAAAGTGAAAGGATAATCAAAAAAATCTTTGATATAGATGATTTAAAGTATTACAGATTTAAAACATTCGGAAATATCATAGTTTCAAGAACGGGCTATACGGGTGAAAAGGGTTATGAAATATACGCCCCCATAAAGGAAGGTACAGAAATATTTGAAGAAATACTTAAGCACTCCGTACCGTGCGGTCTTGCTTCAAGGGATATATTAAGGATAGAGGCGGGATATCCCCTTTACGGAAATGAAATAGATGAAGATATTACACCCTTTGAGGCGGGACTTGAAAGATTTGTTGATCTTAATAAGGATTTCTTAGGTAAAGAAGCCATGCTTAAAAGGGAAATAAGGAGAAAGTTAAAGTCCTTTGTTGTAGAGGGAAATCTTATCCCGAGGAAGGGATACAAAATATATGAGGGAGATAGTGAAATAGGGATAGTTACAAGCGGTGCCTTTTCTCCT
>JALWWX010000102.1 GCA_027078675.1 Aquificales bacterium | reverse complement strand
GAGGACGCATCAACCATATTCTATAAACACCTACTTAACGATATAGAGGAGAGGTTTCCGGGTACTAAAATGAGGTTTTATTTGGAATATGTTAAAAAGATAAAACCGCTTTTTGAAAAGATAATGAAGGGTAAAACATCAGAGCTTAAAAGATGTAATATATGCGGTCAGCCGTCACCTTCCGAGATATGTCCCGTTTGCAAGCTAAAAGAAAGGGTTTTAAAATAAAAGATAAAGGCACGGCCCGTAGCTCAACTGGATAGAGCGTGGGACTACGGATCCCAAGGTTGCGGGTTCGACTCCCGCCGGGCTGGCCATCAATCCGAATACTTTTTGATATTTTCCTTAATAAATTCGGAAGCCCTTATTATGGCATCTTTTGCCGCAAGGTCGTCAGCAAATGTTCTCCTATCCCCGTTCCTAAAATCAAAACCCCTTCCCACACCGGGATAAATTATAAGTTTCACCGGTTTACCCTTTTCCTTAAGATACTTAACAGCCATAAGAATGGGTCTCAATCTTTGATACTGCTCCTTTTCTCCTACAAAGAACAGTATGGGTATATCAAGCTGTTCAACTTCTTCCGCATATCTGTAAACCTGCATGGGTTCGGGTGCGTTGGGATCCTGAAGATGGGGATAGTAGCCTACAAAACATACTATATCCTTCTTTTGTCTCTTTTTCGTAACGAGCACCTTAAGGGAATAATATCCTCCCCTTGTAAGTCCGTAAACACACACCTTTTTACTGCTAAGATAAGGTAAGGAAAGCAGGTAATCCAAGCCCTTATTTGCATCTTCCTCTATCTCGTAATCATGCTCTATGGGAAACTGAGGGATAAACCTGCCCGTATAAAGATCGGGAGCAAATACAACAAGTCCCCTTGCCGCAAGCCTTACAACATGCATCTGAAAGTATTTATCAAGCCCCCTTCTTCCGTGTAAAAATAGAACCCCCGGATACTTTCCCTCCTTCTTAGGTCTTGCTATCATGGCGGGTATTTCCACATCCCCGTTCATATAGCTTACCCATTCCACAACCACTTCGTGATTCTCAACATTTTTTATGATCCCCTTCTCCCACCAATCCTTGTCCCACCACCATGCGGTCTCTCCCCTCTCCTGAAGCTCCTTCATGAGATTTTCAATGAACTCATCACCGTAACCCGCAGAAAAGACAAAAAGGGAAAAAATAATTAATAGCACTGCCATATCTTCAACCTCCCTTGGTAATATATAATTAATTAAATCATGCCCAAAAGAATATACCTATTAACATTTGCCCTTATCTTCACTCTGATAAGCCTTTCCGAAGCGAGGAAACCTATATACGGCGTGGGCCATATAGGAGCAATTTATTACAGAACAACAACGGATAAAGAGTATGTACGATTGATAATAGGAGGAGACATAGGCATAGATTTTCTGAGGGCTGGTGTAAGATTGTTACCCCTTGATTGGGTTGATATATACGCAAAAATAGGTTCGGACAGCTTCTGGATATACGGAGGTAGCAGTGTCTCCTTAGGGGAGATAAGCGACAAGAGAAGAAGATTCGTAGGTATAGAATTTGCCTTTGTTCAATTCAGCGT
>JALWWX010000101.1 GCA_027078675.1 Aquificales bacterium | reverse complement strand
GGTCCTATTTCTATAAAGGTATCTACTCCGCGGTTTGCCATGTATTCAACACTTTGGAACCATTTCACGGAGGAGTAGATCTGTTTATAAAGGTTTTCCCTTATCTCCGGAGCCATCGTATGCTCCTTAGCTGTTACATTCTGCACAACAGGTATATTTGCATTCTTGATAGGTGTTTGTGCAAGCTTTATTCTAAACATATCCGCCGCGGGTTTCATCAGGGAACAGTGAGAGGGTACAGAGACCTTTAAAGGAATAACCCTTGCTCCCTTTTCCTTTAAGATCTGCGAAGCCTCTTCAACCGCCTCCCTTTCCCCGGAAATAACGGTTTGCATAGGAGAGTTGTAATTAGCAGGTTCAACCACACCGCTTTTTATATTTTTACAAACCTCTTCTACAACTTCGGGAGATACCTTTAAAATAGCGCACATAGAACCTTTTCCTTCCGGCACAGCCTCCTGCATATACTCACCTCTTAATTTTGTAAGCCTTACCGCTTCCTCAAAGGTTAGTGAACCTGCCACAAGAAGGGCGGTGTACTCTCCCAAGGAATGACCTGCTGTATAATCTGGCTCGGGGAAACCTTCCTCCCTCAGAGCTTTATATATAGCGTAGGAGGTTACGAGCAATGAGGGTTGGGTGATAGCTGTTTTATTAAGTAAATCCTCCGGACCCTCAAAGATAATCTTGCTTAAATCCTGTCTTAGAATTCTGTCCGCTTCGTAAAATATGTCCGCGGATATACGATATTTGTCATGGAAATCCTTACCCATACGCATATATTGGGAACCCTGACCGGGAAAGACATAGGCTATTTTACCCATGAGAACTAATATTATATAGGAAATAATGAAAAGGAAAAGGGAGGTGCCCCCCTCCCCTCTTCCCTCTACCCCCCTCTGGGTCCTCCTGCATTTTAAACACTGTTTTTATTTATCCTATCCTCAAAAATTTGGGCTGTAAAGTCGCTTATTTGTCATCTTAAGACAAAATTTTATGTAGTCTTTTTGTAGACCTTGCTATAAAATTAGAGTTATGGCCTCTTATTTTATAAGATCCCTTTATATTGCTCCTGCCATATTTACTCTTTTCTTCTTCATGCTATACGGAATACTTATACCCTTTAAGGAAAATAAAATTCCCTTGATTTTGTTCTCCTCATCCATATTCGCATCACTTCTTATGACAGCTTTTTTAATTAATAGGAAACTTTTCAAAAAACTTTTCATTCCCATGAATATGCTCATATCCGCATGCGTTATAGCCTATCCTCTTATACCAGCTTTCAAAGAGATATTCCTCATAGTTATAGGCGCATTATCCGCCTTCCCATTTATTAAAGGAGGACTTATATTTGCAAGCTCAAAGGATCCACTCAAACTCGGTGCATATGCATTGGTTATTGGTAATGTGCTGTTCGCCCTTGGCATATTTATACCTATAGATTTAACAATAAAGTATATAATAGCAGGGCTTTCTCTTATACCTCTTTCCTTCGTGGAACCAGGAAATGATTTTACAGATGAAACGCCTAAGAATGTCCTTGTACATCTTCCCATTTTGTTTATGTACTTTATAGTCTACGGTATATTCCACGGCACTATACATCCCATTTACAGAGAACAAGCATATCTGTTCGGAACGGAGCAAATATTTTATACTGTCGCTGTAGTCCTCTCCATTTTCATCTTCAGAAAATACCTTGACTTTGGCTTTGTTATTGGTGTAGTCTTCGGAATTTTAGCATTCACCTTTTTTGATCCTAATGACAAATTCTTGGTTAATTTAAGCATGTATCTCATCCAAACCTCCTTTGGCATTGTAAACCTGTACCTCGTAAGGTTGTTCTCAGAAAGCACCAATCCCATAAAATCCTTCGGATTGGGATTCGGCACTGTTTTCCTTGCCCATGTACTTGGTTATTCCCTTACAATCTTAGCTTATCAGCACATGAGGTACATAGTTATGGCGGGGAATATATTCCTGGGAGGAGGCCTTATAGCTATATATACATTATTTTTAAGGAAACAAAAACAAGAAGTTGTTTATGTTGTTGAAACAACTGAATCTACTGATCCTAAAAAAATAGCCCTTGAGAAGTTCAGTATGGGACTATCCGGAAGGGAAAAGGATGTATTAAGACTGACCGTTGAAGGTAAAACTATAAAGGAAATATCAGAGATACTTAAGATTTCCGAATCCGCCGTTAAAACATATCTGCAGAGAATATATCAAAAAAAGAAAGTATCATCAAAGGATGAACTCATGGAAAAGTTAAGCGAACTAATGTAAAAGTCTATAAAATAAGAAGTTATAATCTGAAGGAGGTAAGAATGGCTAAGGGAACAGTTGCTTACAAAATACTGGAAAGGCATCTTGTTAAAGGCAAGCTTATACCAGGGGAGGAAATAGGTATAAAAATAGACCAAACCTTAACACAAGATGCTACAGGGACAATGGCTTACCTCCAATTTGAAGCTATGGGGGTTAAAAGGGTAAAAACGGAACTTTCCGTTAGCTACATAGACCACAATATGCTTCAGACGGATTTTAGAAACCCCGATGATCATAAGTATCTTATGTCTGTTGCAAAAAGGTACGGTATATACCTTTCAAAGCCGGGTAACGGTATATGCCATCAGGTACATGTTGAAAGGTTTGCGGTACCAGGCAAAACACTTATAGGTTCTGACTCCCACACTCCTACAAGTGGCGGTGTGGGTATGATAGCTATAGGGGCTGGTGGTCTTGATGTTGCAGCAGCAATGGCGGGTGAACCCTTTTTTATAAAAATGCCGAAAATAGTCGGCGTTAAGCTGACGGGTAAAATGCCTCCCTGGGTTACCGCCAAGGATATAATCCTTGAACTGCTACGAAGACTTACTGTAAAAGGAGGCTTGGGTAAAATCTTTGAATATTTCGGAGAAGGTATAAAAGAACTCTCCGTTCCAGAAAGGGCTACCATAACCAACATGGGTGCGGAGCTGGGAGCAACTACCTCTATATTTCCTTCTGATGAAATTACAAGGGAATATCTCAAGGCTCAAGGAAGGGAAGAAGACTGGGTGGAAATTTTGCCGGACCCTGATGCGGAGTATGATGAGATTATTGAAATAAACCTTTCCGAGCTTGAACCCCTTATAGCCCAACCTCATTCTCCGGACAATGTAGTGCCGGTGAGAGAAATTGAAGGTATAAAGGTAGATCAGGTTGTCATAGGATCTTGTACCAACTCCTCCTTTGTTGATCTTATGAGAACAGCTAAAATGCTTGAAGGGAAGCGTGTTCATCCAGACGTTATTTTCGCGGTTGCCCCCGGTTCAAAGCAAGCCCTTGAACTGATAACACAAAACGGTGCTTTGCTTAACTTCTTGAAAGCGGGGGCGAGGATACTTGAAACCGCCTGCGGTCCTTGTATAGGAATGGGTTACGCACCTCCCAGTGGAGGTGTTTCTCTCAGAAGCTTCAACAGAAACTTTGAGGGCAGATCGGGTACAAAAGATGCAAAAGTATATCTTGCATCCCCTGAGGTTTGTGTTGCAAGCGCGGTAACAGGTGAAATTACCGATCCGAGAAGATTTGCGGAAAGGAATGGAGCAAAATGGATAAAGGTTGAAATGCCCGAAAAGTTCCCTTACGGCGATGAAGCTATAATTGAGCCTTTGCCAGAAGAAGAAGCGGAGAAGGTTGAAATATACAGAGGTCCCAATATAAAACCCCTTCCCGAATTTGATCCCATGCCTCCCTCAATAGAAGGTGAGGTAGCCCTCATAGTGGGTGATAACATAACAACAGATCACATAATGCCAGCGGGAGCCAAAATATTACCCTTGAGGTCAAACATATATGCTATATCGGAATATGTATATCACTATGTTGATCCAGAATTCGTTGAAAGGGCTAAGAACATAAGGGATGTAAAAAAGAAGGCATCAATTATCATAGGCGGTGAAAATTATGGTCAAGGATCTTCAAGAGAACATGCAGCGCTTGCTCCCAGATTCCTCGGTGTAAGAGTGGTAATAGCTAAGTCCTTTGCAAGGATACATCATACAAATTTGGTGAATTTCGGAATAATTCCCTTGGAGTTTGTAGACAAAGATGACTATCAAAAATTCTCACTTGGTGATGAGCTGAGGATTGATAATGTTATTGAAGCACTGAAAGAGGGAAAGGATATTATCGTAAAAAATATGACAACGGGTGAAGAGATAAGGTTGACCTATAATCTTGCTCCGAGGCAAAGGGAGATACTTCTGGCGGGCGGATTGCTCAATTGGATAAAGTCAAGACAATAGGGGGTTTTACATGGAATCAAGGAAAACAGTATCGGTTGTCGGTGCGGGTAATGTAGGTGAACATGTAGCAAGTCTTCTTTCAATGAAAGGTATAGCCAATGTAAAGATGTTTGATATACCCAGGGAGGTTGATGGTAAAGTATTTGAACCAGTAAAGGGAAAAGCTCTTGATATAAAACAAATGGCTGCTGGTATGGGCAGTGATGTGTATGTGGAAGGGTACACCGTAACACCCGATGGAAGTGGTTATGAAAATCTTGAAGGATCGGATATAGTTGTTATAACCGCGGGTTTTCCCAGAAGACCGGGCATGTCAAGGGAAGATCTTGCAGAAAAAAACATAAACATAATGCAAGTAATAATAGAGAAAATAAAACAATACGCCCCAGAAGCCATACTTATAGTAGTAACAAATCCTGTTGACATAATGACCTATGTAGCTCTAAAATTGAGTGGGTTTTCAAAGAGAAAGGTTATAGGTATGGCGGGTGTGCTTGATTCCTCAAGGTTTAAGGCGCTCATAGTTGATGAACTTAAAGTATCACCTAAGGATGTAAATGCCTATGTCATAGGTGGACACGGTAATGAGATGGTACCCCTTATATCCTTATCAAATGTGGGAGGAATTCCCATAAAGGATATATTACCCCCAGATAAAATAGAAGATATAATAAACAGAACAAGATTCGGTGGTGGAGAGATAGTTAATTTTATGGGTACGTCCGCTTATCACGCTCCTGCCTTTTCTGTTGTAAGCATGCTTGAAGCCATTATCTTTGATACAAAAAGGATATTACCCTGTTCCGTTTACCTTGATGGAGAGGTAGGTAATTACTACGGCGTAGACGGTTTCTGCGTAGGAGTACCTGTAAAACTGGGAGTTAACGGAGTTGAGGATATAATAAAAATACCTATGATTGAAGAGGAAAAAAGGATGTGGAGAGAGTCGGTTGAATCCGTGAGAAAGACAGTCGGTATGGTGGAGGATATACTGCGTGAGAGAAGTGCACGTTAATGATATAATTGAGGCGGTAAGAAAAATAGCTATAGAATCAAACTATTTCCTTCCTGAAGATGCCCTTGTCGCTTACAGGGAAGCCTTGAGAAAGGAAGAATCGCCATTGGGAAAGGAAGTTTTAAAAGAGATAATAGCCAATGCAGAGCTTGCCATAAAAGAAGAAATGCCGTACTGTCAGGATACGGGCGTCGCGGTGGTATTCGTTGAAGTAGGACAGGATGTTCACATTGTTGGAGGATCCCTTGAAGAAGCCATAAACGAAGGTGTAAGGAGAGCTTATACGGAAGGTTATCTCAGGGCTTCAATGGTATGGGACCCAGTTTTTGAAAGAAAAAATACGGATGATAACACACCCGCAGTAATTCACTACGAGATTGTGGAAGGCGATAAGATAAAGATTTACTTTGCTCCCAAGGGAGCGGGATCGGAGAATACATCAAGACTTGCCATGTTAAAACCCGCTGACGGGTGGGAAGGTATAAAGAGAT
>JALWWX010000100.1 GCA_027078675.1 Aquificales bacterium | reverse complement strand
TTTAAAATCATATCACCGTAACTATAACCTTCCTTCTTCTGGGACCGTCAAATTCTGCGAAGAAGATGGATTCCCAGGTTCCGAGGGTTAATTTGCCTTCAACGATGGGTATTACCCTTGAGTTGCCTATGATGGCGCTTTTTATGTGTGCTGCGGAGTTGCCTTCCGCATGTCTGTAGTCAGCATGGTGCCAAGGGATGAGCTTATCAATTAAGGTTGCTATGTCTCTTGCTACATCGGGATCAGCACCTTCGTTAATAAAGAGTGCTGCAGTGGTATGAGGTACATAAACTACGCACAAACCTTCCCTTTTTCCGGATGACCTTACTATATCTCTTACCTTTCCTGTGATGTCAATGAAATCCGTCCTTCCACCGGTTTCAACATATATGGTTTCAACCTTTACCATTTTTCAATTAAATATTTTAATTCTTTAACTACCTTTTCCGGTTCTTTAAAGTATTCCTTGCCGAATTTAATCGCTTCCTCAAGAGATAAAATTCCGTATCTTCTTAATACTTGAATAAGTTGGCTTACATTGTGCGTTTTCTTTGAAAAATTTCCTCTGTCAAAATCAAGCAAATAAACACTTATGTTGATGTCTTTTATATTCACCAGTACATTCTTCTCTATATTGTTAAGTTCACCGTGATTTATACCTAATATATCAAGAAAGCGGGCTATATCTATGAGCCTTTTTAAGACCTCTTTAATAACCTTTTTATCCTTTACATTCCTGAAAGGTACACCTTCTATAAATTCATAAACAAAGTAACCGTTGCCCCTTTCTAAAATTTGCGGAAATTCCTTTTTCCCTTTGAGTGCTTCCAATATTCTTGCTTCTTTGTTTATTGCCTCAATATTCTCCAAACTCTTAGCTATTTTTAGCGAAACTTTCTTGCCTCTATACTCGCCGGTGTAGATTACTCCGCGCCAGCCTTCACCCAGTTTGAAAGGATTTTTTATTATTAATTCGGGCTTACTGAAAGTCAAACTCAAGTTATAATAATTATAAATTAATAATCCTAATAAAGGAGGTGTAGCATGTCAGAAGTTGTCAGGGTGGGAATGCAGGTACCCGATTTTGAAATGGAAATATATGACCCTAAAACAGATTCTTTCGGGAAGATATCGTCCGCGGAGCTTAGAAAGGCGGGCAAATGGATAATTCTCTTCTTTTATCCTGCGGACTATACCTTTGTATGTCCTACAGAACTTGCTGATCTTGCGGAAAAGTATGATGAGCTTGTAAATCTCGGATGTGAAGTTATATCCGTTTCTACTGATACAAAGTTTGTACATCTTGCTTGGAAGAAGGATGAGAAACTCCTTGAGAATGTGAAGTATCCTATGGGTGCGGATCCTACGGGTAAGATTTCAAGGATGTTTGGGGTTTACGACGAGAACACGGGCCTTGCCTTGAGGGGAACATTCATAATAAATCCCGACGGTATGCTTGTCGGTTCCGAGGTTAACTTCTACAATGTGGGAAGGAATGCGGACGAGCTTGTAAGAAAGATGAAGGCTAACGTTTACCTTAAGGATCACCCCGATGAGGCATGCCCAGCCAAATGGGAGCCTGGTAAGAAAACACTCAAGCCCTCAGAGAAACTTGTGGGTCATGTGTATGAAGCCTTAAATGAATAATATTAGAAGACCGGCGGTTGCCGGTCTTTTTTATCCTAAGGATAGGGAGGAGCTGAGGGAAACCCTTGCGGGTGTATGTAAAGAAATAAATACATCCACCTATAAGCCCTACGCAATCCTGTCACCCCATGCAGGATATGTTTACTCGGGCAAAATAGCGTGTAAGGTTTACAGCTGTGCTGTTTCCGATTTTGAAAAGTTTATTATCCTCGGACCCAATCACAGGTCGGTAGGTCATCCTTTAGCCCTTTACAACGGCGATGAGTGGGAAACACCCCTCGGTACGGTTAGTGTGGATAGGGAAATATCCGAGGAGATAATATCTCACCCCCTATTTTCTTATGATAATACCGCCCACTCCTATGAGCATTCAATAGAGGTCCAAATTCCTTTTCTTCAGTATTTGTCAGGAAGGAATATATCAATAGTTCCTATATGTGTCGGGGATATAGGTTACTCCGAAGCGGTGGAGGCTGGACACTTTTTGGCTGATGTTATAAGGGATAAAAATTATCTTATTGTTATAAGCTCAGATATGTCTCATTATGTTCCAGAGGAAACTGCAAAAAAGGATGACGAAATACTCATAAAAGCAATGGAGAGTCTTAACACAGAGGAGCTTTATGTTAAGGCTATGACCTACGGTATAAGCATGTGCGGATTATTGCCCGCGGTTATAGGTATTGAAGCCTCAAAAAGACTTGGTGCGGAAAGGGGCGTACTTATAGATTATGGAACATCAGGTGATACAACTGGGGATTATGAATCTGTTGTAGGCTATTGCGGAATGGTTTTTATATAAAACCTTTATGGTAAATGGGAGAAAGCGAGGCAGGTTCAAAGCCCATGGGTGAACCCTAAGGGTTATAACTTTTACTTAATTATTATTTGTTTATTTATATCATCCAGCTTATGCTATTTCTGTTTACTAAGCAATCTCAACGAGCTTATTTTGATCTCAAGATCTCTGAGAGCATTTGTATAACCGTGTCAATTCTTTGGTTCATTCTGTCAATTTTTTCATCCAACCTTTGGACTTCCGATTTGAATTCCTGATTCATTCTATCAATTTTCTCATCCAGTCTATGTATTTCTGACTTAAACTCTTCTCTCATTTGAGTCATTTCCTGTCTTATTTGTCCCATCTCATTTCTTAATTGCCCTATTTCCTGTCTTAGCTGTCCTATCTCTTGTCTCAATTGCCCCATTTCGTTTCTTACCTGACCTATCTGAGTGTCTATTTTTTGGTTTAGATATCTGAAGTCTTCTTCTTGCCTTTCCTCTATTTTTTTAATAACTTCCAATATTTCTTTTGTTCTTTCATCAACGACTTCATAGACTACTTCAAGGGTTACTTTTTTTACGAGTCCTTTAGCCCTTTCAAGCATGCTTTAATTATATTTCTTCGCAAGTGGTTGTCAAATCTGTAAAGAAGTTTTAGGTTAAAATAGCAAATCGGGACAGGTTCTGGGAGGGAGAGACGGAAGGATACCGACTTTCCTGAACAGCACCTATCCCTAAAAAACTCGGGAGATTGGGTACCATGAGGTATTTTTTTGTATTCATCCTTTTGTTGGTTTTTTCTGTGCCTCTGATAGCGGGTGAAGTTAATCTTCCCCATACTTTTCAGCCGAACACCAAAGCAAAGGCGAGCGAGGTTAATGCCAATTTTAATGCTGTTAGGGATGCAGTGAATGACAACAACAGCAGGATACAGAGTCTGGAAAACTTCAGGGGAAACATAGCTGGGAGTTCGTGTCAATGGGGAGAGGCGGTGATTGGCTTTACAAATAATGGGACTCCGCAGTGTGAGGATATGAATAAGGATATTAAGATACTATCTGCTACATATCCGGCAAGTTGTTTTGCCGCTGTTTATCAACCTGCACGGCCATTGCCTGTTATAAATGTTCTTCAGCTAAGCCCTTCGGTTAATGTATATGCAATGTATCTTGAAGATAAGGATGGTGCTTCCAACTACAACTCGGTTTTTTGTCCCATTGTACTTCCGGAGGGTTCAAGTATACTTAAGGTAATTGTCCACGCTCATGATAATACTAATACTGGAAATATTTCCATAACCCTTGTCAGAGAACCGCCTTTTCCTGCTAACAGGGAACTTCATAACATTGGCACTACTAATGACGGTGGTGATCAAACTCTTCAAGGTGATTTTACCCCTAATGGCTTACCTATCGTAGACGGGAGTTCTTATTTTATAAGGGCTGGTTTCAACTCTGATAATGAGGGTACTAATTTGAGAGTATACCGTGTCATCGTAATATATGAATATGATCCTACCTATTCAAGTCCTTGATCTTAGGTTCCACTGCCCGCCCCCTCGCGGGCTTATTTTGATCTCAAAATTTCCGAGAGCATTTGTATAACCGTGTCAATTCTTTGGTTCATTCTGTCAATTTTTTCATCCAATCTATGTATTTCTGCTTTAAACTCCTCTCTCATTTGAGTTATTTCCTGTCTTAGCTGTCCTATCTCTTGTCTCAATTGCCCCATTTCGTTTCTTACCTGACCTATCTGAGTGTCTATTTTTTGGTTCAGGTATCTGAAGTCTTCATTTTGTCTTTTTTCTATTTCTTTGACAACTTCCAGTATTTCTTTTGTTCTTTCATCAACGACTTCATAGACTACTTCAAGGGTTACTTTTTTTACGAGTCCTTTAGCCCTTTCAAGCATGCTTTAATTATATTTCTTCGTAAGTAGTTGTCAAACATGCGAAGAGATTTTGGGTTAAAATAGCAGGTCGGGACAGGTTCTGGGAGGGAAAGACGGAAGGATACCGACTTTCCTGAACAGCACCTATCCCTAAAAAACTCGGGAGGTTGGGTACCATGAGGCATTTCGGTCTATTTACCCTTACATTTTTGTTTGCTGTTACATTATTTGGTGTCAGTTGCGGGGGAGGTGGTAAAGGAGGGGGCGATAAGCAAGGAAGTGGCGGTAAAGATCCTGCCTATTCCAATATGTGGGATCAAATGGAGTGGGACAAGGGCAAGTGGGCTGAGTAAAAACCTTAAGGGAGGTATGAGGAGATGAGGAATAATAACTTAATCTGTGGACTTTTCGGAAGTTTGATGCTTACAATATCTGTATTTGCGGGTGAGGTCAATATTCCTTATACCTTCCAGCCCAATACTAAGGCGAAGGCGAGTGAGGTTAATGCCAATTTTAATGCTGTTAGGGATGCGGTAAATGACAACAACAGCAGGATTCAGAATCTGGAAAATTTAGTACAGCAGTTGCAACAGCAGAATCAACAACTCCAGCAACAGGTTCAGCAATTACAACAGCAGGTTGCACAATTTCAAAATACTATTGCCCAACTTCTAAATACAGTTGCACAGCTCCAAACTGATGTGGGTAACATTGATTCAAGAGTGGGCGCAATTGAAAGTAGTAATGTTATGGCGATGGATGCATATATTCAAATAACAACACCTGATCCCAATGCAAACAGCGGTGCACTGATCACCTTTGAGGGTGTGAACCTTCAAATTGTTAACGGCACAGGACAGACAAATCAGGTAAACGGTCTCGGGAATCTTATTATAGGGTACAATGCCCTACGACAAAAAGCTGGTTTGAGAAGTACATGCTCTCTCGGTCAGTATTGGAATGACCCAACAAATTGTACTGCTAATGGTGGAATATGGGGTAAAAACTTCAAGACAGGCTCTCACAATCTTATAGTGGGAGACCAAAATGCCTACTCATCTTACGGCGGTATAGTGGCGGGATTCGGTAATGTCATATCCGGAGAGTCTGCGATGGTGACAGGTGGTGTAGATAACATAGCTTCTGGTAGGAATTCCTCTATAACTGGTGGTTACTACAATACAGCTTCAGGCCCTTCCTCTTCTATCAACGGTGGAAGGGGCAATATAGCAGAAGACCCATACGCCGCTATAAGCGGAGGAGATGGATGTACTATCAGCGATGACAGTACTAACAACGCCAAATGGGGTGCTAAAAAATCTGACGGCACACTCTACGGTGATTGCCCTTAACCTTTCCCAAGCCCGCCCCCCGCGGGCTTATTTTGATCTCAAGATCTCTGAGAGCATTTGTATAACCGTGTCAATTCTTTGGTTCATTCTGTCAATTTTTTCATCTAACCTATGTATTTCAGTTTTAAACTCTTCTCTCATTTGAGTC
>JALWWX010000099.1 GCA_027078675.1 Aquificales bacterium | reverse complement strand
CATCTTATAGAAGGAGAAGCTATGCTTCTTAGACTTGATCTTATGGGTATAGAAACCGCATCGGGATCCGCATGTGTATCCCTTGCCCTTAAGCAGTCCCATGTTCTTTCCGCAATAGGTATTCCCAAAGAAGTCTCCAACGGTTCAATAGTATTCAGCTTAGGAAGGGAAACTACGGAGGAAGATGTCAAATATGTTATAGAGGAATTTCCCAAAGTTATTAAATGGCTCAGAGAGGTTTCACCCTTTACAGCGGAAAATTGGGAGAAGTATGTTAAGGGCGGAAAGTGATACAGCAGAAGGGCTTAAGGGTGTTAGGGGTTGTTGATGTGTATTCGGAAAGGTTTTTGTCTGTAACTGGGTGTTTAAGGCTTTGGTTTATCTCAATCAGCGGATATAGAAAGAAATCTCTTTCAACAAGGAAGGGATGAGGTACTTTTAAGTGAGGAAGGTCAATAATACTGTTTCCGTAAAGGAGTATGTCTATGTCTATCTCACGAGGACCCCATCTGAACCTGTCTATCCTTCCCACCCTTTTTTCAATTTGTTTAACAATATTGAGAAGCTCTTCCGGAAGTATGGTGGTTTCCGCTTTAATAACACAGTTAAGGAAAGGTGGTTGTTCTTCAACACCCCATGGGTTGCTTTCATACACGGTGGAAACCTTAAGTATCTTTATATGGTTTTTGAGTTCTTCTATGGCTCTAAGTATGAAAAGTGTGCGGTCTCCTATGTTGCTTCCCAAAGCTAAGAATACAGTTTTCATTTACAATCATTTTATGTCAATTGAAGAGGTATAGGATATGGCGTTTAAACCCTTGAGAATAGGAAAGGTAGAAGTTCCCATACCAATCATACAGGGCGGTATGGGTGTAGGTTTATCATGGGAGCGTTTGGCTGGTCATGTTGCAAAGGAAGGGGCTATAGGGGTCGTTTCTGCTGTAGGAACGGGTTACAGACACCCAAACCTTGTTAAAAGGGATCGTTTTGGTAGACCCATAGGTTCCGTAAATGTCCACAGTAAGGAGGCTCTTACGAGGATTATAAGGGATGCAAAGGATATATCGGAAGGTAATGGAGCCATAGGTGTTAACATACTCGCTGCCATCACCGATTACGGCCGTGTTGTGAGGGATGCTGCGGAAGCGGGGGCTGACCTTATTATATCGGGTGCTGGTCTTCCTTTAAAACTGCCAGAGTATGTTGAGGGTTACGATGTTGCCCTTGTTCCCATAGTATCTTCTGCAAGGGCTGTAAATCTTATATGTAAAACTTGGAAAAGGCGATACAACCGCTTGCCAGATGCAATCATTTTAGAGGGACCCCTTTCCGGGGGACATCAGGGTTTCAAATATGAGCAGTGCTTTATGGAGGAGTATCAGCTTGAAAATCTGTTCTATGAGGTGCTTAAGGAAGTTAAGAAATGGGGCAATATACCCCTTATAGTTGCGGGAGGTATATGGTCCTATGAGGATATAAAGTATTTTCTTGAAAGGGGAGCGGATGGTGTACAGATGGCTACCAGATTTATAGCGACCTATGAGTGTGATGCCCCTCTTATCTATAAGGAGCTTCTTCTCAAGACGAGGAAGGAGGATATTATTCTTCTGAAATCCCCCGTCGGTTACCCTT
>JALWWX010000098.1 GCA_027078675.1 Aquificales bacterium | reverse complement strand
CCCTGCTATTTCCTTTATCCCTTCCGAGGTCAATACCCTTAAATACCCTTCCGAAGATATACCCTCCAAAATACCCACAGTAGGAGGCTCTGAGTTAACAATTATCTCCGATCCCTTATAGAGCAACCTTTCTTCTATTTTCTTTCTGATATATTCAAAACCCTCCTTTTCAAGTACAAAAAGACTTCTCTCTATAAAGTAGAGACTTTTAAGTAAAACCGTCCGTAAGTTAAAAGATCTTCCCTTAACAATCTTCATGGATACAGCATCTATATCTTCCGGAAACCTCTCCTGATTAACATTTATACCCACACCTACAATAAGCCTTTCGCCCGTTTTTTCTACAAGAATACCCGATATCTTTTTCCCTCCGTGATATACATCATTGGGCCATTTAATGGCAGTGGATATACCCTCATTCTCCAAAAAATCAGATACACCGTATCCTATAACGAGGGGAAGACAGTCTCCTTCACTTATATCCTTATACTCCAACAAGAAGCTAAAATATAGTCCACCCTCCGAAGATACCCACCTTCTGCCGAGTCTTCCTCTCCCTTTTGTTTGACAGGATGCAACTATCACAGCACCCTTAGGGAAATCAGCCTTTTTTAATAATTCTTGCGTAGATTCTGTCTCTGACAGCCATACAATACTACCCAACTTCATGTTATATAATCATAATTAAAGGAGGATAAAAAGATGGAAAAGAACATGGCTGGTTGGGACAGAGCAATTAGAGTTATTCTTGCGGTTATATTCTTAGCATTGGCCTTCTCCCAAGGAGGGGCATGGTGGATACTTGGTATTTTGGGTATCATCTTTTTAATAACATCCCTTGTGGGATTCTGTCCTCTGTATAAGATAGTGGGACTAAAGACAAATAAGGAGGAAGGAACCACCTCCTCTTGAAGATACTTGCTATAGATTACGGAACAAAAAGGGTGGGGGTTGCCATAGGAGACAGTGAGCTTAAAATAGCAAAGCCCTTGTGTGTGTTAAAAAATGACAAGCATGTTTTAGATCATATTAAAAGACTTATCAAAGAATATTCTATAGAAAGGATTGTTATAGGGAACCCCCTGAAACCTTCGGGGGGTAAAAGTAAAATGTCCGAGGCTGTAGAAGAATTTGCAAACTATCTGAGGAAGGAGATGAAAGATATTGATATAGTTTTATGGGATGAAAGATATACGTCGGAGGAAGCAGAAGAATACCTTAAGGGTCTTCCTCCTAAGAAGAAGAGGGAGTTAAAAGATAAGATAAGTGCATTCATAATACTTAGAGATTACATGGGGGCAATATGATGGGGAAGAAGGGCAAGCTTCTGATAGGTGCGGGGATTTTGTTTTTTTTATTAATATCATTTCTTTTTACACCAGTTTATATTAAAGGTAGTGTCCTCGTTGACATTCCTTACGGCACAAGTACTTGGAAAATATCATATATCCTCTACGAAAAGGGCGTTATAAGGAATCCCCTTTCATTTATAATTTTACACGCAATAAAAAAGAAAAAACTTGAAGCGGGAGAATATGAATTTGCAGGCTATGTAAGTGTATGGGAAGCTTATGGGAAAATCGCCCGCGGTGAACATAAACTTTACAGAATAGTAATACCCGAAGGGTCGGATATATACGATATAGCAAATATACTTGAGAAAAAAGGTATATGTAAAGGTGAAGATTTTATTAAATATGCAACCTCCTATGAGGTTGTAAGAAAATACGGAATATATTCATCTTCAATGGAAGGTTTTCTTTTCCCAGACACATACTATTTCTCAAAAAATACCCACCCTTTAAAGATAATTGATGTTATGTTCACAAATTTCATGGAAAAGACCGCAAGCCTTAGACCGCTCCTCAAGGAAAAGGGATTAAGCCTTGAGGCATGGGTAACAATAGCCTCAATGATTGAAAAAGAAACATATATAGACTCAGAGAGACCTCTTATCTCTGCGGTTATATATAACCGTTTAAAAAGAAGAATGAAACTTCAGATAGATCCAACTGTAATCTATGCCCTAAAAAGAAACGGAAAATGGAAAGGTATACTCCTAAGATCCGACATGGATATAGATGACCCTTACAACACATACAAATACTTCGGTCTGCCTCCCTCACCTATAGCAAATCCAGGTCTTGCCTCCCTTGAGGCTGCCCTAAATCCAGCACCGGTAAATTATCTTTACTTTGTTGCAACACCGAGTGGAAAACATATCTTCAGCTCCTCCTACAGAAAACATGTTAACCATATAATTAAGATAAGGAAGTATAAAAAGAGGCAAAGATCCTCCTAAGCTCCTTTTTTACAAACTCTTTTGTCCTAAAAAAAATATATGTATCACTGTCCCTTACCCTTTTATATGTCCTGTCATAGTAGTTCTCTATAAGAAACCTTATTGTTTCCCTCAACCTTCCCTCCTTTATAAGATTTAAAACATGCTCTGTACCCTCTTTTCCTAAGTACTTATTTATCTTATAAACCGCCTCCATTATATCACTAACATCCGCACCCTTAAGATACTCCTCTTCTATATTTCTTATCCTCTCCTCCAGAGTAGTGTTCAGCTCAACCCTGAAGCCATTAACTATTCTCTTGTAAAGATCCTCTGGCAAATGTATGTTACCTATCCTTCTGCTTTCGTCCTCTATAAATACGACAGTATCTTTAATACTTCTTAGAGTAAAGTAAAGATGGGCATCAAACATCTTTTGGGTCGTGTTTTCCTTTATCCCCACCTTTCCGAAGGCGGATCCCCTGTCCTTAGCCAGTTTTTCAAGATCAACAATAGGAAAACCTTCCCTTTCCATATCCCTCAGTAAGGCGGTCTTCCCCACACCTGTTTTGCCAGTCAACACAATAAACCTCTTTTCTTTAATAATCCTCTTCATATCTTCAAGAATGTATCTTCTGAATCCACGATAACCCCCCTCAAGCCTCATAACTTTTATGCCCGTTCCGGACAGGAAAGAGCACATCGCCATACTCCTCATTCCTCCTCTCCAACAATAGATAACAATCTGTTTTCCTTTATTTTCAAGTTCTTTAAACCTTCTGTAAAAATGATATAACTTAGGAGAAATAAGCTTTATACCTTCCTCCTTAGCAATTTCTTGACCCTTTACCCTGTAAACCTCCCCTATAAACCTTTTCTCCTCATCATCAAACAGGGGTATGTTTATAGCGCCGGGTATGTGAAATTCCTTAAATTCAGAAGGACTCCTTATATCAACAAGCAAATAATTTTCAAAATTTTTAACAAGCTCTTCAGGGGTTATTTCCTTGAACATTTACCTTATTATCTGATTCAAAACAACCCTCACCCCCTTGGTACCTGCAATTACGTTAACCTGTCCAACAAGATCCCCTTCCTGACTTTCCGCAAACTTACTTTTACTCAATCTTGCTTTTAATATAAGCATACCCCTTATCATTCTTGTTTCATCTATCTTATGCTTTTCAGATATCCTAAACTTATAAGGAAGCTCAGGATCTTCCACATTAAGGACAGCTATAGGCATAGGTATATTTGGATCACTTAGGCTTATTATCAGGTATTTCTTTCCCTCGGGAATCTTATCTTTTAAGTTTTCATCTACAACAACAACACCCTCAACAAATTGATTTCTGTATTGTTCTATATCAACACCTGGTGGCAACTTTTGACAGCCTAAAGACAGAACAATTACAATAAGTATTATACTGAGTGCATTCCTTCCCATGACCCTATATTATACCTATAATAATATTTTAAAGTACAGCGGGCGTAGCTCAGAGGTGGAGCACCTGCTTCCCAAGCAGGAGGTCGCGGGTTCGAGTCCCGTCGCCCGCTCCAATAATATTTATTGCAACCTATGTCTTTTTGTAAGATAATAAGATAGATTTTTTGGGGTATAGCATGGGAAAAAGGAAAATACACATAACTGATGTGTCTTTAAGGGACGGTATACAAAGCCTCTTAGCTACAAGAGTTAGAACTGAAGACATGATTGAAGTTTTAAAAATTTTAGATAAGTGCGGTTTCTGGTCCCTTGAAGTGTGGGGAGGAGCAACTTTTGATGTTTGTCTAAGATATCTTAAAGAAGATCCTTGGCGGAGACTAAGAAGATTTAAAGATGCGGTTAAACATACAAAATTGGAAATGCTTCTTAGAGGTCAAAATATAGTAGGCTACAAACATTATCCAGATGATGTGGTTGAAGCTTTTGTGAAAAAGGCTGTTGAAAATGGAATAGAAGTATTCAGGATATTTGATGCCCTTAATGATGTAAGGAACATGAAAAAATCTATTGAGGTAGCCAAAAAGGAAGGAGCCATAGTGAAAGGCGTTCTATCTTATGCCATAAGCCCTGTACATACAGTTGAATATTATGTGGGTGTCGCAAGAGAACTGGTGGATCTGGGTATTGATATAATCTCAATAAAGGATCAAGCTGGTCTCCTGTCTCCAAAGGTTTCATACGACCTCGTTTCCGCCTTAAAATCAGAGTTTAACCTTCCCGTTCACCTGCATACCCAAACTACTGCGGATTTGGCGGAGATGGCGCAACTTAAGGGAGTTGAGGCGGGAGCGGATATGATAGATACATGCTTCTATTCTCTATCATGTCAAACCTCCCATCCCCCAGGTGAAACAATGATTTATGTCCTTAGAGAATTCGGCTATGAAGTTGACATAGATGAAAGGCTTTATAAAGAGGCAGGGGATCTTATGAAATCTATAAGAGGTAAATATAAAAAATACGATGTTCTTCCTCCCTATCCAGATGTAAATGTTTTAATACATCAAATACCTGGTGGAATGATAACAAACTTTATAAATCAACTGAAAGAACAAAATCTTGAGGATAAGCTTGAAGAAGTACTTGAAGAAGTAACGAGGGTAAGGGAAGATCTTGGCTATCCTCCCCTTGTAACTCCAACAAGTCAGATAGTAGGGACACAGGCCTTTTTAAATGTTATACACGGTGAAAGATATAAGGTTGTAACACGGGAGACAAAGGATTATGTAAGGGGGCTTTATGGTAAGCCACCCGCTCCTATAAAGGAAGAGATAATAAGGAAAATCCTTGGAGATGAAGAAACCATATATGATAAAAGACCTGCGGATCTCCTTGAACCGTGCATGGATAAAATAAGAGAAGAGGCTATTGAAGCGGGGGCAAAGACAGAGGAGGATATTATAACTTATGCCATACTTCCAGTTGTTGCAAAAGAGTTCTTTGAATGGAGAGAAAAGGCGGAGAGGGGAGAGGTGCCTTCCGTTCCTGTTGAGGAAAGTATAACGGAAGAGTGTAATGAAAAGGCACCGGTTGAATTCACCATAACTGTTCACGGGGAACAATACCATGTTCAGATAGCGGGAAGGGGAGAGGCAACACCCGAGGGAAGGACATTCTTTATAAGGCTTGACGGTCAACTTGAAGAGGTTATGTTACAACCCATAAGAGAAATAGAAAGCAAAGGAGCTCCTTTTGGAACCTTGCCTGAAGGTTCTCTCGTCAAACCCAAGAGACCAAAACCCCGTACCCTCGGCGATGTAGCATCTCCTATCTCCGGTAAAGTGGTAAACATAAAGGTATCAAGGGGTCAAAAGGTTAAGGAGGGAGATGTACTGTTGGTTGTGGAAGCAATGAAGATGGAAAATGAAATCCACAGCCCTGTTGATGGAGAAGTTGAGGATATACTTGTAAATGTGGGAGAATCCGTAAATCCAGATGAAGTTCTGATAAGGATAAAACCGGAATTTGATAAATGAAGTTGACATTAGCACTCCCTAAGGGAAGGCTGTTTGAAGAATCCGTAGATCTTCTCATAGGTAAAGGTATTCTTAGGGAGAGATTAGAAGAGGGCAGAAAGCTTATAATTGAAAAGGGTAAACTAAGGATAATACTTGCTAAACCTTTTGATGTTCCTGTATATGTTGAAGAAGGTGTAGCGGATGTAGGTATAGTAGGTAGGGATGTTTTACTTGAGAAAAAACCGAAAGTTTATGAGTTCGGAGATCTCGGAATAGGAAGGTGCAAAATAGTTGTGGCAGGAAAGGAAGCAGACAGAGGAAAATACAAAACATCCCCCTATATAAGGGTTGCTACAAAGTATCCCAATTTAACAAAGTACTTCTTTGAAAAGAAGAATATAAAGGCAGGTATCATACACCTTAACGGATCCGTTGAACTTGCACCCATATTGGGACTTTCTGATTATATAGTTGATCTCGTTCAAACTGGAAGGACCCTAAGGGAAAATAATTTAACCGTTATTGAAGAAATAAGTGAATCAACGGGTGTACTAATAGGAAACAGGGTTTCCTTTATAGCAAAAAGGGAGTTAATTGTAGATATCATCCGTAAGATCTTTTCCATTTAAGTGTTATTTTTATAAACTCACTGAAGATATGATAAGAGTCATGGGGTCCTGGAGAATTCTCTGGATGAAACTGCACTGAATAAATAGGCATTGTTTTGTGTCTTATACCTTCAACGGTTTCATCCAAAAGATTTATGTGCGTTATTTCTATATTGCTTCCTATACTGCCAGGATCAATAGCATAGTTGTGATTTTGGGCGGTTATCTCTATACTGCCGGTAAGCAAGTTTTTTACTGGGTGATTACCGCCGTGATGCCCAAATTTAAGCTTGTATGTCCTACACCCCAAAGCTATACCGATAATCTGATGGCCGAGACATATACCGAATATGGGTATTTTCCCCGCATATCTGTTAACAATCTCTATTCCCTCCTTTACCCTTTCTGGATCACCCGGTCCATTTGACATAAGAAGGGCATCTGGATTAAATTTTTCAATTAATTCAAAAGCCTTAAAATAAGGTATTATCACCACCTCAGCACCGTGATCCCTGAGTTTCCTTTCAATATTCTTCTTATATCCGAAATCAACTATACCTATAAGGGGTCCTTTACCAGCTTTAGTACTATGAAAATAATGCCTTTCCGGAACAACCTCCCTTACAAGATCAAGCTCGGAGATGGAAGGTATCCTCTTAGCTTTGTTGACAACCTTTAAAGGATCTGTCTCCTCAGTAGATATAACACCCCTTACAACACCTTTATCCCTTATCCTCTTTACCAATGCCCTCGTATCTATACCCTCAATACCGATTATACCATGTTCCCTTAAGAATTCATGAAGGCTTTTTTTAGCACGCCAGTTACTGTAAAAACCGAAGGCTTCCCTTACCACAAAGCCTCTAACATGGATGGATGGCGATTCAAAATCCTCATCATTTATACCGTAATTACCTATCTGGGTATAAGTCATAACTACTATCTGACCCCTGTATGAGGGATCGGTAAGAATCTCCTGATAACCTGTCATTGATGTATTAAAGATAAGCTCACCTTCGGTTTCTCCTTCCGCTCCGAAGGATCTTCCTATGAAATACGTTCCGTCCTCAAGACCAAGGATTGCCCTTTTACCCGACACAAATTAGATTATAACAAGTTTTTATAAAAAAACTAAAAAACCGATTTATATTTCTTGATATGCGGGTGAAACTGAGCAAACAAGCCATTTTTAATACCCAAGGAAATAGGGTAGGAGCTGAAGTGTTTCTTCACTCCTCAGACAAACCTAACAACGGTGCATCATCCAACAGACTCATATTCATAATGATAAAGAGTATTGCGGAGTACGGGGTAACACGAATTGATGATGGAAGAAAAGTATTCATAAGGATACCCTTAGACAGCTTACTCATGAAAATATTTGATCTCATCAATCCTTTTTCCTTAGTCTATAAACTTTACCCTCCTTCTGTTACCAGCAGTACAACAGTACTGTCAAAGGTTATAGACATCATAAAGAAGTTAAAGTCAGAAGGTGCGGATTTTATAATACCATTCCAGATGTATGAATCAAACCCAGAGCTCGGTGAAGTTGTTGACATTGTTGAGTTTACACCTTCAGAACTAAACATTGAAAGGGTAAGTACAGTAAAGGCTAATAAGAAAAAATTGCTTGTTACAAATATAAGCAATAAAGAAGATCTACAAATTGCACTTAAAATGGGAGACTTTGTTTCTGGTCCAGCGGTTGAAGAACCCAGGCTTCTTAAAGAAATAAAGCTCTCCCCATTCCTAAGAAGCACCTTATTACGCCTGCTTACTCTCCTTAATACATCAGAAGATATAAAAGAGTACGCAAAGGTAATAGAAACTGATGCAGGTATGTCCGCAAAACTGCTAAGATTCGTAAATTCCGCTTACTTTTCAATACAATCCCAAATAAAGAGCATTGAACAGGCAGCAGCATTCTTTGGTTTGAAACAACTCAGGAACTTTATACTAGTAATATCCATAAACGATTATGCGAGCGTAGGTGATGCAAAAATATGGAAGAAATCACTTATAAGGGCAAAGATAATGGAAGGTCTTGCCAAAAAGAAGTATCTACAACTTGCACCAGAAGCATACCTTGCGGGATTGTTTTCCCTGATAGATGAACTTATTGAAGAGGATAAAATCTCCTTCCTTCGGAGGGTTAATGTAGGAGAAAACATAATCTCCGCCTATACGGATAAGACATCCCCCTTAGGTATTCTGCTTCACTATGCGGAGATATTGGAGAACAACAGTGCAAGGATTGTGGCGGATGAATATGATACAAGTCTTCCCGTCTTGGACGAGATTGCAGAGAGGTTCGGTATTCCCAATGATGAGATTATAAACATAGTAAAGCTGAGTTATATTATGGCTGATACGGTTATTCATCTTTAACAGGTAACAGATTGTTTTTTAATCTCTCCACCACATCCTTAAAAGGAAGGGGAGGGCTGAAAAAGTAACCTTGAGCCTCGTCACACTGCCACAGCTTCAAAAAAGTAAGCTGTTCCTCCGTTTCAACTCCCTCCGCAGTCGCCTTAAGTCCGAGATTGTGAGCTATGGCTATTATAGTCGTTGTAATAGCAACATCATTAGGGTCGGAAATTATATCACCTATAAAGGATCTGTCTATCTTAAGCTTATCAACAGGAAAGTATTTAAGATAGTTGAGGGATGAATAGCTCGTACCGAAATCATCCACCGCTATGGTAATACCCATTGATTTCAGTCTATTAAGAACCTTCATAGCTTCCTTTTTATTCTTTATCAATGTGCTTTCTGTTATCTCAAACTCCAAAAGGTCTGGAGAAAAACCAGTCTCCGTAAGAATGTATTCAACCTTTTTATCAAAATCGGGAGAAGACAGTTGATTTGATGATATGTTAACCGCTATCTTAAGTCTGTAGCCCATATCCTCAAGGATCTTACCGTGAGAACATGCCTGTCTTATAACCCACTCACCCAAACTTTCTATAAGATCCGATTCCTCCGCAACCCTTATAAATTTACCGGGTAAAATTAAACCGCTCTCAGGATTATACCACCTAAGCAAAGCCTCAAAGCCCACAAGTTTATCATCTTCCAAACTGAATTGAGGCTGATAGTGAAGGTAAAGTTCATTTTTGACTATAGCTTCTCTAAGCTTGCCTTCAATATAGAATCTTTCGCTCACCCTTATATTCAATTCACTCGTATAAAACTGATATGTATTCCTGCCCATCTCTTTTGCATGATGCATAGCCATATCCGCATTTTTAAGAAGGATATCTGGATCAACCCCGTCAATAGGGAATACACTTATACCTATTGTTACAGTTATATAAAGCTTTTTGTTCTCTACAAAAAAGGGTTGGGAGATCCTCTCTATTATACTTTCCGCTATTAACTTTATAGAATCAATGTCCTTTAATCCTCCCTTTACCATTACAAACTCATCACTTCCAAATCTTGCTACCATTGAATCATTATTTACAGAAGAAGCTAATCTTTCCGCAAAAAGTTTTAATAATCTGTCTCCAACCTCATGTCCCATTGACTCATTAACTATCTTAAAGTTATCTATATCAATAAAAAGAACAGCAACCTTTTCATTTTTAATTTTTGCATTGTAAAGCATTTGGGTAAGATGGTTGTAAAGCAATGCCCTGTTAGGTAACCCTGTCAACATATCATAATAGGATAGGGACCTGAGATTTGATTCCAAGCTTCTCTTTTCCGTTATGTCCTGGACAACAAATATATAACCAACTGTTTCTCCATCCGCTACAACTTTGGAAAAGATAGCATCACATGTGTACATATAACCGTTAGGATGGACACCTACAACCTCACCTACCCACAGTCCCTGATTGTTTACAATCTCCCATACCTCTTTAAAAGTGGGTAGTCCTTCCCATTTAAGATCAATATTTTCCAGCTTATTCCTTATAAGCTTTTCATGAGACAATCCGGTTATCTCATAGAAAGCCTTGTTCACCCCTTCTATGCAACCCTCACTGTTTAGAATTACCACACCTTCCTTCATACATTCAAGGATCTTTGACATTATATATGTCTTCCTTCTGAAGCTGTTTATTATTTTTTCATACTCTTCCATGGGATTTATATAATCGGATAACACGAGGACTGTTTAATTAAAGGATTTCCTTGAATCTTCTAATAATAACAGCTATTAAAAGTACAAAAATAATTAGAGGACCACCGAGGGTATAACATCCCTTTTCAACTTTTTTAACCACTGTAGGTTCCTCAACACCATAGGTTCCCCTGAGTTTTACCTTAATATCAGTATTAAAGGGTGATTTTATCCTTATAATCATATTTCCCTCATAGTAACCGGAAACCGTAGGTTTAAACTCCACAACCACACTGCAGGTTTCTCCTGATTTTAAATATTTTCCGCAGTCGCTGTTTGATATAACAAAGTGTTTTCCATCATCCGTACTAATACCTTCAATCTCAATATCGGATGATATATTATTGGTAACCTTCACGGTTGAAGAACCCTTGGTTTCAAAGGTAACCTCTGGAGGGTCAAAGGAAAGAATCGGATTTTCATCTCCCACTCCCATCAAATTAACCTTAACTATTGGATTATCTGGGTCACTGGAAGGTATGTAAAGAGTATCTTCCAAAACACCTCCCTCTGAAGGTTCAAATACCACCCATATTTCACACGCTTCCCAAGTATCCAGCATTCTTCCAGAACATTCATCCCTTATAATCTTAAAATTAATACCCTGTTCAAATGCTATTAGGCCCAATGAAAGGTAATAAGATCCTTTGTTTGATATATTAAAAATCACGGGTTCGGAAGGAAATCCAATTTTTTTGCTACCAAAGTTGTAATTCGTAGGTATAACTTCAATCTTCCCCTGATCAGATGAGCTTGTGTAACCTTCCGCTAAAAACCTAACTGTGTAAGGATCTTCATCCGGATCGTTTGACTCAACTACAAAATCAAAAAACTGAACCTTCTCCACCTTTGGTCTGAATACAATAAATATTTGACACGCTTCACCCGGCGATAGGACAACCGGAGGGTATCCGCACATTTTCCCGGAAACTTTCTCATACAGTATCTCAAATTCTCCGAGGGAGTCCCCCTCTATCCTAAGGTCCGTTATTCTAAGGTTGTCCTTTCCCACATTAGCAACGGTTACAAGACGCCTAACCTCTCCACCAATAAATGTACTTAAGTTATTAATATTACTTACGTAAATATCGGGTTCTATCACCTCCACAATACCCGTTAACGGGATAATAAGGGGGCTTCTATCCGCATCGTTACCTTCAATAACAAGATTGCCAGTATAGTTGCCGGAAGTTGTAGACGAAAAAGTTATACTCACCACACATCCTTGTCCCTTAGAGAGATTACTACAGTTATGGCTTACCGAAAAGGATGAATTGTCTGCTGAGATATTTGTGAAGGAAAGATTCCCTTCACCCAGATTATAAACCGTAAGATTATAGGTGATTGAATCTCCGGGGAAAACTGTTCCTAAATAAATTTCGCTCGTTTCAGTATGTATGTAAGGGGAAGGAGTATCTACATATTCATAAGCACCTATGTCGGGTGATATCCTTTCGTTACCCTCAATATCCTCGGATGGTATTTCCGGATCACTGGATAAACCCGCATCTACAAGGGGTGATGTGCTTTGAAGAGAGAAATCTTCAGCCAAAGGATCTACAAATAAGGGATCTTCCCTTAAATTGTTTGCATGATTGTAGTTTGAAGTATCAGTTATAACAAGATCCCCTGAAGTAGGATTGGAAAAATCCGCATTCACTCCGAGATTGTTGTTAAACAGAGATATCTCGGAACCTCCACCTTCTATATAAAGATCGTTTCCGTCGCTCGTAGCTGAGTTATTCCACAGTATATTGTTATAGATCCTCACTATTGCACCGCTTCCCTTAAGCTTAATATAAGCTCCTCCCCCCTTACTACTTGAGTTGCCATAAATTGTATTGTTAACAAGTATCAATGTACCCGTTTCCGTTTCCATATAAATTCCACCCCCCAGGCTACCACTATTACCGTATAGGAGATTGTTTACAGCCCTTACACTTCCACCCTTATTACTTATATGTAAACCAGTACCCGCACCATTTTTTACCCTGTTGCCCCTTAAGATTAAAGACCCGTATAAAGATTCAAACCTTATTCCCATGCCACCACCGTTTGAAACAACATTATCAGAAACATATACATTCCCACCCGATACTCCGATATAAATGATCTCAGAAGAGGAAGGAATACTGCTTAGATCAACTTTGTTAATTCTGATATACGCATCCCCACTAACACTCTTAACACTTAAAAAGCTTGAGGAGTATGTACCACCACTCAGTACATTATTGTTAAAAACAATATCCCCACTGTCACTAATAAGCTCAACTCCCTTATCTCCCGCACCGTTTCTGAATTCACACCCCGTTACCTTAATATTTCCCCCGAAGGTTCTGATAAAAAGAAATGCTGGAACTCCGCCTGTGGACATACCGCCTTCAAATATTATGTCCTTTATCTCAACTATGGAGTTTGTATCTTCACCACTCAAATATATATAAAACAGGTGGGTATTTCCAGCTCCGCTCAGTACCGGCTTATTCGCCGGATCCTCCGCCCTGAGAATAAGACTACCAGATACCGCAGGTATATACTTAAGAGGTTCACTGAGATTGTATGTACCTGGTCTCACGAGGATTATAAATTCACCGCCCCTTTCCTCCGCCAAGCTTAAAGCAGTGCTTAAACCACATACACCGTCAGAACAGTCATCGTCTCCCCCTGGCTCAACTCTTATAATATCAGCAAATCCCAAAACAAATGAAAATAACAAAAGCAAAAATATCTTCCCCATCATTCCCCTCTGCTTATTTTATCTTTAACTCCACCTCATAAACTCCCTCTCCGGTATTATCCACCGCCCGCATAAGTTTTATCTCAAGACCTTCCCTTTCCAATCTATAAATTATATCGGCAAGTTTAAATATATTAACTGATTTTATATTAACTATAAAGATATCTTCAACGCTTGAGATTGATTTTACCTCCACACCCGCATTCCTAAAAAATTGATTAAGAAAAACCTCATCCACTTCCCTTCTTCTTTGATTGCCGAAGTTCTTGATAAGAAAGGAAATCTCCTTATATCTTGCATACTCCCTATTTACAGCATTTCTTATTTCAGAGTAATTAAGATAAACAACGAAGTAACCGCCTATCAGTATCAATATAAAAACAGCATTTACAATTCGCTTATTTAGATATAACTCCATATATATAATATTAATTGCATGTTCTATGAAACAATAGATGACATCACCGCGGATGCGGGTATCCGTGTAAGGGCTAAAAGCCTTAGTGAGCTTATATGCAAATCCATAATTGCCACCTTTAATGAGATAACGGATGTAGAAGACATAGCTACGGATAAAGAACATACAATTGAGGTATCTTCACCCCTGCCCTATGCCCTTGCGGATATAATAAATGAAGCCCTCATAATACACGAAACAGAAAACTTTATTGCAAAAGAATGTAAGGTGGCTGAGTTGTCAGAGAATAAAATAAAAGTTTTGCTTAAAGGGGGTAAGTTTGATCCAGAAAGGCACAAATCAAAGCTTGTTATAAAGGCTGCAACCTATCACAGGTTGAAGGTTGAAAAGATAAACGGAGAATACGTAGGAGAAGTCATATTTGATATATGATGGAAAGGATAAGGGCATACCTTGAGCTTGTCAGATTTGAACATACAGTATTTGCACTACCTTTCGGACTTTCAAGTCTTATACTTCTCACGGAAAGCATGCCGAGTTTAAGGGAAATCATCCTAATAATACTTGCCCTCATATTTGCAAGGACATCAGGAATGGCTATAAACAGGATAGTGGATGAACCTTATGACAAACTAAACCCGCGGACAAGTTCATGGCCACTTGTTTCTGGTAAAGTAACCAAGAAGGAAGCTTATTTTATAGCAGGGCTATCATCAATTCTTTTTATGATCACAGCATACTTTCTTAATAAGCTCGCCTTTCTTCTTTCACCTGTTGTTATAGGTCTTTTAATTCTTTACCCCTACTGCAAAAGGTTTACCCATATGCCCCACTTTATCCTGGGAGCGGTTTACTTCCTTATACCAATCGCCATAGATGTAGCATTGAATACCCGTATATCTTTATTGTCCGTTGTAATGGGAATAGGTATGGCTTTCTGGGTTGCAGGTTTTGACATACTTTACGCATTACAAGACTATGAATTTGATAGGAAAGTGGGTCTTAAATCCCTACCTGTAAAGATAGGAATAAAGAAAGCGGTACATGTGTCCGGACTTTGCCACACAATAACCTTTATTTCTCTTCTTTCAGTAGGTGTTATTGACAATCGTCTCGGTGCCTTTTATTTCCTAAGTAT
Organism: Aquificales bacterium; assembly: GCA_027078675.1. Lineage (GTDB taxonomy): Bacteria > Aquificota > Aquificia > Aquificales > Aquificaceae > WFWF01. The sequence goes on along the minus strand of JALWWX010000098.1, from coordinate 4,401 downwards.
GTTCATCCTCCTCATTCTTTTTATATATCAACGGAAACATCTCAAAGGTGAAGTATTCTTTACAGTAAATGGCTATATAAGTATCATTTATCTTTGTGTTGTAATTATTGATGTTTTTCTTCTAAGAGGTTAAATATGGGTAGCCTTTTTCTCGTTGTATTTGGCATATTAATGTACCTATTGGGTTACTTTGTTTATGCAAAATACTTAGCGGAAAAGATATTTAAACTTGATGATAATAATAAAACCCCAGCGGTTGAATACAGGGACGGTGTGGATTATGTACCCACCAACAAATACATACTGCTCGGTCATCACTTTACATCCATAGCGGGCGCGGGACCCATCGTAGGACCTGCCATAGCACTTATATGGGGATGGTTACCAGCCCTACTGTGGGTTGTCCTCGGTGCTGTTTTTATGGGAGCTGTTCACGACTTTGGAGCATTGGTTACCTCAATAAGAAACAAGGGGCAATCAATAGGAACCATAATAGGATATTTTGTTAACGAAAGGGCAAGATTGCTGTTTATGTTCATAATTCTCGCCCTTGCCATTCTCGTTAACGCAGTTTTCGCCTTCGTAATAGCAAAACTGCTCGTATCTTATCCGTCCGCAGTACTACCCGCATGGATAATAATACCTATAGCAATATTCTTTGGTTATTCCGTTTACAAAGGTAAGTTTAATTTTCTAATTCTCAGTATTTTCAGTGTACTGTTACTGTACCTTACCATCTTCATAGGCACTTACATACCTATTGATATAACCCCTGTTGCGAATGTATTAGGAATGGAACCTTTGATGCTATGGATAATAATGCTTTTTATTTACACCTTCTTCGCTTCTTCCCTTCCCGTGTGGTTACTTCTACAACCGAGGGACTTTTTAAACGGAATACAACTTATAATAATACTTATCCTTTTATACAGCGGTGCGGTTATAGGAAACCCACCTGTTGTTCTCAATGCTGTAAACCTCAGTCCAGAAGGGGCTCCCTCCCTTTTCCCATTCCTATTTATAACCATAGCCTGCGGTGCTTTAAGCGGTTTTCATTCTTTGGTATCCTCAGGTACCACATCAAAACAACTATCCCGTGAAAGGGATGCAAGATTTGTAGGTTACCTCGGATTCTTAGGTGAAAGTTCCCTTGCCCTTGCGGTTATAATAGCATGCTCCGCAGGTTTTGCATTAACCTCACCAGAAAAACTTAAAGTCATTTACTCCTCATGGGCTCAAGCAAGTTCAAGTGCAAATGCCCTCTCCGCGGTAGTTGAAGGAGGAGCCAACTTGTTTACATTCCTTGGGATAGACAGAAATATCGGGATTGTTATGATAACAACTATGATTATCTTATTTGCAGCTACGACGATGGACACAAGCGTTAGAATACAGAGATATATAATAAATGAGCTCGGTAATATATACGATATAAACCCGCTTAAAAACCCTTGGATCGCTTCATTTATAGCTGTTTTTACCTCAATGCTACTTGTACTCTCAAAGGAAGGTGGTAAAGGAGGGCTTATCTTCTGGCCCGTCTTCGGAGCTTCTAATCAGCTATTGGCAGGGCTGGCATTTTTGGTCATCCTGCTTTATCTCAAAAAAACCGGCTCAAAGACTACATTCATACTTATTCCTATGATTTTCGTGTTTATTACAACTACTGTAGCCCTTACTATAAATGCTTACTCCTTCTTTCTCAAAGGAGACATGCTATTAGTATTCACAAGTCTTATTATTCTCCTTTTAGCCCTTTGGCTTATTTTTGAATCCGTTTTATCTTTATACAGGAAAAATGCTTGAGAATATCCTGAAAGAAATTTACAGGGTAAAGTTCGGCAGTAGCTTCGCAAGGGAAGTATCAAAACAAGAAGAGATATTTGTAGCCTTCCTACTTATGGATTTTTACGGATTGCCCAACCCAGTTAAATTACTTGCTGTTGAATACATTCCCTTAATGATGGAATCCTTCCACCGCTGGCATAAATCGCTGGGTATAGAAAAATCTCCCCTTGAATGGCTTAGGTGTTGCTGAGTAAATATTCAAGGCAAAGCCTTACACCAAAACCCGTAGCTCCCTTCTGATAGTAAAAGAAGTCTTCCTTGCTGTAAGCGGGTCCCGCTATATCAAGATGAGCCCATTTAATACCTTCTCCCACAAACTCTTGAAGAAACATTGCCGCAGTTATTGCTCCACCGTATCTACCTCCGGAGTTGACAACATCAGCCACATTTGACTTTATCTTCTTTCTTAACCTTTCATCATCAAGAGGCAATCTCCATATCCTCTCTCCCGTTTTCCTTGAAGCCTCCTCAAGTGATCTTGCAAGTTCATCATCGTTGGAGAAAAGTCCAGCGGTGTACTCCCCGAGGGCTACCATACAGGCACCCGTAAGTGTTGCCATGTCTATTATAAGATCAGGTTTCAACTCGGAAGCGTACGATAAAACATCTGCAAGGGTTACCCTTCCCTCCGCATCCGTATTGTCTATCTCTATCGTTTTACCGTTCTTCGCCCTTATTATATCGTCAGGTCTGTAAGCATTTCCTCCAGGCATGTTCTCCGCAGCACCTATAAGCCCGTGAACCTCCACATCAGGTTTGAGCTCCGCCACCGCCTTCATGATGCCAAGTACTGCACAAGCCCCCGATTTATCTATCTTCATGGTCCTCATATAGTCTCCGGGTTTTATATTCAACCCTCCGCTGTCAAAGGTCAAACCCTTACCTACAAAAACAACCTTTTTCTTAGGTTTTTCCGGCTTATAGATAATATGTATAAAGCGAGGAGGTGTTGAGGACCCTTTACCCACGCTGTAAAGGGCTAACATACCCATTTCTTGAATATCCTTCTCATCGTAAACTTTACACTCAAGTCCCTTATCTTCCGCAAGCTTCTTGGCAATCTCCGAAAGGGTAACAGGATTTATTACATTACCCGGTTCGTTAACCAAATTCCTTGCATAAATTTGTGCTTCTGCAAATATCTTTCCGAGTTTTATATTTTCCTCATCACCGTTATATAACCCAACCTCTTCCACACCCCTTTTGTTTTCATTATCCTTCTTCGTTTTATATTTATCAAATTCGTAGTTTCCAAGCAGTAAACCCTCTACAACCGCCCTTTCCCTTTCCTTATCAATTCCTATAAAAAGCCCCCTTCTATACTTATCCTTCCTCATCTGCCTTACTCCCATGGCGGATGCCCTTCTGTACACCTCATCATCAACAGAATCCCTCTTTCCTACACCTACCAAGTAAACAGATTTCACATTATCACCCAAAGGAATCTTTAAAAGTTTTTCTTTTTCTCCCTTAAAACCTTCCGCATCTATAATTCTTTTTAAAATTTTCTTTGTATCTTCCTGCAACACATCAAGGATTGAAAAATCATTTTCTGGAACAAAAAATACAAGGCAGTCACCTTCATACTCATTTATACCGCCTTTATAAGAAACAACATTCATTCCCTTCAACCTCCTTAAAATGAGGGACTGGTAATCTATAATACACTAAATTTTTCCCTTAATTCTTTATAATCCATTCTCGTTTTGAACCCTTCCCCAGAAAAGTGAGTCCTTACACCTTCCACCTCCTTTAAAACCTTATTTAATGACGGAACCTTCTTCTTCTTCAAAACCTTAGCCAGCGAAGAAAGGGTATAAAAAAAGGGAACATTCATTTTTGTCTCCTCTTTAATTAAACTCAAAATACTCCGCGTTTCTCTTGAAACATTTACATAGCTAATATCTTTAACAAAATAATCCACAACATCCTTACTGAAAATTGGACCTATCCAAAGGGGTCCTGCATAATCAAGCCTTTCACCACACAAAGGACATATCAACATACTACATCTGTCACTCAAGCAAGATCTGTACAGACAACTATGACAGAATACAACATAGCCAATATTCTCACGGATATTCCTATTAGTAAGCTTTGAACCTTTATCTTTAGTAAGGAACACCCTGAAATGGTGAAGGTAACTGTAAGAAAAAACTGGTATAAGGGAAAAGTCAAACTGGGCGCCCTGGGAAAAAATCTTGTATATAAGTATCCTTACACCTATCTCATGGTAAAATTCGCTTTTAAGAGGCTTTGATCCGTACCTTCTTATACACACATCCGGATATGTGCCAGAAAGGGGTGCGGTGTCTGTAGCTGTTACACCGAGTATACCTCCCCTTTTCAGTGACAAAATTGCGGATTCAATAAATCCTACAGGGCTACCAAAGGGATCTATATCAATATAGTCAAACTTCCCTTCCCTTCTGAGGAATATATTTGCATCTTCCTGAAATATCCTGTACCTGTTTTCCTCTATGCTATTTTCTTTAAAGTTCACTTTTATATTTTCAACAGCCATTCCATTCCAATCGTTTACATAAACAATAT
>JALWWX010000097.1 GCA_027078675.1 Aquificales bacterium | reverse complement strand
AGGGGTATTCTTTTTTGCTTAATCCCGAAGTTACGCGTATAAACGATGTTTGGATGTTATTTTTGCCATCGCGTGGATTGTGGTATGTTTTTGATACCAACACTAACACCTGGACTTTAAGGGACAGTGTAGGCATGTTTTATCTTGGACACTACGACAGCGATGGTGATGGAAGGGAGGAGTTGTATTTTTACAAGATTACCGGTATAGTTGCGGATAGCTTTTACATCTTTGAAGCGGACAGTTTGGGAAACTTTGACCTATCAAGGGAAAACGCAGTGTATATTGATACGGTTTTCGTGGGTTCATTAAGTCAAGTGCTTTCAGTTCCCATATGCCACTTTGGGGATTCGGACAGGGATGGATATAGGGATGTGATATGTGCGCCGTATGAGAGTGATGAGGACAGCGTTGCACCTGTTGCCATGATGTTTGAAGCAATTGGGGATAACACATGGAAGAAGAAGAGGGTGGCTGTTAAAGTAGCCCAGTATTACTCACCCACGATGTTAGACACGGATAGGGATGGGAAACCTGAATTTGCAGGCAGCAGCATCATTTATGAAGTTGTGGGCGATGACTCAGTAGAGGTGGCACAGAAGTTTAATCTGAGGTATGCGAGTTATTCACTGATGGTAGAGGATATGGATGGGGATGGTAGGTCTGAAGTAGTGTTTTATGGTTTCGGAGGAACGAGCGGTATTCTGTATTTTCACGTCTATATCCTTGAGGCGGATAGCAACAACTCCTGGACAGTTGTTAAGCATATGGTGATTGATACAAGTGCAGCTGCGTTGATAGGCAGTGGCAATAGTGGGGACATAGATTTAGACGGTAGGCCGGAGTTGTTGATGGGGACTTTTGGTAAGGTGAAGGTTTACAAAGCAGTTGGAGACGATGAATATGAACTAATAGGCGTTATAGGTGGTGGTAATCGCGATGTGTCTGTTAGTAATGTGTATGACTTAGATGGAGATGGATTTATGGAGTTTGCAGTGACGTATGATTACATTACTGCTGGCTATGAGTATGTTCCAGTTGGTGTAGGTGAGGATGTGAGGGGTGTTGAAGGTTATGTTGATGTTAGAGGTGGCTTTGTAGAGGTTGAGGGTGGAGGTGAGGTGGAGATATATGGTTTAGATGGCAGGAGGTTGAGGGTTGAGAGGGTTAAGGGAAGGGGTAGGATATACGTAGGAGACCTGCCCGCAGGTGTGTATTTTGTGCGCTTTAAGGGGAAGACTTTTAAGTTTTTGAGGAGGTGAGGGATGATGTGGGTGATACTCTCTTCCTTTCAGAATACGTGGTGGGTGCCTGATGGTGCGCCGTTTATGTATCCTGTAATATCTAATATTGAGGATAAATGGTATTTAATCCTTGCTGTGGGACATATATGGGAGTGGAGGGAAAATACGTGGGAGAGGACGGACAGTGTAGGCATGTTTTATCTTGGACACTACGACAGCGATGGTGATGGAAGAGAGGAATTGTATTTTTACAGACGAGCGAGAAACCTATCCGACACCTTTTACATCTTTGAGGCTGATAGTATGGGAAACTTTGATCTGACAAGGGAAAACGCGGTGTATTCAAATGCAGTTCCTATAGGGCAATACAGAGATATGCTTTCAGTTCCCATAT
>JALWWX010000096.1 GCA_027078675.1 Aquificales bacterium | reverse complement strand
CCAGCATGCTGTGTACCCGGTATTGCACCATACCCCTGGGGCTGCTCTGACAGGTACAGCCGCTGTTGCACAGGGTGTGATCGTCCACACTGGTCTGTCCGGGCAGGCTGCTGCCGGTTACGCCGGCCAGCGCCAGCCGGCTTATAGTGACAAGAAGGATTAATGCCGGTATCAGGTGTGTTTTCCTTAACTTCATTGGGCGATGTATTATTCCTGTTATTAAACGATGAACGTGGTTATTGGTCGTTCGCTGGTCTGGATCCGGCAATACTCCAGTATTGATTCAATTGATGGTTGTCCTTAGTAGGATTTCAATTGATCTTGATTTCAATTGATCTGACCCTTTTGATTTTGATTTTTGAGGAAAAAATATTGGTACTAGCTGGAATATGCGAAGATTCATCAAAGGTGTAACCATACTGGTTTCGCACATGATGAGTGTTTTGGCTGACATCATAGTGGTATATTCCAACACTTATACTTATATTCCCCATGATTGTAAAGACATCCCAGTCAAAGCAAATAGAAATATTAGGCGAAGCATCATACTCATAGGTCTTGAATTTCAAACCTTGAGATATGATCAGGCCAAGCTTCAGAACCATGACTAAAGGCCTCCAGCATAGTTATTCGTCCCTCATCTATGTACAGCATAAATCCGGCACCGCCTTCCAAGTCTTCTATCTCGGCGTATACGGATTGTCCTATTGTTCTAGTCTCAGGAGAAAATAGAGGAGGTTTTTCTGAGTATTTGAAATATACATAAATACCTGCACCTGTGTTCTCACGCCTATCAACCAATAGGTATGGCAAATGCTTTATATATTCTGACGCCTCTTTCTTAAGGATATGCTCAATTACGGCTCGTTCAAATTTGCTGGCTCCCCGAAGATTTATCATGGGATATCCCTACGTGAAGCAGAACCAATCTGGAACCTGCCATTGACTACCCGACCACCAACTAAATCAACGTCAACACCATTAACATTTACTCGTGTCTGAGTATTGATGCCATTTTTAAGATTAAGCTTCCCGCCTTTAAGAGCATTTTGAGCGGCATCATCTAATGCTCGGAATGCTTTTTCTTGGCTGCCTCCAAACTTGTCCAACAGTGAGCCCAGTTTGTGCTTTTCTTGCCCAAAGACATGATTCAGTTTATTTGGGTCTACCTTCCCTAAACCCTTTGCAACATTAGAGCAAAAAAACCTGACGCCAGCCACCCTGCCAAGTGACCCCAGGCCTCCAGCCACTGCAATCATACCATCAGTGAGATTATCCAGATCGCTTTGTAGCTGCTGAGGTGTTTTATTGGTTGAACCGGGCTGATAAAAACCAGCACTGTTTCCACCATTATTCCATTGGTCAAAATAATTATTTGGTACAACACCATCTAAGCCATATGGATCTATTTTATTTAGGGGATTTGATTCAACATACCCATAAGTATTCAGCCCTCCGGCCAGCCCAATCGGGTCACTGGTAATGTATCGCCCCAATCCCGGGTCATAATACCGAAAGTAGTTATAAAACAACCCGCTCTCACTGTCATAATACTGCCCCGGAGCCCGCAGGTTAAAAACAAAGGCCCGGCCGTCTCCATCCGGGTCTTCCTGTGCCTGACTGTCTCCAAACGGACGCGCATCC
>JALWWX010000095.1 GCA_027078675.1 Aquificales bacterium | reverse complement strand
GAGGAGCTTGAAATATTCCACAACTTTATAATCTCCTTGAACAGATCAACTTCCGAGGAGGAAGCTTATCAGGTATTGCTTCATGTTTTAAAACAGCTTAATTTTGACGGTGTTCATATATACAGGGTTGACAGTGCTATTAACAAAATAATGGACACTTTTATTGCTCAAGAAGAAAGATTGTGGTTAAAGGACTGCCTTGAGCTTGATATAGATATGTGCAAAGCTATGGTTTCAAGTAATTATTTTGTTGTTAATTCGGAAAGGGATTTCAAGTGTCCTTACGCACATATATCACCAGATGTTAAATCTTATATGTGTATAACAATTTCTGTTTCTGGTAATATTCTCGCCATAGTTACACTTATGTCCAAAAGGGAAAACTTTTTTACTCAGGAAAAAATAACCTTCCTTCAGGATCTTTTCAGCGCATTTGGTCCCTTTGTATCCAATCTCAGGCTTATAAAGATAAACAGAGAACTATCCATAAGGGACCCCCTTACTGGGCTTTACAACAGGAGATTTATTGATGAAGTGTTTGAAAGGGAGATACAAAGGAGTAAAAGGAATAAGAAGGATCTTTCTGTAGTAATGGTTGATATTGATAAATTCAAAAAATTGAACGATACGTACGGTCACAAGGCGGGGGATATGATTTTAAAGACCTTTGCTTCAAAGATGGTAGAGAATCTTAGGAGTAGCGATGTTGTGGGAAGGTATGGAGGGGAAGAGTTCATAATAATTATGCCAGATACGGAAAAAAGTAGAGCTGTAGAAGTTGCGGAAAGGCTGAGAAAGATACTTTCTTCAACGGAGTTTACCCTGCCCGAGGGGAAGAATATAACCGTAACCGCAAGCTTCGGAGTTGCTACATTTCCCGAGGATGGAAGTAACATTGACAGAATAGTCCATATAGCGGATGAAAGGCTCTACAGGGCTAAAAAGGAAGGCAGAAATAAGGTAGTATCCGCTTAGAAGATGATTGCGGTAAGGAAGTAATCGGAAATAAGAATAAGCATAGAGGATGTTACAACGGAGTTTGTTGTTGCCCTTCCTACACCCTTTGTTCCTCCTTTTGTATAAAAGCCAAAGTAACAGCTTACGCTCGCAATTATAAGACCGAAGAATATAGATTTGTATATACCGCCTATGATGTCATACAGTTCGGTAAAATCAATCATTTTTTGCCAATATATATCCGGATTTACACCGAAAAGCTTTGTAGCAACAAACCAACCACCGAATATACCTGAGATGTCTGATATGAATGTAAGAACAGGAAGACCTACTAATGCGGCAAACAGTCTCGGTGTTACAAGATATCTTACGGGATCAATCGCCATCACTTCAAGGGCATCTATCTGTTCGCTTATCCTCATCGTTCCTATGTTTGCTGTCATGGCTGAACCAACACGGGCTACAACCATTAGGGCTGTCAGGACAGGACCCAACTCCCTTCCCATAGAAAGGGCTACCACTACACCTATCATAGATTCCGCATTGAATCTGCTGAAGGTTGAGTAGGTTTGAAGTGCTATAACACCTCCCGTAAAAAGTGATGTTACAATCACAACAGGAATGGTTTCAGCACCGAGATAGGAGATTTGGTCAATAAAGTGCCTTAACTTTGGAGGTTTCCTAAACAGGAAATAGAAAGCTTTAAGTGTTATTATTGTTGCATTACCGATTGATTCAAGCAGTTTAACCATTTTAAAAGCTCATTATATGTCTAATATATGATTCGTATCTTTCCTTTACTTCTTCCATAAAATCTCCCCCCAGTTTTTCAAGGATGGCGTCAGTAATAATTATTGAGAGCATGGCCTCCCCTACAACGGACGCAGCAGGTACAGCGGTTACATCGCTTCTTTCCTTACCTGCTTTCACCTCTTCCTTCGTTTCAATATCAACACTCTTTAAAGGCTTTGTTAGGGTAGGTATAGGCTTCATAACAGCTCTGACCACTATTGGCATACCGTTTGTCATTCCCCCTTCCGTACCCCCCAAATTATTTGAATATCTGAAATAGCCTTTTCCTTTTTCCCATCCTATTTCATCATGGACCTCAGAACCGTAAAGAGATGCACAACCGAAACCCATACCTATTTCAACACCTTTTATTGCCTGAATACTCATAATAGCTTGAGCTATTCTGCCGTCAATTCTTTTATCCCATTGAATATGACTGCCCAACCCTGGCGGAACTCCGATGGCAAACACCTCAAATATTCCTCCCAACGATTCCCCTTTCTCCTTAGCTTCATCAATAACTTTCTTAAATTCTTCATCAAGGGAAGGGTCAGGAAATCTCACTTCAGAGTTTTCCGCCTTTTCAAATCTCTTTAAAAGATCCTCTTCTTCAATAGGGGGTTTTAGCTTTCCTATGCTTACTACATAACTTCCTACGGTTATACCAAGCTCCTTGAGGAAGAGTTTACATATTGCACCCACTGCCACCCTTCCTGCTGTCTCTCTTGCTGAAGACCTTTCAAGGATGTTCCTGAGATCCCTCTGATTATACTTTATACCGCCGACGAGATCCGCATGGCCGGGTCTGGGTCTTGTGAAGGAAGGAAAATCCTGAAGAGGAATCCCTTCTATAGCCATTTTCTCCTTCCAATTTTCCCAGTCCCTGTTTTTTATAAGTAAAGCAATGGGTGATCCTATGGTCTTCCCGAACCTTACCCCGGATAATATTTCAACTTTATCCTTTTCTATTTTCATCCTCCCCCCTCTTCCGTAACCCCTCTGCCTTCTTTCCAATTCCTTATTTATAAAGTTTATATCTATACCAAGATTTGCCGGAATACCCTCAAGAAAGGAAACTATACCTTTGCCGTGCGACTCGCCCGCAGTAAAAAAGCGTAGAGGCATTACTTTTTAATTCGGGGAGCCTTAACAACTTTCCCCGCCTTTAAACATTTTGTACATACATAAGCTTTCTTCACCGTACCGTCCGGTAATCTTATGCGCATCTTTTGAAGATTAGGCTTAAACAATCTCGGATTCCTTACACCCGAAAATGTTACACTTCTACCGTGAACAGTCTTTTTCCCACATACAAAACATACAGCCATCCTTTCACCTCCGAGGAGGAGAATATTATATCAGGATAAGTGTCTTTTGAAGAATTCAACCGTCATCTTAAATGCATCCTTTGCAAAACCCTCATGGTAAACTTCCGGCCTTTTTGTATTAAGGAATGCGTGGTTTACACCGGGATAAATCTTCATTTGAACCTCCACACCGTTTTTCCAAACTTCCTTTCCTATGTCTATAACTTCATCATTGTTAACAAATTCGTCCTTCTCCGCCATAATAAAGAAGATAGGTATTTTTATTCCCTTAGGATCAAAGGGAGCGAGCTGGGGCAATCCGTAGAATGGTACACTTGCATCAAGCACATCGGAGAGCTTATCCGCAAAGTACATAGAAAGGGTTCCTCCACAACAAAAACCTGTTATACCCACCTTTTTGGGTTCCGTCTCATCCAGACTTTTTAAATATTCAACCGATGCCTTTATCATGTCTTCCACTTCTTTTAATCTGTTTTGGAACATATCCATCATGAGCTTACCTGCATCATCAGGGTTGTCTGCGGATTTTCCATTGTAAAGGTCGGGTGCGAGGGTAACGAATCCCTCTTGTGCGAACATATCGGCAAGCTCCTTTATATTTGACATAGGTGAGTCAAGACCCCACCACTCATGAATAACTATAACACCAGGACCCTTCCCTTGAGGTGTTGCCAGATATCCGTTTAAAGATGCACTTCCCCTTTCTATGGTTATATCTTTGCCCATACCCTTACCTCCTTGATGTTATTAAATAATAATAAAAGAAAATGAGAAAGATATTCTTGTTAATGATTGGATTGGTTGTACTATCATGCGGTATAAAAAAACATCCTGTACCTCCAGTGGAAAGATACTACTATGTTAAAAGAGTGGGTGAGGGTGTCTATGTTATTTCAAGGGAGGACATAAAAGTAAATGGGTTTGTTTTTCATAAGGGTGTATGGTACAGGAAGGAGAGAAAAGGATTCTGTTTTGAGATATTAAGGGGTAAGGATAAAGATAGGGTATGCGTTGGTGAAGCACTACTTCTTAAGCCCTTTATTGTTGTTAAAGAAGGTAGCGAGGTGGTTGAGGTGTATCCGAGCGGGTTTTCCAGATACTATATTTATCCTTACAGAAGGAAGTGGATATATGTTAATCTGGGTAAGAGGATTGAGGGTGACAAAATAGTTATAAAAAGGTATGAAAGTAGAAAATGTTATGCCATAACGGGTGTGGTTGGAGATAGGGAAAGTGAACCTTATATTCTCTGTGTAGATCCTTATAAGCCGTAGTAGGCAGCAAGGGCTGCGGAAATTGCTAATGCTATATCCTCCTTAGACTTTTCGCCTTCTATTTCAAAGTCATAATGGGGCAACCTTTCTTCCAAGAATTTTACACCGAAGGTACCTTTTATAAATTGTTCATCCCTTATTATCTCTCTATGAAGTGGTATGTTAGTAGGAACTCCCCTTATAACGAACTCATCAAGTGCCCTTCTTGCTCTGTTTACAGCCCTTTCCCATGTCAATGCCCATACACACATCTTTGCTATGAGGGAATCATAATAAGGTGGAATTATGAAGTCTTTATAGACTCCTGCATCCATCCGTACACCGGGACCGCCTGGAGAATAGTAGGCTGTTATCTTTCCGGGTGATGGTGCAAAGTTGTTCTTGGGATCTTCCGCATTTATCCTGAACTGTATTGCATAACCTCTGAAGTCAATATCACTCTGAAGATAAGGTAATGGTTCTCCTGCAGCTATCCTTATCATGAGTTCAACTATATCTATACCTGTTATCAATTCCGTTATCGTATGTTCAACCTGAAGTCTTGTATTCATCTCTATGAAGTAGAATTCTCCCGTATTAATATCCACGAGGAATTCCATGGTACCCGCATTTTCATAACCTATTTTCATAAGTGCATTAACAGCACTTCCAAGGATCTTTGTTCTCAATTTTGCGGGCAGGGCGGGGGAGGGGCATATCTCTATAAGTTTCTGATGTCTTCTCTGTATTGAACAGTCCCTTTCACCAAGATGAATAATATTACCGTATTTGTCACCTATTATTTGTACCTCTATATGTTTGGGGTTTTCAAGATACTTCTCTATAAAGAGATCACCTATACCGAAGAAGGTTTTGGCTTCGTTATAAGCGGATTCAAACATAGATTTAAGCTCTTCTTCATTCCTAACTACCCTCATCCCCCTTCCGCCACCACCGTACGCAGCTTTCAGCATCACGGGAAATCCTATCTCCCTTGCGCAGTGAAGTGCATCATCAAGATCCTTTACCGGCTCTTCGGTACCAGGTATGGTGGGAAGACCAGCCTCTTTTACAAGTTTTTTTGCTTTAACCTTATCTCCGAACATCTCAATCTGTTCTGGTGTGGGGCCTATAAGGGTTATACCCCTTTTTCTGCAATATCTTGCAAAGTCTGGATTTTCTGCAAGAAATCCATAACCAGGATGTATAGCATCCGCTCCCACCTGTTTTGCGAGATCAACAATTCTTACATAGTCAAGGTATGCAAGTAGGGGATCACCTGGTATTAGATAGGCTTCATCCGCCTTTTTTACATGTATTGACCTTGCATCAACCTCGGAGAATATGGCTACCGTTTTTATGTTCATTTCCCTGCATGTCCTTATTATCCTTACCGCTACTTCTCCTCTGTTGGCTATCAAAATCTTGTTAAACATTTCAGATAAATTATATGATATTGCCTGTTATGAAACTGAAAAAATCTCTTGGTCAACATATCCTTGTATCGGAGGGCGTACTGGAAAGGATTAGCGAATGTTTGAATTTTGGGAAGGATGATACTGTTGTGGAAATAGGGGGAGGTACGGGGAATCTAACCCGCGAGCTATTGAAAAGGGAAATGAAAAGACTTGTAGTTATAGAGATAGATAAAAGGATGATAGAGATGTTAAAAAGCATAGAAGATGAAAGACTTGATATTGTTGAGGCGGATGCGCGATCCTATAAGTTTTGCTCCCTGGGAGAGGATCTTTATGTAATAGGTAACCTTCCCTATAATGCCTATTCCTTCATAATTGAGAATGTTATAAGGCACAGGGCATGTATAAAGGAGGCATGTTTTCTATTGCAAAAGGAGGTTGCGGAAAGGATAGAGGGCAGAAAGAATGTCGGTTGGCTGTCTCTTCTTGTAAGAAGCTTTTATGAGGTTGAGTATGTTATGACTGTACCGCCGAGATTTTTCAGGCCTCCTCCAAAGGTCAATTCGGGTTTAATAAAGATGAGAAGACTGAGTAAGGGAGAGGATGTAGATACGGACAAATATGTTAGACTCCTTAAGATGTTATTTGCGGATAGGAGGAAAATGCTTAGGAAAAAGATGGATGAGCATGTTCTCAATAAGTGCGGTGTGAATCCGGAGGCAAGGGCTGAGGAACTTAGTCCCGAGGACACCTTATGCATCTATAATTATATGGAGGAGAAGCTGTGATGAGGGATATTTTCTTTATGGAAAGGGATCCTTACGCCCCTATAAGGCATTGTTATCCAATAGAGGACATACTATATGAGAAAAAAAGCGAATATCAAGAGATACTCGTAGTTAAATCACCACACTTCGGAAAGATGCTTATACTTGATGGTGTTGTTCAGGTAGATGAAAGATATGAACATTTTTACCATGAGATGCTTGTTCATGTGCCTATGTTTTCTCATCCCAATCCTGAGGATGTTCTTATAATAGGAGGTGGCGACGGAGGATCTTTGAGGGAGGTATTGAAACACAAAAGTGTTAAGAGAGCTGTCTTGGTTGATATAGATAAAGAGGTTATAGAAACATCAAAAAGATTCTTCCCCACCCTATCTTCCAGCTTTGAAGACAGCAGAGCAATAATACTTAATGAAGATGGTTATAAATATATAAAGGAATGCAACAGTGAGTTTGATATAGTTATCGTTGATTCAACCGATCCAGTCGGTTTTGCCCATGTCCTTATAACGGAGGAGTTCTTCCGTCATGTTTACAACGCCTTAAAGCCCGATGGTATATATGCGGGTCAAACAGAATCACTTCTTTATCACGGTGAAATGGTTTCCCGTATTCAGAAAGATTTGAGGAAGGTGTTCCCCATCGTTGACCTTTTCACATCCGTTATACCTATTTATGCAGGATACTGGTGGACCTTTTCCATAGGTTCAAAAAAGTATGATGTTAGAAGGCCTTCAAGAACTGTGGACGTAGAAACGAAGTTTTATTCCCCTTCTGTCCATGAGCATGCTTTCTTACCCAAAGATGTATATAAAAAGTTTATCAATCTGTGATATACTGTAATACATTGAAGCCTCGTTCCGGTACAAAGCCGGGACCGTAAGACCAGGAGGTGGAAGGATGCCAAGATACAGGCACTATAGGGTTATAAGGTATTATGAAGTAGTATTTGCACTTAAGCCTACTTTGAACGATGAAGAGGTAAATAAAAAAGTTGAGGAAGTAAAAAAGTTTATTGAAAAGAAGGGAGGTGAGATACTTTACGAGGAGGATTGGGGATTGAAAACGCTTGCGTATAAGGTGGCGGGATTTAACCACGGCAGATTCTTTTTGATTCAGTATAAAACTAACAATCCACAGCTTCCAAACGAGCTTGATTTCTTTATGAAAATTAATGAGGATGTAATAAGATGGCTTAATTTCAATATAAAGGAAAAGGAGGCTAACATAAAAGCCCATGCTGAATAAGGTATTGCTTCTTGGCAGACTTGTTAGGGATCCTGTTATAAGGTATTTGCCTTCAGGTATGCCTGTTACGGAATTTTCTGTAGTTTACAACCGCAGGTATAAAGTTAATGAAGAGTGGAAGGAGGAAAGCCACTTCTTTGATATAAAGGCTTACGGCAAATTTGCGGAAGGTCTTGTTGAAAGACTTTCAAAGGGATACATGGTTATAGTTGAAGGAAGGCTCAGTCAGGAGAGATGGACATCAAGTGAGGGAGAACCAAGGACCAAGGTGAGAATAGTGGCGGAGAGTGTTAAAATAGTAAGCAAACCCAAGTCAGAGCAAATGCTTGAGGAAATTGAAAGCGAGGATATTTCTGTTGAAGAAATAGAGAAAGATTTGAAAAAGCTTGAACCTCCTTTTAAGGACGAGGAGGACGAGATTCCCTTTTAGGAGGAGGTACTATGGATTTAAAAAAGAGTGGAAAGAATGTTTGTATGTATTGCGCGGAAAAGAGGGATCCGAGTTATAAAAACTATGAAGAATTAAGGCAGTTTCTTTCTGAAAGAGGTAAAATAAAATCCCGCAGGCAGACAAACTTGTGCGCCAAACATCAAAGAAAGCTATCAGTTCATATAAAGAGGGCAAGACAACTTGCCCTGTTGCCCTATGTTGTAATTTAATAGGAGGGTTATTATGAAGGTTATCCTTATCCAAGATTTGGAAGGTAAAGGTCTTTTCGGTGACATAATAGAAGTGAAAGACGGTTACGCAAACAACTACCTTATACCGAGGGGTATAGCTATACCTGCTACTCCCTCAAACCTCAGGCATATAAATACAATAAAACAGCAGAAGGCTAAAAAGCTTGAGAGAGAAAAGAAAGAAGCATTAAAGTTGAAAGAAAAACTTGAAGGTATTACTCTAGAAATAGTTAAGCAGGCAGGCGAGAAAGGTAAACTATTCGGTTCTGTGACATCATCGGATGTTGTTAATGCATTAAAGGAGAAAGGCTTTGAGATAGACAGGAAAAGGGTTTACATACCGATGAGGATAAGACAGATCGGTACTTATGATGTTATACTGAGATTACATCCTGAGGTGAGCGTGGGTATAAAAATCATTGTCAAACCTGCTGAGGTGGAATAAACTTACTTTAATATTTAATGGAGGTTAAGGGAATGAAAGAGGTTACCATAGATACTAAAAGAAACATATTGGGGTCCTCTCTGTTATGGGTAAGTGGCGCAATTATATTAAGCATAGTTTTAGCTTTATTACCTCCCGATAATATATTCTGGTACAAAACTGCCTTCCTTATGTACGGATTAACTACCATACTGTACATAGCCAATGCTCTTATAAGGGAGAAGATGCTTTCTAATATCTCAACTTTGTCTCTTCTTTTATCCCTAACCATAAATTTAACCGCCATGATAAAGAGGAGTATTGAAAGCTACCATCTTGGTATATTCCATCCGCCTTGGAGCAACCTCTTTGAAGCATTGACCTTCTGGGCATTCATAGGTGGAAGTATGTATCTGTTTCTTGAAAGGAAATACGGTATAAGAGTTATATCCATATTTGTCTTACCAGCTATTCTTGGAATCTATGCCTTTGCTATGTTTAAGGCAAACAAGGATTTAACTCCTTTGATGCCTGCTCTAAGGAGTTACTGGCTTTACTTTCATGTTATTACAGCCTTCTTCGGGTATGCTGGATTTACAGTTGCCTTTGGTGCTGCGACAGCCTATCTCCTTAAAGCGAATTTCAAAAACAACAGATTCATTCAAAAGATATTACCTTCTGAGAACATTTTAGATGAAGTAGCTTATAAGGCTATAGCTATATCCTTCCCTGTCTGGACTGCGTCTATAATACTTGGTGCTGCATGGGCTAATGAAGCATGGGGAGGATACTGGAGCTGGGATCCTAAGGAGGTATGGTCCCTTATAGTTTGGTTATTCTTCGGTGCTTATCTCCATGCAAGACAGCTTATGGGTTGGAGGGGTAACAGGGTTGCGTGGCTTGCTGTGTTCGGATTTATCAGCGTTTTGATATGCTTCTTTGCTATAAACCTTTACTTCCCTGGCCTTCACAGTTACGCAGGAGAGTAACTACTTTATAAGGGAGGAAAGGTTTTCCGCTTCCTCCCTTGCCTTTGAAATAGCTTCTTCAATCTTTTCTGGAGTTGTTCTAAGTATCTTTGCTACTTTGTTAACAATTTCTTTTTCCTTTTTATCTTCAAGGAGTTCTATTATGGAAAGAATGAAACCGAGATCGTTCTTCCTTGTTTCATAAGCTTCAATTATTTCTGGATCCAACCTTAATTCCCTTGCTATATCTTCCGGTCTGCTGTTCATTATTTCCCCTATAAGTGAAAACAACCCCACTATGTAAGCCTTCTGTTTCAAATGTGGTACATATATATCCGCAAGATACTCTGCAAGTAATGCCCTATTCAGGGATTTTTCCCAAAGGTACTGTTCTTCTTCAGAGGCAAACATCTCCGATATGGCTACGGATAGAACAAAGTTTGCTATGTTATTTAATCCCAAGTAGCTAACCGCCTCTTCAACCGATGATATTTTTCTTATCCTGCTAAAATATACGGAGTTAACAAATTTTAACAACTTAAAAGTTGCTCCCACGTCCCTCTCTATTATTTCCGTTATCTTTTTTATATCCTCCTTTTTTATTGCCTCATACAGCTGGATTATGGTGGTTCTTAGAAGGTTCAGGGTTTTTGGATCCCTAACGGGTTGGGGTTTGGCAAGGTAAAAACCCTGAAAATAGTCAAAGCCCAGGAGGGATGCCTGATTAAAATCTTCTTCCGTCTCAATATTCTTTACTATTACCTTTTTGTTCATCTCTTTAAGGGAATCTATTACAGCTTTTAATTCATAAAGCTCCTTAGGTCTTTGAAGCCAATCTATCTTAACATATGTGCATTTGCTTATAAGTGGTAAATAGTTAATATTTTCATATCCGAAATCATCAACACATAAGTCAAAACCTGCATCAACAAGGGTGTTTATAGCTTCAAGTAGCTGATTGGTTATGGATTTGTTCTCAACAAGTTCTATTCCTACAAATTCCGGCGGTAATAGTTCAAACATGGACGCTTCAAGAAATATGGCAGGTACATTAACAAATACCTTCTTTCCATTTCCTACTTTTGACGGTGTTAATTCCGTAATAATGTCTATGGTTATTGATGTAGCCTTAAGGGGATCCATATCTGGTGGGTGTTTACCTAAGGAGCTTTCTTGTAAGAATACTTCATAAAAGCATACTTCTTTATTTATATCAAAAATAGGTTGTCTCAAAAGCACATACATGTTTCACTTCTCTACAATTTTAACATCCCTTTAACATCTCCAATGAAGTAAATTGAACCTAAGCATAGCAGGTCAGAATTTATATGCGGTATGTCTGAAGGATTGTCTAACACGTAGATCTTTTTAAATCCCAAAGCCTTAGTTTCTCTTAGAAGGTTTTCTATTTTTTCAGCTCTGTGGTGTTTTATCTTGCAAAGATATATTTCCTCTGTATATGTCCTTATTATTCTCAATGAACTTAACCAATCTTTATCAGCAAGCGAAGAAAACACTACATTTATTTTGCCAAAGTGTCTGAAAACTTCTTTAATGACCTTTCCTACCGCATGAGAATTATGGGCGCAGTCTACCATAAGAAGGGGTTTTTCTCTTATTATCTCCATCCTTCCTTCAATTTTTGCTCTTTCCAAACCTTTTCTTACGTTTTCTTCCCTTACACTTACAGTTTTTAATACACCTGTTACTGCAAGGGATGCGTTGGTAATTTGCCACTTACCCCACATACCCAAAGGACTACTTTTCAAGTTATACCCTTCAAAAAGATATTTGCTTAATATTGTCTTTTCTCTCTTTACAAAACCCTCACAGCAAAAGTCATAGCCTCCGATAATAATATCGCTTAATCCATTTAAAAGACCTGCTATTGGGTAACGGAACTCGCCTATTATAAACGGTTTTCCTTTCACATAAAGATGAAGTTTATCCCTTGCTATATCTTCAATCGTATCTCCCAACCACTTTGTGTGATCCCTGCCTACATTTGTAAGTATAACTGTTTCCGGATTAACAACCTTTGTTGCATCCCATCTCCCACCCATACCAACCTCAAATATTCCTATGTCAATACCTTCATCAGAAAAATATTTGATTGCCAGCAGGGTACATGCTTCAAAGTAGGTGAGGTTGAACCTTTCAAATATACTTTTAAGATCTTTTACATAATAGCTTAATGTTTCTTCGTCAATAGGTTTACCCCTTATTCTCCATCTTTCACTTTCGTCCAAAAGATGAGGAGATACGAACCAACCAGTTTTGAACCCTTCTTCCCTCAGAATTCTTTCAATAAAAGCACAGGTTGATCCTTTACCGTTTGTTCCCCCTACCAATATGGACCGGAACCTATTTTGAGGATCGCCAATATATTGACATGCCTTTTTAATACGTTCAAGGGAAGGCTCTATAAAATCTTGCTTATCTTTATATAAATCCCACAGCTTCATTAAATTGAATTAATATACTAAATTTTTAGTTATGTTTACATTTTTAATGCTGATAGTAGCATTAATACTATATTGCTTTTCATGGGCTGATCCCATAAAACCAATTCCTCAACAGATTAGATACGATTTAAAAAAGGCACTTATAGGGAAAGAGCTATTTTTTGACCCAATCCTTTCAAGGGATAGAAACATATCCTGTGCTACGTGTCATGATCCTGAGCAAGGGGGGACAGTTCATCTAAGATTCTCACCAAAAGTATCTGAAAATCTTAAAGCTAATGTTCCGACTGTATTTAATGCGGTTTTCAATTTCAGACAGTTTTGGAACGGTAGGGCTAAGGATCTTTATGAACAGGCTGCTATACCTATACTGAATCCTGATGAGATGGGACTAACAAAAGAGGAGGTGGAAAGAAGAATAAATAAAAGTGATAAGTATAAAAAAATGTTTAAAGAGGTTTACGGGGTTGACTATATAACCTTCAATCATGTTATTGATGCAATAGTTGAGTTTGAAAAAGCACTCATAACTCCAAATTCAAGGTTTGATCGGTATTTGAGGGGGGAGATTGATCTTACTGAATCCGAGAAGGAGGGATATGCCCTCTTTAAGAAGCTCGGGTGTATAACATGTCACAATGGTATAAACATAGGCGGTAACTCCTTTCAGAAATTCGGGGTTGTTAATCCCTATAAATGGGAACCTTACTTTCCCGATAGATATAAGATAACAGGAAGGGAAGAGGATAAGAATGTGTATAAGGTACCGTCACTCAGAAATGTTGCTATTACTTATCCCTATTTCCACGACGGAAGTGCGAGTACATTGGAGGAGGCGGTTAAAAAGATGGCTTACCACCAACTCGGTATAACGCTGACTGATGAAGAAGTGACCAAAATTGTAGATTTTCTGAAATCTCTGACTGGAGAAATGCCGGCTATACTTAGAAAGTAGTATGCTGAGGAAGGTTTACATATTTTCCGCCCTTATTGTCGTGATTACAGTCCTTTTTATATCCTTTGACAGTTACACAAAGAAAGTTATAAGTTCTCACGAAAGGATACTCAGGATTATAAAAACAATAGAGGGAATTGAAACCAAGGTTGATGGTGAGATATTTAAAGCAGGGCTTATCCTCTACTACAACTATGATCGTTTAAATGATTATATGAAAGAGTTGGACATGTATATAGAAATGTTGGAGAAGGATGATTACCTTAAAAAAAGAGAGTATTCTGATATTGTGAATTTAATAAGAGTTTATAAAAAGTTATGGAACAAGAAGAAAAAATATATAGAAGATTTCAAGACTGCAAATTCACCTATAAAGAATACCGCCATATATTTACCTTTGCTTACGCTGAGATATATGCAATCGGTGAAAAATATTTCAGATCTGAGATATACCTATATGTTGGCTAAGATAGTTTCAAGTATTTATCTTTCAAGGAATGCAATGGATCTTGATTTTGTATCAAGTATAAAGAAGGATATAGAAACCTTAAAAAATTTTAAATTCAATGACCCTGAAAAAGAATCCTTCAATCGTACTTTTATTGCAAATGTATATACATTTTTTAACTTCTTTGATTCCTACACGGAGATTATAAGGAATATTTTAGAAATAAAAACAAGGAGAACTCTATCTGAAATTGAAGATGCCTTTTCACAAAGATTTAGTGATGAGGCAAAGACCATATCACTTTTCACTGCTTTTTTTACAACTACTTTTGTTTCCGGAGTAGGATACATAATTTATTTGCTTTTCAGACTTGATAAAGAAAATAAAAACCTTCAGGCTCTCAGGAAGACCCTTGAGTATTCCATAAGGCACGACAATCTTACAGGCTTACCCAACAGATATTCTTTTGAGGAGGATGTAAAGAATGTAAAAAATCCCTTCTTTGTTCTTATAAACATAGACGATTTCAGAAGTATAAATGATCTTTACGGAACTAAAGCGGGTGATTACGTTTTGCGCGAGCTTGCTGATTTACTGCGCAACATAGTACCCGAAGAACTGGGAGGAAAGGTTTACAGATTGGGAGCTGATGATTTTGGAATATTATTTGATGCAAAACTTGATATTTCCTATGAAGAAATAGCAAATCAGATAATTGAGAAGATTGAAAATCATAGATTTATTTATGAAAACAATGAAATATCCATAAGTGTAACAGCTGGTATCTCTACAAAACAGCCTCTTATAGAAACTGCGGATATAGCCCTTAAACATTCCCAAAGGACGCGCAGATCCAAGATTGTTGTTTATTCCTATGAGATTGACAATAAAAAACAGATAGAAAGAAACCTTAAACTTATAAGGGCTTTAAAGGATGCCATAAGCAATGACAGGGTTGTACCTTACTATCAGCCCATAATGAACAATGCAACAGAGAAAATAGAGAAGTATGAGGCTCTCATGAGGGTAATAGGTGATGATGGCAATGCCTTTGATGTTGAGGATATTTTACATATAGCTAAGGAATCAAAGCTTTACGGTCAACTTACGAAGATAATCCTACACAAAACATTCATGTACTTTCGTGACAAGGATTATGACTTTTCTATAAATATTTCCATTGAAGATATAGTTAATAAAAGTACAAGGGAATATATATACTCAGTTCTTGAGGAGTTTAAAGATATCTCATACAGGCTTACTTTTGAAATACTTGAAAGTGAAGAGGTTAAGGATTACGAAGAATTTTCATCCTTTATAAGGAAGATAAAGGAGTATGGGGTTAAGATAGCTATAGATGATTTCGGAAGCGGATACTCCAACTTTTCTTATCTTATAAATAAGGATATTGATTACTTTAAGATTGACGGCAGTCTTATAAAGAATATTCATAAAGACACAAACGCAAGACTCGTTGTTGAAACAATAGTTTCCTTTGCAAAAAAGGCTAATATTAAAACAATTGCGGAGTTTGTAAATTCAAGGGAGGTTTTTGAGGCTGTTAAAGAGATAGGGATAGATTATTCTCAAGGATATTATGTTGGCGTTCCCGTCAGTTCACTGTAGTATAATCAATAAAAATGCAAAAAATAAGAGTGCAATTAATATACAAAGAAGACCTCGTTAAAGAGCCTATAATATGTATGGTGTGTAAGAAATTTGATATTGTCCTAAATATAAGAAAAGCAACAGTTACTAAGGATACGGGTGTGCTGGTTGTGGAGATTGACGGAGAGGAAGAAGAAATAGAGAAGGTTATAGACTTCTTAAAGGAAAAGGGTATAGATGTTCAGCCCCTTGAGGGTCATATATTCAGGGAATGAAATATAAAATTTCTGCGATTACGCATGTAGGCAATTACAGACATATAAATGAAGATGCAATTCTTGTAGGCAAGACCCTTATAAACGGTGTTTCTCTTAGCGATCCTTTCCTTTCCGAACTTGAAGGCAATCACATTGTTGCTGTTGCAGACGGTATGGGTGGGCATACCGCGGGTCATATTGCAAGTGAGATAGTCCTGTATTACTTAAGGGAGAACTTTTATAAAAAGGGTATAGGAGATGTTGATAGCCTTATCTCTTCCGTGAAAAAAGCCCTTGATGAGAACATTACCCTTCATCCTGAAAGGAAGGGTATGGGTACTACCCTTTCCTTTGTAATACTTGGGGAAGATACCATTAAAATAGGTCATGTGGGAGACAGCAGGATTTATGTTATAGATGATACTATAAAGCTTCTTACCCGGGATTTTACTGAGGCATGGAATCTTTATGAAGAAGGGAAGATAGGGTATGATGAGATAAGGGGCTATCCTTTAAGGAGTATGCTCACCTCCGCCCTTATAGGTGACGGAGAGGATTATACCCCCGAGTTTTTAAAAGGAGAATTTAAGGTAAAAGAGGGGTCATATCTTCTCCTGTGTACGGACGGTTTTTGGGAGCATTTTTCCGATGAAGAAATTTTAAACATTGTTAAAAGCAGGGATATAAAGGAATCCGCATCAATCCTTCTTAGGAATGCGCTGGAGAGGGGCGGTTACGATAATATAAGCTTTATAATTGTACATCTGACATGAGGGTTTTGATTTTAACTTTAATCCTTATTTTCACCCTCAGCTACGGTAAGGAGCTTGTCCCTTGTAAAGTATTGAGGGTTGTAGACGGAGACACCTTTGTGTGTCTTCTTAAAGGTAAAAAGGAGAGGGTCAGACTTATAGGTGTTGATACACCCGAAAGCAGACCCAACAAAAAGGCACTCAGGGATTCACGGAGAAGCGGTATAAGTCTGGAGAAAATAATAGAAATGGGAAAGAAGGCTACCCGTTTTACTAAAAAATATCTAAAAAAGGGTAAAATTGTATTCCTTGAGTTTGACATAGAGAAGAGGGACAGATACGGAAGACTACTTGCTTATGTATGGCTTGATAAAAAGATACTGTTTAACGAACTTATAATAAGGGAAGGCTATGCGACTGTTTATACAAGACCTCCAAATGTGAAGTATGTGGGCAGGCTATTAATGGCTCAAAGATACGCGCGGGAGAAAAGAAAGGGATTGTGGGCGGAGGATTTGTAGTAAAATGTTAAACATATACAACATCGCGGAGGTATGTAATGAACCTCTATGAGTATGAAGCTTACGATAAGATATTCAAAAAGTATGGTATACCCACGGTAAAGTATATATTTGCGGATTCCCTTAATGATGATGTGGTTAACTTTATTAACCAGCTCGGTGAGTGTGTTTTAAAATCTCAGGTACTCGTCGGAAAAAGGGGTAAGGCGGGTGCTATAAAGATATGTACCTCCCCTGAGGAAGCCATAAAGGAGTTTGAGTATCTACTTGATTATCCCGTTTACGGTGAAAAACCCATAGGTATACTTGTAAGTGAAAAGGCTAATATTGTTAAAGAGCTTTACGCTTCCATAACCTATTCAACGGAGGTTAGGGCTCCCGTTTTAACCTTAAGTCTTGAGGGAGGAATGGACATTGAAGAAGTACCTCCAGAAAAGGTAAGAACATGGGAGATAAATCCTCTCAAGGGTTTGTATCCTTATATGGTAAGGAATTATCTGCTTGAGCTTGGATTCCCCCATGAGTATATATCCGTTCTGAGGCAACTATCCGAAGTTATAGCAAATATGTACAAAGCCTTCTGGGAAGCAGAGGCAAGGCTCCTTGAAATAAATCCTCTTGCTATATGCGATGTGGGTGGAAAACTGAAGATTTATGCCCTTGATGCTGTTGTGATAATAGATGATGATGCATCAATACCGCCGTCAAAGATCTACGGTGTAAGGAGTGCTATGAAAAGACCTCCTACGGAAAGGGAGATTGCCGCGGCTGAGATAGACAGGGATGATCACAGAGGAAAGGCAGGTTCTTATGTGGAGATGGACGGGGATATAGCAATGATGACCTTCGGTGGGGGTGGTTCAACCGTTACCATAGAGACCACTTATGCGATAGGTCTTAAGCCTGCAAACTTTACCGATATAGGCGGTAACCCTCCTGCGGAAAAGATGTATAAGATAACAAGGATTATCCTCTCAAAGCCTGGTATAAGAGGTGTTCTGGTATGCGGAGGTACTGCAAACAATACGAGGATAGATGTAACATTGGGAGAAGGTGTGGCTAATGCCATAAGGGACCTTAAGAAAGAAGGAAAACTTGATCCTAATTGGATATGGGTTGTTAGAAGAAACGGACCAGAAGCTGAGAAGGGTTTAAGGATGCTTTACGAAGCCTTTAAAGAGTGTGGTGTTAAAGGAGAAATATATGATTCCTCCTTGCCCCTTACGGAGGCTCCTGTTAGATTGAAGGAGCTTCTTGACAGATGCGGTTCAAAGTCTTCGGAGGAGAAAGAGGAAGAGAGGGTATTAACGGAGGAGCAGGCAAAGGACATGGGGATATAGTCATAAGAGAAATGTCAGAAGATGACCTTCCTCATGTTTACAGGATAAACAAGGAATCGTTTACCACCGATGCATGGCTACTTGAAGCCTTCAAAAGGGAATTTGGACTTCCCTACTCTTATAAATATGTCCTTGAGAAGGATAATAAAATAATAGGCTATTTAATCCTATGGATTATAGATAAGGAAGCAACGGTTATGACCTTTGCTATAGACAAGGCTTACAGGGGTATGGGACTCGGTAAGTACTTCTTTAAAGAGGTAATGGAAAGGTTAAGTAACAGTATTGATAGAATACTACTTGATGTGAGAAAATCAAACGTAAAGGCAATAAAGCTTTACAAGAGTCTTGGCTTTAAAATACTCGGAGAAAGAAAGAGATTTTATTCTGACGGAGAAGATGCACTACTAATGGGAAAGGAGATGGGATGTGTTGAAGGTAAAAGATAGACCCATAAGGCTCCTTATAGATGCGAAGGATATAGAAGGGAGGGTAAGGGATATTGCAAGAAGCGTAGAAGAGTACTTTGAGGATGAAGAAATTATAGTTATATGCCTTTTAAAAGGTGCTTTCATCTTTGCTTCGGATTTAGTAAGAAACATTAAAAGGAGGGTAAAGGTTGATTTCCTTTGGGTGAGCAGTTATGGGTCCTCAATGGAATCATCGGGCATCATAAAAATAATCAAGGATATAGATATGGATATAAAGGGAAAAAGTGTTTTGCTCGTTGATGACGTCCTTGATACGGGAAACACTTTCAGGGAGATTGTGGAATTTATAAGAAAAAAGGAACCGCGTAAGTTTGCTACCTGTGTTGCTGTGAGGAAGGAAAAAGAGGAAAATAGAGATATAAGGGTTGACTTTGTTGGTTTTACGGTACCCGATGTTTTTCTCGTAGGTTACGGTATGGATTGGGATGAAGAGGGAAGACATCTGCCCGGTATATATGCGGTGGAGTGACAGCCATGTACTGTACTGTTTACAGTGGCGGTTATGTGGGCATTGAGGGGTTCCCAATTGAGGTTGAGATAGACCTTTCTAATGGCCTTCCCCAATTTTCTATAGTAGGTTTGCCGGATTCCGCCATAAGGGAGTCACGGGATAGGGTCAGGGCGTCTATAAAAA
>JALWWX010000094.1 GCA_027078675.1 Aquificales bacterium | reverse complement strand
TCCCTCGCGTGATGGCAAAGCGGTCTATGGGGTGGTGGACTGGCGGGGCAATGTGCGGCTGGATAGTGTGGTGTACGATGCACCGGATGTGGCACTGAGCGACACGCTCCTCCAGTTTGGCTCGGTGCGGGTGGGGACAAAGCAGCAGCAGGTGCTTCGGGTGGTGAACCAATCGGATTCAGCAGTGGTGGTCGATACGGTGTGGTTGCAGCGGGCAGAAGCATACCGGATCATTGCAGTAACACCACCACTGCCAGCGTTGCTTGCGTCGGGTGATACCCTGCGGGTGGTGATCGAATATGAGCCGAAGCAGGAGCGAACGGATGAAACGGATTGGGAACGGGATACGGTTCAGATCGTAGCAGCGTGTGCCCGCTGGCAGGTCGCTCTGGAGGGGCAGGGGGTACAGCCGCACATCGCCGTTGGCGACTGGGATGCCCGGCAGGTGGCAGCCGGTGAGCAGCGGTGCAACAGCGAAAATCTCTATGACTTTGCCCAGACGATCCGGATCGAGAATCGGGGGAGTGCCCCATTGCGGGTTGATACGATCCGGGGCGTCGAGCCACCGTTTTTCATCGCCGATGATGCGGATGCGTTTCCGCTGGTGCTTGCACCGGGAGAGGTGGTGTACTGGAAGGGCGCGTGTTTTGCACCGCAGGAGGCGGGGCAGTATGAGATCCAGGTGGAATTTGTGAGCGATGCCCCGCCGGGCGATGACAACATTTCTGTGTGGAAGGGAGAAGGAATCGCAGCAGCGCCGTACATCACGGGGTATGACTGGGGGTGGCAGCGGATGCGGACGGTGCACAGCGGGCAGGTGGTAATAGGCAATGGCGGCAGCAATGCGGTGCGGATCGATACGGTGGTGCTGGAAGGGCAGGTTGAACACTTCCGGATCACCGGGTATGAGTTTGCCGGAAGCGAGGTGGCAACACCGAAAGGGATCGTGCTGAATCCGCAGCAGGAGGTGGTGGTGCGGGTAGAATATGAGCCGCAGGTGGAGACGGCAGCCGGTGACACGCTGCGGGCAGTGATTCGGGCAGTGTTTGCCGATGCGGAGCCGGTGGCAGGAGAACTTCGAGGGCAGGCGTATGTGCCGAAGATCGGAGCGGAAGGGTATCGGTTCGAGTGTGTGGAGCTGGGAAAGGAGTCGGAGGAGCGAGGGGAGATAAAGATCTGGAATGCGGGAGCGGTGTGGCAGTTGCAGATCTGGTCGGTGGCGTTTGACGATGGGGTGATGAGTGATCCGCAGGCGTTTGGGGCAGAGAACTGGATGCAGTTTCCGGTGACGCTGGATGTAGGAGATACGCTTCGGCTTGGGGTGCGGTTTCGGGCACGGACATATCCCGAAGACAGTGTGCGGGTGCGGATATGGAGTGATGCAGCACCGGGACCGGAAGAGGCGCCACGGGTGGAAAGCGGGGTAATGGTGCGAGGGTGTGCAAAGGTGGTGGGGCTGGAAGCAGAAGGGACAGTGATCGGACCGGTATTGGGGTGTGATGGCGGGCAAGGGGAAATTGTGGTGCGGAATGCAGGAAGCGTGGCGGTGGAGGTAGCGGATGTGCGGCTGGCAGGTGGGGATGTGAGTGAGTTTGCGATCACCGGACCGAAGGCGTTTACGCTCGGTGCTGGTGAGGAGCAGCGGGTAGGGG
>JALWWX010000093.1 GCA_027078675.1 Aquificales bacterium | reverse complement strand
TAACCGCTTCAGGGGAGAGAGACACCTGGGAGTTTCTTGTCTCTCAGGGGAGAGTGCAGTCAGCACCGCTACCCTCAGCACTCGCCAGAGATTATACAAAGCCCCTTTCGGGTGCTTCGGAGCTGACAGGTTCCTTCCATCGGTTGACCCATCAGCCCTCCCTGACTTACGCTGAGGGCTTCCTTGAGCTGCCTGAAGGAACACCTTGTAGTTCCTGGGCACTCCCTCAGATAGCCCCAATCCCCTACGAGCTATTACCCAGGCGGAAGCTATATCCTTAGTCAGTGATAACTGCG
Source organism: Aquificales bacterium (assembly GCA_027078675.1). Taxonomy (GTDB): domain Bacteria; phylum Aquificota; class Aquificia; order Aquificales; family Aquificaceae; genus WFWF01. The sequence continues at coordinate 5,641 of JALWWX010000093.1, read as the reverse complement.
GTGCATACTTGAGCATCCCTATCACACTCGTGTATGCAGGGTTTACCTCTTTTACCGCTATCCCGTATCTCCTTGCAAGGTGGATTATCTTCTCCTTGAGCTTCTTGTATGAGAAATTATGTTTTATCCTCCTTGATTTCCTTCCTGTGTAATCTCCTCTGTATCCCTTGTCCTTGATTTTCAGGTATTCAAGGACTATTCCTTTCCTCTTCTCAAGGGCAATTCTCACTATCTCATGAGCGTATTGCCATGCGAAGTAATCTCTCTTTGCTTTTTTACCATCCCACAGATGTGGTGTAGGGATTTCCCCGTAGCTTATCAGGTTCCCGTCTTTTCCTACCTCCGCCCAAGCTATGTGGGAAGGGAAAGCGTTCAGGTCTATCCCTATAGCTCCTTTCTCAAAACCTATCTCTATCTCAGGCAAAGGTTCCTCAAAGGTTATGTGGGCGTAATACCTTCCGTTCCTCCCTTGAACCCTTACCGAGTAGGGAGCCCCTTGTATGAGGAAGCTCTCAAACAGCCCCCACTTCTTGTGAGATGTCACAAGCTCAAGGTGTATCCACTTCCTGTTTCCTACGTTCACCCTCAGATAGTATTTCTCTCCCTCTTTGACCACTCTGAGGTTGAGGTTCCCGCTTTTTGACTTGTCTCCTCTTGAGTATAGGTTGTACTGTCTTTTCTCTTTCCATTCCTTTCTAAGCATCTCCTTTTGTTTCTCCGAAAGGTGGTTTTTGGAAAGCTTTTCAAAGAGGTTTCTCCCTCCGAATATGATCTTCTCGGGCTTGAAACCGAGTTCTTTGGAGAGGTTTATAATGCTCTGGGCTTCCAATATTGCATCGTCCACATAGCGGGAATTGAGGTTAAACTTGATCTGGAGTTCTCTCTTGAGATCGTTTCTCTTCTTTCCTTCCAAGAGTCTTTTGTATGCGAACCTCATACAAGATGACCACCTTCTCATGAGGTCGTCAAGGGTTTTCTTCTCTTCTCCTTTTGCCTTTAGCCTTGCTTGAATGGTATAATGCTCTCCCTTTATCTTCCGCATCCCATATTGCGTTTTTGCACAGAACTGCACACTATTTTTCAACTGTTGTCAACCTCCCATCAGTTTTTCAAGAAAATCCCTGTCCTCCTGTGAAACATCCGAGGATACTTCCTCTTTCTTTCTTTTGTTTCCCGTATCCGAAGATATATAACCCACATCCTCCGCTATCTTCTTCAAGCCTATCGCAATAGCCATAACAAGAAGTTGGGAAGACTTCACGTTAATCGGATAGTGATAAAATTCTCCCTTTTCTTGACCTTTCCGTATGTATTCCGCTAACTCCTCCGCCCTTTTTATCAAGTTAACGGGTATCCACCTTTGTTTTTGCTTCACTTTTTAACCTCCGAAACATATACCCGCAAACTTGAAGAATCCCCTCGCATTGGCAAATTCTGGCTTTTCAACCGAAGGAACTCCCAGAATCCGTGAACCTCCGCCCGCCCAAAGTACAACATCCGCAAGCTTTAAATCTTCTTCATCTTTTTCCTCCTTGCGGTCGGAGACCCCTTCCGTAAGGGAGGGGAGGAGACCGCCTTTGAAAGTTTGCAAATATTGAGGTAGTATATGGATATGAAACTCCAGCGAACCCTTAAACTCGTCCTCAAACCCACCAAAGAACAAAAACAGATACTCCTTGAAACCCTTGAACAATACAAGTTCGCTTACAACTACACCTGCAAGATAGGGTGGGAAGCTCAAATCTGGAACGGTGTCCAGCTCCACAACCTTACTTACTACACCGTGAGAGATAAAACCTCCCTCCCTTCTCAGCTCGTTATCTCCGCAAGGGTTGTGGCTACAGAGAGCCTCAAGTCTGCCATAAAGAGAAAGAAGAAAGGGCTTAAAAGCAAATGCCCTCAGAGCAACAATCCCGCCATCAGATACGATAAACGCTCCTACAGCGTTTGGCTGGATAGAGAGGAGGTCTCTCTTGCCACCATCAAGGGAAGGCAGAGATTCAGGATAAAGGTTCCTGACTACTTCAAACAATACCTTGACTGGAAGGTCACCTCTGCCAACCTCAAATACGACAAAAAGCTCAAGAAGTTTTTCCTCAACATAAACGTAGAAAAGGAAGTTCCTGAAGTGGAAACCAGAGACTTCTTTGTAGGAGTTGACCTTGGACTCCGCAAGCTTGCTGTGGTCTCTACACCTGATGGAAGGATAAACAGGTTCTTTGATGGAGGACACGTAAGGGCTGTATCTGAGAGGTATCAAGCTCTTAGGAAACGTCTGCAGTCCAAAGGCACTCCCTCTGCCAAAAGGCACCTTAAGAAGCTCTCGCAGAGGGAGAAACGGTTTAGGACTGCGGTTAACCACAAGATAGCCAAGGAGATAGTGGAGCTTGTTCCTGCTGGTGGTGTGATAGTTCTTGAGAAGCTCAAGGGGATAAGGAAGAGGATAAAAGCTGGCAAGCAAAACAGGAGATGGATACACAGCTGGAATTTTGCCCAGCTTCAGAGGTTGATAGAGTATAAGGCGCAGGTAAAAGGGATAAGAGTGGTCTATGTAGATGCACGGTATACCTCTCAGAAGTGTAGCAAATGTGGGCACGTATCCAGAAAGAACAGAAGAGACCAAGCACATTTTGTGTGTGAGGGGTGTGGGTTCCAACTTAATGCAGACCTCAACGCCAGCAGGAACATAGTTAAGAACTATCTGGCTTCCCTGGGAGGGAAGTCGGGGCACGGAGAGGCAAGTCCCTCCGTGTGGGGCGTCGTCAACCGTCCCGATGTAGGGAGCGTTGGCTGTGCTGTGCATGGCTAACCTCACCTACAAGCTCCTTCCGTCAGGGAGGAGTAGTTGACAAACAGGATGAACACGAAGATAGGATAAAAGAATTTTGCGAGGTTGCCTGGAAATGTCATTGTCCTACCCTCCTGAGGTTTTGTGTATTTTTTGTTCAGCAATGAATGTGCCAAAATAGTAAGGTATTGATAAAGCGAGTTTATAAGTGTATAGCTATATCCATATATTGTAAAACATGTTTACATGTCTCCTTAGTTTTTCTTGTTTTAACGGTATTTTACGCATGTTAAATATATTTACAGCTGTTAATAATATTTACATAATGTTTTGTTCACCGCTGTAAAGTAGAATTTTATTAAAAATAAAATGGATTTTTCAAAAATCTCTGCGGATTACGAAAAGTACGCCACAATTCAAAAATCTGCATCGTATGTCCTTTTGAATCTTTTGAAAATAAAGAATGAAGAAGATGTTCTTGATCTCGGGTGTGGAACGGGGCATATAACAAGAGTAATAAGGAAGATGACAAAAGGCAAAGTTGTGGGAATAGATCCTTCAGAAGGAATGATAAAGGAAGCAATTGCTAAAAGCAGAGGAATGGAAATAGTCTATGAGGTAAAGAGCGCAGAAGAAATGGATTATTATGAGGATTTTGATGTTATTTTTTGTAATTCAACCTTGCAATGGTTTAATGATCCTGAAAAGGCGTTAAGAAACTGCTACAAGGCTTTGAAGAAAGGAGGAAGGATAGGTGTTCAAGCTCCTGCAAAGAGGGTTTACTCCCCTAATTTTATAAAAGCAATTAGTAAGGTGAGCGAAGATGAGAGAACAAAATATATTTTCAACCATTTTAAGGAACCTTGGTTTTTTCTTGAAACAGAGGATGAATATGTAAGATTTTTTGAAAAGGTCGGTTTCAAGGTTACCTTTTCAAAGCTTGAAACAGTTACAACTTATCACACGCCAGAGGAAGTTTTCAAAATTTTTCTCTCTGGAGCTGTTGTGGGTTATCTGAATCAGCAGTATTACGATGTAGAGATTACCGAAGGGTACATATCCGCATTTAAGGAGATAGTGAGGAAATCTTTTGAAGATCAGGCGGGTGAGGATGGTATTGTTGAACTGAAATTTAACAGAATATTTTTGATAGCCCTTAGGGTATGATCTAAAAACTCTATAATTTTATATTATGAAATTTGGAAAAACGCTTCTTGCGTATGAGGAAGATATAAAAAATGCGGGTATTTGTGATTGGATTACATCTCATACAACGGGTTTCAGTCCGCTTCATAGGTATGAGGGGACCCTGGAAGTTATTGAAGATGAGAGGAAACTTGTATTCAGGGGTAAAGACAAAAGCACAGGAAAAGATTTTGTACTTTATATACCTTTTTCAAAAATCAGGGATGTTTATTTAGGCTTTGATGAAGTATTTCGTATATGGGATGAAAGGGCACCATGGAATAAACCTTTAAGGATAAAGTATGAGGAGGACGGTAAATTTAAAACGGTTTATATATTTGTTGCCTTCAAAAGATTCTTAAGGACAACTGAAAATAGAAGGTTATATGAAAAATTGAAAAGGTGGTTATAGGTTAAAGGGTGAAGGCACGGTATCTTTAATACAAGCCTTGTTCTAAAAATTAATTATTTCCTTACAAACTTTAAAAAGATAAAGGTAACCCTTGGTGCAGGCTTGCCGATACCAAATTCTTGTGGCTACTTTTTCATTGATACTTTTACTTAGTGTTCTGTTTCTTCCGTTAATAAGCTTTTTAAATTTATTTAGTTGCCTCTATATTTGAATCAATTGGGCAACAGGGTTCACTGATAATAGGATATTCTTTCATTGTCTCATCTGCAGTTATAAGTTAGGTCTGTTCTTCTTCATAAACAAATTTTGTTAATTTTTATAAACATATATTGTTTGCTTCTAAACAAATTTTGCTTATAATTATAATCCTATTATGTTTATAGACAGGGTTGAGTAGCCTACCAAATTAAAGGAAGGTCTTAAAAGAAAGGAAAATTTCATAATAATAGCCCCCAGAAGATATGGTAAGACAACTCTGGTAAGAAAGGTTTTAGAAGAATTGCAAAAAGAGGGTGTGTATGCATTATACATTGACCTCATGCCCTATGCGGACAGTATGTCTGCTCTTTCAAAATATATTGTTGACGAGGCTCTTGACTTGTTGGGAATAGAAGGAAAGATAAAAAAGCTATCTCACCTACTGCAAATAAGGGGAAAGGCTGTTTTAAAAGAAGAAGGTATAGAGCTTAATTTTGAATTATTTAAGGGTACGGACGAAAGAAAAATGTTGAGAGAAGCCCTTGAGCTACCTGAAAGGATAGGAAGTAGGAAAAGAAAGAGGGTTGTTGTGGCGTTTGACGAATTCGGGGAGATATACAAGACAAATCCCAAGGCTGTAAAGCTTTTCAGAAGTGTTATTCAACATCACGAGTGCACTTCTTATGTATTTGCTGGTTCTCAGGAAACAATTATGAAAAAGGTTTTTATGGACAAGGATGGAGTATTTTTCAGATTCGGAACGGTTATTGAACTTAAAGGTCTTGATTTCAAAGATACTCTTGAGTATGTATTGAATAACTTATCAGTGTCTGCAGAAGAGTTTGTGGAGCTGTTCAATCTTCTTAAAGGACATCCTTATTATATTGCAAGGATAATAGATAAACTGAAGAGCGGTAAAGATGTAATGTCGGCTCTTCAAGAGCTAACAGAGGAAGAGAATGCCTATGTTGAACTTCTAATAGAAAGGGCAAGAAGTATTAAGCACGCCCTTGAAATTTTAAGAGCACTTGCGAGGGGTAAAAATCCTTATGAAGCCC
>JALWWX010000092.1 GCA_027078675.1 Aquificales bacterium | reverse complement strand
ATATATACGCAAAAATAGGTTCGGACAGCTTCTGGATATACGGAGGTAGCAGTGTCTCCTTAGGGGAGATAAGCGACAAGAGAAGAAGATTCGTAGGTATAGAATTTGCCTTTGTTCAATTCAGCGTAATAGTTGAATATGCGGAACACAGCCCCGCAGAGGATAACTTCGGTTTTGGTATAACCTTTAGCTTTTAAAATATATACTGACGGGGCGTGGCGCAGGTGGTAGCGCGCCGGTTTCGGGAACCGGAGGTCAGGGGTTCAAGTCCCCTCGCCCCGACCAATAGTATGCAAAGAAAAAGCTGATAGAACAGCTCTATAACTTTCCTGAAAGCACCTACGGTAGAGTATCTATTGTGAAGGCTATATTGAGTTTGCTTGGGAAATAATATGTCTTGACATATGTCTTGACAAAACTATAATAGTCATAAATCAAGGAGGTAAGAGTCATGAGCAAAAGGATAGAGACTAAGTCAATTCTTCGGGATAAGGTTGACATAGTAAACATGAGGAAAATGCGATCTGGATGGTCCAAGTTTCTAAATCAGCAGGATAACGTCCTTGTGCTTACCAACAGAGGAAAGGTAGTAGGATTTTACATACCTTATGAACTTGCAAAGACACTACCTAAGGAATATAAAGTTTTGTTCCTCTATCTACTGAATGCATACGCTAAGAAAGCAGTTCCAGAACTTGAGGAGATTGAAGAAAATAAAGCCAAAGAGGAATCTTTTAACCTCGGAGGCAGTTAATGGAAGAAAAACTTCCGCCTCAGGGTTCTGTGGTCTGCGTTGATAATACCATCATCTTCAAGGCTGTATACAACCCAGATTCTATAGTAACAGACCTTTTTGAAGAGCTTATACTTAAGAGATCCTGTAGTTTACACTCTACAGAACGGAACTTACGAAGATGCCAAGATGCGGTAGAGAGAAAGCTCCTATCAGTATGTGAGAAACTTCTTGTAGAAAAAGATCCGAGCATAGAACACTTTAAACGATATTCCCTTGTTTTAGATGCTCTTGATATAGCCCAGAAGAGAATAAGAAAAGGCAGGAGATCCACTGTTGACCGGAGCAAGCTTGCTAAGGTGTTTGCCCAAGAACTTATAGAGCAGGTTACAGCTTTTGTATCCCAAAGAATGGAATTTGTAAAAAGCTTCCTTGAGGTATATAACCTTCAATTTTACTCGGGAAAGCTTGACGAAGCCTTATCTATTCTCCGAGATCCAGAAGTTGATGAAGAAGATGCGCATCTACTTGCTTTGGCTCTGACCGTTCATGAGAAACGAAATATCCCTGTGTATATATGGACTGATGACTCGGACTTCTACGATGTCAATGAGATATTAAAAGGATACGACATCCACCTGTTTAAACGTATCAGGTAAACTTCAAATGTAAACCTCCCTTTAGCCACCCTCGTTACAAACCTCAAAGACTGTCATAGGACCTCCCTCACTTTATCTATATCCTCCACCTTCTCTATATTAAATGTCCTTACACCATCCAGTGTTTGCTGTATAAGTTTTGTTAATACATTTTTAGGTCCTATTTCTATAAAGGTATCTACTCCGCGGTTTGCCATGTATTCAACACTTTGGAACCATTTCACGGAGGAGTAGATCTGTTTATAAAGGTTTTCCCTTATCTCCGGAGCCATCGTATGCTCCT
>JALWWX010000091.1 GCA_027078675.1 Aquificales bacterium | reverse complement strand
CATTTGCCGGCAACCTCGTGAACCTTTTCTGGTACATACTTTGTATTCTTATACTTTGAAGGATCTATACGAAATTTAAGGATAATTCTGTCAATCGTTGCCCCTGTTCCCCCCGCACATTTATCATTCATGGATGTAAATCTTTTCAGCTTTCCTCCTTCCCTCTGCCACAGGACAAACTTTGCATCTTGACCTCCCAATTCAAAAACACTGCCCGCTTCTGGAAAGAGATGTTCCACTGCCAAGACAAGGGCATTAACCTCTTGAATATGTTTACAACCCAAAGCCTTTGCTATGCCAGATCCTCCGCTACCCGTTACATAAAGTTTGAATTTGTTAATTGATAAATCCTTTTTTAACCTTTCCAGGAGTTCTATGGTTTTTTCCACCTGTCTTGTTTCATGTCGTATATACTCTTTCCATACAATTCTATTTTCATTATCAAGTACCGTAGCCTTTACCGTTGTGGATCCTATATCAACACCTACCCTTAACATCCCATAACCCTCCCAAGGCGAATTCAACAAGCTCTTTTGCAACCATATATGTGTCTATGTTGCCCTTTTCAATAGCATTTTTCATAATTTCCTTAACCGCTCCCACCATGGCTTGTGCTATTATCTCCGTATTAACAGGCTTCAGGTATCCCATAAGTATTCCCTTTTCAAGGGATGTCTTTACCATCTCCGTTACTTCTTTGAAAAATTCATCCACTATAGTTGAAAATGATGTGTCATAACTCCTGAAAAGTATTATCTTTGAAAGCTCCCTCTCCTCAACAGCAAAATCAAGCACCCTTTCAATATTCCTGACTATCTGGTTTATTGGATCTTCCTTTACATTGATAGGTTTTATTCTCCTTTTTAACTCTTCAACTATTTCTTTAAGTATTTCTTTAAAAATCTCTTCTTTGCTTTCAAAATAGATATAAAAGGTTCCCCTTGCGGTACCCGCTTCCTCTATTATGTGGGATATATGGGATTCAAAAAAACCCTTTTCTGAAAATACCTTTTTTGCAGCTTCTATTAACCTCTGCCTTGTATTTTTAGCCTGAACTGACATGTCAGTCTATATAAATAAAGGGAACAATGACCATAAATTTATGATTTATATCATTATTGAGAGATTGAGCAAAAGAAATAAAAAGGGGAGAGGGGGAGGGAGGGGTAGGAGTCTATAAATCAACAGGTTTCACAACCCGCGTAGCGTTTTTTCATCTCCATTGCTTTCTTAGCTGTTTCTTCATCGTAAGCTTTGCCTTGCCATAGCATTATGTAGGCAATTTCTTCGTTTCCGTTTTCACACAGTTCAAGCACCCTTTCAAATAGTCTTTGGAATTCCGGGCTTTTGTGAGATTTTTCATGCTGTTCAAAGGATGTCCAGAAGGTAACTATGAGGGCTTCTTTATCTTTAAGGGGAGAGACCTCCTTGTTTTCAACGGTTGATCCTTCTTTTGATATCATTCCCGCATTCATAAGTACAAAGCCTCCTATAAATCCGTCTATGGAATGATGGGTTTTTACATGTTCACAAAGTTCAGCAACCCTCTCTTCTAAGTCATCAACCGTGTAGCCTTCTTTCAGGATAACCCTGTTTATTGTTACAACACCGTCTGGGGGAAATTCCTTTATAAGTGCCATAGCGGTCACCTCCTTAATTTAGTTATTTCTAATATAATAATATCGTTATATCACAAAAATGATAAATATCAGCTTTCGCAATATAATGTAAAAGATGGGAAAGGTATATCTTGTAACAGGTACTGACACGGGGGTGGGAAAGACATATTTTACCTACTGGTCCGCAAAAATATTGAAATCCTCAAACATTAAAGTTTCATGTCTTAAACCCGTTGAAACAGGAGTAGGTGATGTACCTCAGGATGCCAAGTTACTTGCGGAAGCTACGGATCAAGATATAAAGGATGTGGTTATTTACACTTACAAACTTCCCCTTTCACCTTATGCGGGTTTCCTTGAGGAGGGCATAGAAGTTGATATTGAGGTTATAAAGTCTAAGATAAAAGAATACAAAGAAAATAGTGATATTGTAATTGTTGAAGGTGCTGGTGGGATATGTGTTCCCATAAAGAAGGGGTACACTTATGGCGATTTGGCTTATGAGGAAGGTTTGAATGTTATTATTGTGGGAAGAGCTGGGCTTGGTACAATAAATCATACCTATCTGACATGGTTTTACTCTAAGGAAAGAGGATTGGATGTAAGGGGAATCGTACTGAGCGGTTTTAAAGGCGAAGACATTTCGGAGAAGACTAATCCTTTTATAATAGAGGAAATGACAGGTATAAAGCCTTTGTGTATTCCTTACGGGAGTAGTATTCCGAAAGAGCTTCACGGTGATATAGTTTCCCTCTTTTTATCAGGTTCAAGTTGATAGAAGAAGGCTAAGCTTTCCACAAGCTTCTTAAAGTAGGGGGCGCATACGGTACCGCCGTATAGATTGTTACCCTTTGGTTCATCAACAACTATTGCAGCTACAAACCTGGGATTTGTTGCTGGGAATATACCTACAAAAAAGGTTGTTACCCTTTCCCTTGAATACCTGTTAAGGGCAAAATCAAATTTCTGGGCGGTTCCTGTTTTACCTGCTATGTAGAAGTAGGAAGACTTTGCCTTCTTTCCTGTTCCCTCTTCTACAACCTTGATAAGGGCATCCATTATCCATTTCCTTGTCTTCTGGTCAAGTATTCCGTCTTTAATAATTTCTGTTTCTTCTTCCTTTATAACTTTTCCTGTTGAATCTACAATACTTTTTACAATTCTGGGTTTTACAATCTTACCAGTTGCTAAAGCTCCAAATGCAACAACTAAATTTAGTGTGTTAAAGGAAAGGCCTTGACCTATGGAAGCATAGAGTATATTTGCGGGATAGGAAAAGTCAGGTATCTTAGGTTTAGCTTCACCTATCAAACTTCCAAAAGGTTTGTCTAAGTGAAAAAGCCTTATTATATTTTCCGCATCTTTCTTACTTAGCCTTCTTGCAATTTCAATTGCACCCACATTGGAGGAATGAATTATTATCTCTTGAAGACTAATGGTACCTAATCTTTTTGGATCTCTTACTCTTCTACCGAATACTTCAGTGACTCCTTTACCTGTATTAACTGTAATGTTTTCATCCACGTAACCCTTCCATAGGGCATAGGATATAAAGAAGGGTTTCATCGTAGATCCAGGTTCAAAAAGATCTGTAACCGCAAAATTCCTTTTCCTGCTTGCTCTGAATCTTTGATAGAAGTTCGGATTATAATCCGGATAATTTGCTATCGCTACTATATCACCTTTGTTTATGTCCATCGCCACTATTATGACCTTTTTAGGATTCCATCTCTTTACTATTTCTCTTTTTATTTCCTCAGCTACTTTCTGGGCGGATAGATTTATGGTAAGCATTACATCCTTTATGTTTAGAAGGGAACCCGTGTCAAAAATAGGTTCGGTTACAAATCTGCCAAGGGATCTGGAATAGGATATATATACCTGCTTTATGCCCCCACCCAAGTATTCATCGTACATCTTTTCAATACCCTCTATCCCCCTGCCGTCCGTATTTACATGACCTATTAGGTTGGATGCGAGTCTTCCGTAAATGTATCTCCTTTTGAAATCGTCAATATAACCTATGCATATACTCATACCCGTTTCTTTCAACAATCTGTCCAAATTCCTTTTTAACTTTTCCACATTTTTGTAAAGACCCCTTGCTATCCAAACGTGTGTCTTTTCCGAGTTTATATATTTTCTTATCAGCTTAGGAGAAATACCCGTAAGGCGTGAAAATTCTTTTATAAACACACGCTTACTCTTCTCTTCCACCTTTTGGCATGCCTTAGGTCTTGCATATACGGAAACTGAAGGAACGCTTATAACCAAGATGTTACCCTCCGCATCCTTTATGGATCCCCTATATTTGGGGACAGAAACTATTTTGTTAACCTCGTATGGTATCCTTTCCGCGGTTATATTTTTTATACATTCCTCATCGCAGATTATTTGTAAGTAGAAAAGTCTTATAACTATAATGAGGAAGGCTGTAAGAAAACCTGATACTATGATTAGCAGTTTTCTATTGAATATTCTTGATTCTTCCATACTATTTTGTCAGTTCTAATATATTTATACTCTCAATATGATAACTTTGGGGAAAGAGATCTATTAATCTTGTTGATATAAGTTTATAACCTCCTCTTATAAAGGTTCCAAGATCTCTTGCCAACGTTGAAGGGTTGCAGGATATGTATATTATTCTTTCAGGCTTTAAAGACAGAAGTAGGTCTACCTCTCCGTTGTCAAGGCCTGATCTCGGAGGATCAAGTATTACGAGATCTATAATCTCTCCGAGCCGTGATTTGAGCTGATTGTATGCTGAGGCCCTTGTAAAACTAACATTATCAATCCCATTAAGTGTTTTGTTATAGTCCGCATCACTTATGGCTTTTGCGTTTACATCAGACCCTTCTATGAAGTGGCCCCTTTTTGCAAGGGGCAAAGTAAAGAAACCTATACCGCAGTGCAGATCAAGAGCCTTCTTAAATGATATATTATCTACTACAGTATTTATCATATCATTCCAAAGATGGTAGTTTGCCTGCAGGAAAGAATCATTGCTTACCCTGAATGTGTATTCACCTACCTTTATGTAGGTATGATCCCTGCCTACGGAGGATCTTCTGTTAAGACCGTGTCGCATTCTTGAGTAATTTCCTACACCCACCACCTTACTTCCGAGGTAGTTGTCCTTAAGTCTTATGAGATCATCCTTATTCAAGGATGTGGTTGTAACTATCTTGCACAAGTATTCATCCCTGAAAGGAGAATAGAGTAAATGGATTTCTCTTATATCGTTTACTTCCTTTACCATCTCTTTAAGGTTCGGTATCATCTCATTCAACCTTGGATGTAGGATGGGGCATTCTGATATATCAACCACTTCTGTGTTGTCCCAGCCGAAAAATCCGAGCTTTTTACCTCCGACCTTGAACTGTACCCTTACCCTGTAGTTAAACTCATTGGGAGAGGGTATAGTATCAATCAGGTTTATATCTTTGATCTTACCTATTCTGCGAAGGTTTTCCACCAGTATTTCTTCCTTTGCCCTTATCTGGCTTTTGTATTCTATATGCTGAAGCTGACATCCTCCGCAAAATCCGTAGTATCTGCACGGGGGTTCCCTTCTGCTTTCAGATGGTAAAACTATCTCTCTTACAGTTGCCTCATTGTAATCTTTCTTCTCCTTTAGGATTTCAGCCTTTATAAGTTCTTTGGGTGCTGCGTATCTTACGAAATATGTTTTACCGCGATGAAAGGACAGCCCGTAACCTCCGTAAACGAGTTTATCAATGGAAAGTTGGAGAAGTTCCTTATCCATTTCCCCGCAAGCTTTCAAGTTTTTCAAAGTCCTCTTCAGACATTACATCAATATGCCATCCCGTTAACTTGTTTGCCAACTTTACATTTATTCCCTTCTTACCTATGGCTAAGGAAAGTTCCTCCTTTGGTACTGCAACTTCAACCCTCTTTTCCTCCGGTATTAATTTTATTTTAGTAGGATGGGAAGGGGACAATGCCCTTTTTAAAAATTCTTCAAAGTCCTCGCTCCATCTTATTACATCAATCTTTTCACCAGAAAGCTCTTCGGTTATGGGTTGTATTCTTGATCCCTTAAGCCCTACCACTATGCCCACGGGATCCATTTTAAGATCCTCCGCGTGAACTGCCACCTTTGCCCTCTCACCTGGTTCTCTAGCTACCGCCTTGACCTCAATGTATCCTGAGTTTACCTCAGGTATTTCGGTTTCTATAAGCTTCTTCAAAAGCCTCGGATGGGTTCTTGACAAAATGATGGCGGGTTTACCCTTTCCCTTTCTAACTTCTAAGAGCAGTGCTTTTATTCTGTCACCTGGCTTATACTTTTCCTTATATATCTGTTCCCTCTTGGGCAATATGGCATCAACCTTTCCCAGATCAACAAGTATATCACCACTGTCCATAATTTTTCTTACGATACCCGTAACTATCTCACCTTCCA
>JALWWX010000090.1 GCA_027078675.1 Aquificales bacterium | reverse complement strand
AACTATCACCACTCGTTCTTTTTGGAACCACATCTTTTGATCGTGATAAGATCATGTTCTTAACTTGAGAAAGATATTGACTCTTGTCCTTTATTCTTTCTGCTAAGAGACAGACAGCATCTTCCACAAACTCAGTTTGGCATGTGCTGATTGTATGATAACCACTGAAGTGTTCTTGATGATTTTTTACACCAAATCCTTTGCTCGTATGCGCAAGGATTACAACGGGAATTCCAGACATCTTTGAAAGGTTATTAGCTTTTTTATAAGCCTCTATAATCTTTTCAATATCATGCCCATCATCAAGAGTCACAACATTCCATCCATATCCTTCCCATATCACTTCCAAATTGGAAGAATCTGTTATTGACACTGGATTGGAGAGTTGTTTTTTGTTGCAATCTATAATAACAGTGATGTTATTTAACTGCAATCTAGCTGCATGACGTGCTGCCTCACTAACATTTCCTTCCTGTTCTTCTCCATCACCAAGAAAAACGTATGTCATGTAGGGAGCATCATCATTCTTAGCCGCATACGCACAACCAACACCATATGATAATAGCATCCCCAAAGACCCACTTGGCGTTATATCAACTCCAGGAGTTTCTTGATGATCCTCATGACCATGAAGTCGCGAACCATACCTGCGATAATTCTGAAGCTCATTTATACTGATATGCCCCAGAAGGGAAAAAATCTTATATCTCAAAGGTCCCAGATGACCCCTTATCAATACACGATCCCTCCACTTGTTACACGAAAGAACTCCATTGTTATAATTCAAAATGCCTCCAAAATACAAAGTAGTAAGAAGCTCTACTGCACCAGATGAGCCACCTATATGACCATTGTTTGCTGACAAACAAATCTCAAAAACAGACCTTCTCACATCATCAGATAATACCTGAAGTTGCTCTACACTCAATGAAATTGAATCATTTTTCATCTTTTGTCCTCCTCTATCGCCAAAATTGCCTAAAAGAAATATCATTCAAAGTAGAATGTATAATTTCCTTCTTGGATCTTCTAGCATATACTATGCTATTTTCACAATGATCACCATAACAGTAATCATTGTAACCTCTTTTCCATGCTAAATACTGATATTCAGCATGATCACGATCTATACCAATTGCGATACCACTTCTTTTCATCGCTGAATTACGACCCCAGACATAGTAAAAAGCCGTCTCATACAATGCTTTTGCTGAAATATGCATTAACTGATTCTCAAAAAACCAATTAATTGCAGATGTCACCACCTCACTCAATTCTCTAGAATCTAGACTCTCAATGCTAAATTCAGAAACTTTATTGAGATTTTTCTTTAAAAACTCATCTTTTAAATACAGAAAATCAACAGCTGATCCATTTCTATAGAATGGATTTAGCCTCTGTATCTCAGGCTTGACAAAATTCAGAGCGGTATCCACCAAGAAACTTGGTTCATAACCCTCCTCAAAATTCAGATCATGCCAATTATTTCCAAATTGCCTAATCAAAAAAAGATGAGTCTCTCTTGTTATGTTATCAAGATGTTCTATATTGATCTTTAAAGAGTCTGTCGTTAACTTTCTAGCTAGATTTTTCAGATCAGAAAAGTGATCCCTCAAAAGAGAAAGTAAATAACCAATATCTCCCTTTTCAAGATACTGAATGAACATCTCTGGAAACATATTTGAAGATGCCATTGAA
>JALWWX010000089.1 GCA_027078675.1 Aquificales bacterium | reverse complement strand
ACAGGATAAAAAAAATAATGGACAGTAATATTAAGGTACTTCTTGTATCTTCTGGAGCGGTCTTATGCGGAGCTAACAAGCTTGGAATAAAGGAAAAACCGAAAGATCTTATAGAAAAACAGGCTCTGTCTTCCGTAGGTCAAGCCTATTTGATGCACATATACGATCAAATATTTTCAAATTACGATATTAAGGTAGGTCAAATACTCCTCACCCTTGATATATTCAAAGACACTGACAAGTTTAACAATGCAAAGAAAACCATAGAAAACCTTTTTATAAAGGGAGTACTTCCCATCGTAAACGAAAACGACACGGTAGCGGTAAGCGAACTGATATTCGGAGATAACGACTTTTTGGCTGTATATACAGCCTATCTGATAGAGGCGGATATGATAATTATGCTTTCAACAGCGGGCGGTTTGCTTAATGATAAAAACGAGATTATAAAGGATGTCAAAAATGTGGATGAGGTTTTCAAATATGTAAAAGGAGTAAGCAGTACCTTTGGAACCGGGGGTATGAGAAGTAAGCTTGAAGCATCACGTATAGCTTCTCTCATGGGAATACCCGTCATAATAACCCATAGGGACGAAAATTTGGAGGACACTATAAATATGAAAACGAAGGGAACAATAATATATCCGTCAGAAAAGCCCATAAAAAGCAGGAAAAGGATAGTAACCTTCATAAGTCAGCCTAAGGGCATAGTTTATATAGACGAAGGAGCTGTAAAGGCTATTAAAGAAAGAAAGAGTCTTCTACCTGCGGGTGTAATTTATGTTGAAGGTAACTTTAACAAAGGAGATATAGTGAATATAGCGGATAGGGAAGGTAATATCGTAGGGAGAGGAAAAGTTCAATTTTCATCCGACGATTTAAAAGTTGTAAAGGGTAAAAAAACCAAAGAGGTTAAAAATTTAATCAAAAATGCACCGGAAGAAGTAATTCATGCTGATAATATAATTGTTTATTGATGTTTAAATTAGTGAAATTTAACCCTTGAAAAAATAGTTAACAATCCGTTAAGTATAAAATAATGGTCAGTGTAAACCATGTTTACACGTTCAAAAACAATCCGCGGGAGGTGCAAAATGGAGAAACTTAAAACTCTTTTTAGTTTAGTGGCTTTAGCTACATTCTTCCTGCTCTACGACTTATCCTATGGAGTGCCTTCTTTCGCAAGACAAACTGGTTTCTCCTGCAGTACATGTCATACCATACCACCGAGGCTAAACAAATTCGGAACCCTTTACAAGATAAGCGGTTATACATCAGGTGTTAATATTAAGCAAATTAATATAGGCGACGGTAAAACATTAAATCATTTCAATCCAATTGCAATAAGGGTTATTTCCCTGCTATCAGAAAAGAAATCTTACGAGGAAGAAGCAGAAACCCTTAAAGTAGAAAATGTTCTTATATACTTTGCGGGTAAGGTAAGTGATGATGTGGGAGCATTTATAGTACCTAATCTTGAAGCATCAGGAGATCAC
The DNA here is from genome assembly GCA_027078675.1 of Aquificales bacterium. Classification (GTDB taxonomy): domain Bacteria; phylum Aquificota; class Aquificia; order Aquificales; family Aquificaceae; genus WFWF01. Next base: position 4,582 of record JALWWX010000089.1, on the reverse strand, counting down.
GGTTATGAAGCTGGTGTTCATGTCGCAAGATTGGCTTTTGTAAAAGACACTGGAGCCAATGTATTCGGGATAGTGGGCGGTATAACCAGTCCCGCAGGTGTTGACCCGTTCAACACCCTTGATCCTATGAGAACAGAGATGTTCCCTGCTCAAGCACCTATGCCCTACTTTATGTCCATGGATACAAATGGTGACGGGCAGGCTGAACAAATGGATATGGGTTCTTCAATGTTATTCCCTTCAATCTATGGACATGATCAAAAAGGCATCTCAGCTTATGCACTCATAAAGAGTATGATTTACGTTAACGCAGGTATATATACGGGGGGTGGTGGAACAGTTATGGAAAATATGAATGTAGAAGAACTTACCGGAGGAAATCTTGACTTTTACGGAAGGATAGCCTTTATGCCTAATTTGAGGGTTGCTGATGTCAATGTTGGTATATTCGGTTATTCGGGAAGGGATAAAGCACATGATTCTGGAGAAAATAAAAATGTCAGTTCCTATGGAATTGATATAGGAGTGCAGGCACCTATAACTTCTTCCCTGATGGCTGAGCTTCTTGCAAACTATACAACAGGAAAAATAGGAGAGGATGAAGCAAGTGGTTATCAGTTATGGGGAACCCTTTACTTCAAAAGAATGATCGCCTTTACCCTCGGTTACGGTGCAAGTGATAGTACACTTATGAATATGAACCCTATGGGTAGTAATCCCGAAATGAGGATGGGAGGTAAACAAAGCGGTATAACCGCCCATATCTCCTATGCATTCAGACCGAATGTTAGATTCGGTGTTGAATACTCCTCCGTAAATACGGAGTTCAGCGGAACAGATTACGAAAACATAAACTCCACGGTCCTACTCCTTGATCTTGATTTCTAACAAGTAAGCACCCCGTTTCGGGGTGCTTTTTGCTAAACTCTTTTTATGCGTATAGCTACCATAGATATAGGATCCTACTCTGTAAGATTAAGCATAGGAGATATTAAAGACAACAAACTCAAAATAATTTATGAGAAGGGAGTTATAACAGGACTGGGGAAGGGCGTTAACAGTAACGGATTCCTTGACAAAAAGGCTGTTGAGGAAACAATAGAAGTTCTAAAGGAGTATAAGAATATAATAAATGAACACGGAGCAGATAAAATAATAGCGGTAGCAACGGAAGCCCTCAGAAGAGCAAAAAATTCAAAGGAATTTATAAATAGGGTCAAAGAGACTACAGGAATTGATATAAGAGTAATAACACCTGAAGAGGAAGGAAAACTATCTTATAAAGCGGTTTGTTATTCACTAAAATTATCGGGAAGAACTGTTGTGGTAGATCAGGGGGGAGGCTCAACGGAGTTTATATACGGTAAATCTTGTGATATAGAAAAGGTAATATCATTACCCATAGGCATAGTAAACCTCACGGAGAGATTTATAAAACACGATCCTCCACTAAAGAAAGAATTGGAAAGCATGAAGGAATTTATAGACAATAACTTAAAAAAACTTGAAATTGAAGTTGATAATATAGTAGGACTCGGGGGAACAATAACAACTTTGTGCGCCCTTGAGTATAACATTTATCCCTATGATCCTTCAAAGATACACGGCAGTAAACTAAAAAGGGAATCAATAAAAAGGTGGTTTGATAAGCTTGCAAATATGAAAATTTCAGAAAGAAAGAAAATACCTCAAATTGAGGACAGAAGGGCGGAAGCTATAGTATCTGGAATTTTAATGTTTGAAAGGATTCTTGAGCATTTTAAAAAGGATAAGATCATAGTAAGCGACTGGGGGCTTAAACACGGACTGATGGTGAGTGTTATTTAACAGCCTTTTGCCCAGAAAGGATGCTTTTAATAGCATATTTTAAAGACACATTCCTTTTCCTGTATTCCTCTACCACGGATATAACCTTTTCCTTTGAAGAGGTATAAATAACATTCCTGTAGGTTGTTTCACACGGAAGGGCAAGCTGGAATACAACAACAGGTTTTCTGTAAGAATCAAGCATGTTAAAGGTCAAATCCGCAGGAATAACAACAGCATCTGAAAATTCAAATACTTCCATTATTTGATCCTCTATTAAGAAAATCCTTTTGCCTATAAAGTCCCTGAACCTGTATAAGGTATAGTCCCTTGCTGTATCAAAATCTATAAATCCCCTTCTGTTTATATGCTTTGAAGCATTTATAAGCACTTTAATGTCTTCCAATTTTAAGAGTGCATCAACTATTTCTATAACATCCCTTCTGTGGCTGAAAAGATGGGTTGAACCCACAATAAAGTCTTCGTCATCAAAACCCATCTGCTTCCTCCAACGGGACCCTTTTAGCCAATAGTTTATGATATGGGGGCCTGATGTCCTTGACCATAAAACGGTATATTTTTCCTGAATTACAAATATCTTTTCCTCAGGAATATCTATGCTGAGTAAAAATTCCTTATCAGCGGGTGTATTAACAAGAAAATAATCGTAACTGTTATAAAGGTGAACGAAGTTTCTATCAATTATGGGGGCGTATTGAAATCCCACAACAGGTATACCCATACGTTTTGCGTTGTATATAAAACCACCAAGGAAAAGATCATCGGGAAGAGTAGAGTTAATAACCGAACCTATGGGTATAAGTATCATAGAAGGATTTGCATCTTTAAGAGCTTCTTCTATTTTGTATCTTACACCTTGTAATGATCCGAGATATTCATCATAGACAATAGATTTCCAATAAGGATAATTGCTTTCCGGGAATCTTAAACCCTCCAAAAGCCCTCTAAACCTGTGAGAGATATCTTCTTTATCTTGACGGTCAAGTGTATAATAGGCGGAGCTTATAACATACAGTTTTTTCATAGATGTTTGTGCCTTCCACTTCTTCACCTCCTCTAAGTTTACTGGACTTTCTTTATCATAGTTAACAGCAACGGATACGGGTGATATTTCCGAAAGCTTATTGACAAGCTGTTCTTTCATAAAGCTTGATCCTTTGGTGTTAAGAATAAAGGAAGGAATAACAAGCAGTATCATAGCACCACCAAATCCTCATCTCCTCCTTCCATATCCGCAACCCTTCTTGCAAGCCTGTCAACATTCTTAAAAGAGTTAAGATGGGCGTATATGGCCCTAATGTAGCCTTTATTTATAGCTTCCTCCATTGTATCCCTATCAAGATCCAAAAGCCTACTTTCATTCACTAAGTTTACCTGTACCGATTTACCTCTTATCTCTATATTTCCCGAAACCAAAAGATTATTATCAGCCAAAAATTTTGTAAACTCCCTCATCTTTAAAATATCCTCAACAAGCTGTATTCCGTAAACTATATATTCCCTTCTTATATCTTCAGATACTGAATTGTTTTCATATATGATTGCACCTTCAGTTTCTGAAAAACCAGGACAGGCAGGATCTATTATAAGCCTGCTCGTATCTGGATGAACAAAAAAGGGATACGATTTACAAAAAAGAGGTCTATCATCACCGAGCATACACCCGACACCGTCCCTTAAAAAAACACATCCAGTCTTGCTCTCTATAAATCCCACAAGTGCATTACCTATGAACCTTCCGTTAGCGGAATCGTAGGGAAAGTGTATAACAAAGTATCTTGATAGGGAAAATATTTCATCAAAACCTATCTCCACGGTGTGAAAATTCTTACAGCACGAGTTGGTACAATCTTTATACATGCATCTGAACTTTAAAGCGCCGTCTTTAATAGTATCAAACAGTCTCATACCTTTCAGGTGTTCCATGGTTGCTATTATAATATACAGGGTTGATCATGCAGAAAGAAATTGACAAGCGGTGGCCAGGTATCATAATAAAATATAAGGAATTCCTTCCTGTAACAGACAACACCCCTGTAATTACCCTCAGAGAAGGAAACACACCCTTAATTGAAGCACACAACTTAGCAAAGTTTTTAAACTTCAAAGGTGAAATTTTCTTTAAATACGAAGGTCTTAATCCAACGGGTTCTTTCAAAGACAGGGGGATGACCCTCGCTATATCAAAGGCTGTTGAGGAAGGTAAGAAAGCTGTAATATGCGCATCAACAGGAAACACCTCCGCATCCGCATCAGCTTATGCAGCAAGGGCTGGACTTAAGGCTTATGTTCTTTTGCCCCGTGGTGCTGTTGCGGTAGGAAAACTTTCGCAGGCAATGATATACGGTGCAAAGGTAATAGCGGTAAAGGGCAACTTTGATGATGCCTTTTTCTTAGTCAGAAAGATAGGAGAATTGTATCCCGTTGAAATAGTAAATTCTGTAAATCCTTACAGAATAGAGGGTCAGAAGACAGCAGCCTTTGAGATATGTGATGCACTCGGTGACGCCCCCGATTACCATTTTATCCCTGTGGGTAATGCGGGTAATATAACAGCATATTGGAAAGGCTACAAGGAGTACTACAACAGTGGTATTGTTAAAAGATTGCCAAGAATGATGGGATGGCAGGCGGAAGGCGCAGCTCCCATAGTAAAGGGTTACCCTATAAAGAATCCGAAAACGGTGGCAACCGCCATAAGGATAGGAAATCCTTACAGTTGGCACAGTGCCCTTAAGGCTGTTAATGAATCTGG
>JALWWX010000088.1 GCA_027078675.1 Aquificales bacterium | reverse complement strand
ACCCAAGGGATGGGGCTACCCAGATTTGTTCAGAAGCAAAGGTGTAACGGGCTTTAAGGAAGAAAGGGACTTTATATACATACACCTTGATAATTCCGGGGAATACAGGATAATTCTATCTCCCGAAAGACCGCCCTTTTGGTTTGAATCGTCAAACGGCAAGATAGTGTCTTTTAAAAGAAAAGGCAAGACATTTGTATATACCTTTGAGTCCTTCCTTCCCCTTAAGGCTACTTTCGTGTCCTCAAAGTGCTATATAAGGGGACCAGGGATAGTAAGGGAAGGGGAGAGATTTGTATTAAGGGGAGGAAGCTATGCTCAGGTTGAAGTCTCTTGTCCTTGAAGATTCCTTTACATTGAAAGCTATATTTGCCTTTGCCCTAATATCCGCGGGGTTGATGGTGTTCCTTTTCCCCAAGGGGAGGATTGAGAAGATAATATTAGACTCGGAAGAGGTAAATCCCCACCTGACCAAAAGATACATATTAGCTCTATTGCGTACTGATCCCCCTGCGGATCTTAAATTTGCCCTTCTAAGAAGATACGCCCTGCTTTCCGACGAGGAAGAAATTGAGGGAATAAAAAGTATCTTAGACAATGAAGCACAATTTTTATACACAAAGTATCACTTTCTTAAAAGAAAATACTTTGAAGGGAACAAACACCTTAAGGAGGAGATAAGAAAAACCCTTGAAGAATTTTTACGAATTGAAACAAACAAAAAGATGCTTGAAGAGATATTTGACGAGAGCGTAAAGATGAATCTGCCTTCAATAGCCTTTTATTCCGCAAAAAGGCTTGCTGATAAAACAGATGAGGATTTGTGGAAGGAGAAGGCTTTTATATATGCGGTATATTCGGGTAACACAAGGGAAGCACGAAAGCTGTCCTATGCCTTTAAGCCTTCAAATAAGAACACTTGGCTCCTTCTCTATGCCTTTGAAAAGGAAAGGGGAAGGTACAAGAGGGCACATCAACTTCTCAGAAAATACATAAGTCTATACCCAGAGGAAAAAGATAAACTTCTGGAAGAACTCATGGCAACCTCTTTTATAGTTGGAAACCCCGTGGAAGGAGAAAAGATAGTGAACCATCTTCTTAAGGGAAAGAAATCAGCAGAAAGAAAAAGGGTGATAAGCAAAACCCTTATGAAGATAAAGGCTTCAGGAAATGCAAAAGCACTCAAAGATTTTATAAGGGCATGTCTGCCTTTTGTACCAAGTGATGGCACCTTGATAAAGGAGATCGTAAAATCAGCCCTTGAGACAGGTGATCCCGCCTTCGCCTCCGATGTATCCCAGATCCTATCGGAGAAAATTGAATGAAAAAATTTTTAATCCTGACACTGTTTCTATCCTTAAAGCTTTCCCTTTCAGCGGATGAGGAACTTTACAGACTTATGGTTGAAAGTCACCTTGGAGCTGGTAATCTTGACAGAGCTTTGAATGTAATAGAAAAAGCTATAAAGGAATTTCCCGACAGCTATTACTGGTGGAAAACTTACGGTGATGTTCTTCTGTGGAAAGGAAAACCCTCAGAGGCACTTACAGCCTATCTCAGGGCATACAATATTTTCAGAAATCCTGAGCTTGCCCGTCATATATTCAATTTGTCCGTCAAGCTGGAAAGACCAGATATTGCGGTTCAATTCCTTGATGAAGTAGATGTATCCCCGCTTCAAAAGGCGGAAATTTATGAAAGTTTGGGAGATTATGAAAGGATGATAGAACAACTTAGCATGTTAAAGGACAAGGAATCCATGTTAAAACTGGCGGACACATTACTAACCCTCGGTCGTAAGGGAGAAGCCCTCAGGGTTATAGAAGAGTATGAAAAACTTCACGGTGAGGACGAAAGGATCTTACTTCTTAAGGCGGATACTTTTATCTCCTTACGGGAATTTAATAAAGCCCTTGATGTACTAAAAAGGGCTTCCCATGAGAGCAAAAAGGTGCTTACAAAAAGGGCGGATCTTTCATGGATACTCGGAGAGTTTGATACTTTTAAAGAATCCGCAGAGAAGCTAATCTCAAGGGGATGGGGAAGGGAAAAGGATTATGAAAGGCTCTCTTTCGTGTACGAAACGGAAAACCCAATAAGGGCTGTACACCTTAGCCTTGAAGGGTGGAAAAGGTTTAAAAAGTTAATCTTCTTGGAGAGGGCTTTGAGGGTTTCCTTTGATAAGGGAAATCTCAAAGAGGTTATAAAAATATTTACGGAGAACAGGCATATACTAAGCAAGAATACTCCCCTTTTCATCCTCTATATAAGCGCCCTTGAAAAGGCAGGCTTTAAAGAGAAAGCGATAAGTGAGATGGAAACCTCCCTTAATGCTAAATTTGATAAAGAAGTTCTTAAAAACTACCTTCACCTTCTTATAGAAACGGGGGACATAAAGGGATTAAAAGGAGCGGTTAAAAGATATGAAAGGTACGAAAGAGACCCTGAGCTTGCCCTTACCTTCTCCAGAGCCTACCTCGTGGTGGGCGAAGGCGTTAAGGCTCTCGTCGCTTACAAACACGCTAAGGACAAGGATGAACTTCTTTACATAGGTATTCTCAATGCCTTAGGAAGGACGAAGGAAGCAACCTATCACCGATTTATGTACTTTAAAAGGCTTGAGGATAAAATTAAAGGGAACGAAGACCTTATATTACCCTATCTTGAAACGGGCATTCCCTTCCTAACCGCGGACACCTTCAGACTGCTTCTTCAAAAAGCGAAAGCGGAAGACAAAAGGAAAAGGAATGTTTACATATCAAGGCTTATGTATGAAGGGAAATATCAGAAGGTTATCTATTTAATGAACAGGAAAGGATACGAAGTAGAGGGGTGGGTTAGCCTTGAACTTGCCCTTAAAAGGAGTGATACCGCTCTTATAAGGGAGGGACTAAAGAAAAGGGATATTTCCGTAAGTCAGAGGATATTAGCCCTTGATATGATAGGTGAAAAAGGGGAAGCGATTAACCTCTCCTTCAATAATATAAGAGGCAACTCTCTCGCAAGAAGCTATATTAAGGATACATACATCCGTTTTGGGAACAGATTCGGTGCGGGTGTTCTCTTTTACTCCAGACTCGGTGTTTCCGAAATAAGGGGAAGCATATACGCAAGATTGAAGGGTGTAACCCTTGATGGTACGCTTAGTAAAAGTACGGGGGACTTTCCGGACGGAAGGTCCTTTAACCTGTCCTTTGAAAGGGTCAGGGGAATAAAACATATAAAGTTAGGGGCTGGATGGAGGAGAAGGACATCGGATGTCCTTAGGCTGTTCGGAGAGATATATAAAAGGAGCGAAAGAACGGATCTCGTTATTCTTATAGGAAGGGGTATTGATGCAACGGATACGCTTTTTCTTGAGTTTTACGGATATAAAAACACCCTCAGCATATCAACAAATACTTATATAACTAACAGTATACTATCCTATACCAACCTTGGAGTATCCGAATTCTTCAAGGAAGAGGGTACATATCTCGGAAAGGGAATTAATCTGTATGGAGAGCTGAGCTATAAACTTAACCTGATAAGTAAAGATGAAAGACTCATAATGTTCGCAAGCGGAGGAATTTATGAAGGTAACAGAAGTTTCCTTCCTACAAACTTTATTACCGCGGGCTTGGGCTACTCCCTCTCCGATTTTCCAGACTACACACCCTCTTGGAAACCTCTGCTTCATATAGAAGGTGGTTACAACTTCGGGATAGAGGGAACTTACTTTGGGATAAAGGCAGGCGGTGGCGGTCCTTTAATCGGAGGGGATAAATTTAACATACAGCTGGAGATATACACAAACCGCATAGGGGTAAGGGAAGAAATATTAAAGCTGAACCTTACTTACACCCTTTGGTACTGAGCTGGTAATTTTACCTTCCTTATATCAGACTAATGGATTAAGTAAAACTGTATATATCGGAGAGGGAGAAATAAAAACTTTAAGGGGGGTACAGTCATGGTTAAGTTTTCCTGCAAAGGCCTTTTGGCTCTTATGACTTTTGCGGGTATATCCGGTGGTGCCCAGCTTTATGTCTCACCCGACGGAAGCGGTTCCGCCTGCACCCAAGGAAACCCGTGCGGTCTTGAAACAGCCCTTGATATGGCAAGGGCTAACGGAGAGGAAGATACAATCTACCTCAAAGGGGGTACATACGAGCTTATCGGTCCAATCAATGTAGTTATAGTTGACAACAAACCGCTCACCATAAGGGCTGAGGACTTCTCTGATCCGCCCGTACTTGACGGAGACATTGACAACGACGATGCAACCAATGACCGTTTCAGAATCCTGAAGATATCCACCACCAGTCCCGACGCGGGTGTTACCATAAACATTGAAGGGATAAGGTTTCGTAAAGGATACGATAATCACACGGGAGGAGGCGGAGCCCTTCGCATCTTCACCACATCTGGAAGTGTAAACATAAGGGGGTGTGAATTTATAAACAATGAAACTACAGGAGAAGGCGGAGGGGTGCACATTATGACGAATTACGGAAACGTTGTATTGTACAAAAACACCTTTAAAGAAAATTATGCAGGCGGTGGGAGGGGTGGTTCTGTAGCGATTTACACTACTGGAGGCAAAGTGAAAGTTTACAGAAATGTATTTGTGGAGAACGAATCTTCAGCTGAGGGAGGAGCTATATCCTTTGTTATGAATAATAGTTCTTCCGCCCAGCTTATAAACAATATTATAAGCAACAACACTTCATCCTCATCCAGCGGAGGCGGAGTATATGTAGAGCTTTTTACAGGAAGCACACTGTTTGTTACAAATAACACAATATGGGGCAACTCAGCAAACGGTACAAGCGCAACAGGAGGTGGTTTTAACATAAGGATAATGGACAACTCATCCGCCGTTTACCTTTATAACAACATAGTAAGGAATAACTCCTCAACCCTGGATGGCAATGATATTTACATAGAGTCGGACGGAGACGGAGATACAATTGGAGCAATGGTCTTCTTGAAAAACAACATGCTCGGCAATAATGCCAAATTTGATCCCGCGAACGACGATGATACAGACGATAACAGGCTTGCATCTCAAGATATTGTAATTACACGGACGGATTACTATTACTTTAATGCAAATTTAACGGACGATCCCCAGCTTCAGAACCCTTCGGACGGTAACTTCCACCTAAAACCCTCCTCCCCCGCAATAGACAGGGGAGACGACCTCGCACCCCACTTACCCCCGGAGGACATGGACGGAGACAAAAGGATATTGGGAAGTGCTGTTGATATAGGAGCGGATGAATTCGGATACAAGCTTTCTGTAAATATTGAAGGAGAAGGAAAGGTTACAAGTACCCCAGAAGGTATTGACTGCGGTAGTGATTGTAGCGAAACCTTTGCAAGGGGTGAATCGGTTGTCCTTAAAGCGGAGTCCGGGGAAGGTTACACCTTTAAAGGATGGGACGGTGATTGTTCAGTTTGCGGTGACAGTACGGAATGTTCCTTAACAATGGATAGCGACAAATTATGTAAGGCTACTTTTGAAGAAAAAGAAGAAGAAACATCCTCACAGAGAAGGAGGGGGTGTAACACGGGAACAGGTCCTTTCGTCTTACTCCTGTCCCTTATTCCCCTTCTGAGAAGAATCCTCTCCTAAGATAGAGGGGGAGGCAAAACCCTCCCCCATCCTTTTTATATATTCCTTTTCCCATTCCCAGGCGGTCTTTATGATAAGCTCAAGATCGTCATAAACGGGTTTCCAACCGAGAACCCTTTTTATCTTCTCCGCCTTTGCAACAAGTTCCGGCGGATCACCCTCCCTTCTCGGCGCTTCCTTAACCTCAAAATCAACACCAGTTACCTTTTTGGCAGTGTCAACAACCTCAATGACGGAGTAACCCCTACCGTAACCGCAGTTCAGTACAACACTTTCACCCCCTTCCATAAGGTAATTAACCGCAAGAAGATGGGCCTGTGCCAGATCAACAACATGTATATAGTCCCTTATACAAGTACCGTCCTTAGTAGGATAGTCGGTACCGTATATATATAAGGTGTCATACTCCCCCATTGCGGTTTTTACCGCCCTTATAATAAGATGGGTGGGATTAGGATAGGCAAAACCTATCCTTTT
>JALWWX010000087.1 GCA_027078675.1 Aquificales bacterium | reverse complement strand
CTCGCCGGTGATGCCGGAATAACTGGCGAAATTGCGCCGGGGAATGACCGTAAATTTCCCTCGCTTGTCAGGTAATGGTCGAAGGCGGCATAGCCATACTCGTTTTCGGCGATCACGCGCCGGCCGGGTTGGATACACAGAAGCGGCATTCCTTGCCGGCTTGGGTGTGGGGTGATGTATTCTGATAGAACCGGACACCAATGCTAAGGAATCTCTGATTTATTCACTGATTCGTAGTTGTTAATATAGCTATTCGCTACCCCACTGACGTGGCCTAATTACAACAGGCACCTCAGTTAAGGGATAATCCCTGAAACTGAGGTGAGAGATGACAACGAGAAAACGGTATACGAAAGAATTCAAGCTGGATGCCTCCGGCTGGTGACGGAACAGGGCTGCAGCAAGGCAGAGGCGGCCCGGAGTCTGGGTATCATGCCAATATGCTCAGACGCTGGGTCAAGGAATACGAGGCCGATGAGGAGCAGGCATTTCGAGGCAACGGCAGTTTGACCCTGGAGCAGGAGGAGCCTCGGCGGCTACGGGCCGAGAATCGGCAGCTCAAGATCGAGCGAGAGATCCCAAAAAAGCGACGGCTTTCTTCGCATAAGAGTCGGACTGAGGTATCGGTTCATTGCCCAGGAGAGGAAGGCCTACCCGGTAAAGTTGCTTTGCCGGTTGCTGGGTGTCAGTCGTGGTGGGTTTTTCGCCTATCTGCGGAGGCAGGAACGGGAGCTCGACCCTGAGCGGGCGGAATAACTGGCCTGTGTGAAGCGCCTGGCCGAGACCTCGGACCATACCTACAGATCCCGGCGCATGGCGAAAGGCCTGCCTGCCCTGGGTTACTCCGTGGGCCGCTATCAGGCCCGAGGTCTGATGCGGGAAGCCGGCATCTGGGTCCGATACCGCCGGCGTTACCGAGTGACGACGGACAGCCGTCACGCCCATCCGGTGCTTCCGAACCGGCTGGCACGGGATTTTACATTGTCTGCACCGAACCGGGCATGAGTCTCGGACATCACCTACGTCTGGACCGGCGAGGGCTGGTTTGTACCTGGCGGTGGTGATCGACCTCTATGCCCGCAAAGGTGGTGGGCTGGTCCATGGGCAAGCGACTGACCGCCTCTCTGGCCTGTGACGCCTTGCGTATGGCGCTGCGGCGCCGTCGACCGGAAGCGGGGCAACTGATCCATCATTCGGACCGAGGCTCCAGTATGCCAGCCACGCCTACCAGAAGCTGCCCCAGCAGCATGGTATAACCCCCCAGCATGAGTCGCAAAGGCAACTGCTAGGACAATGCCCCGTAGAACGGTTCTTCAGTAGTCTGAAACGGGAATGGACAGGTGACCGTCTGTACCGAACCCGACAGGAAGCGATTGCCGACATTCGTGAATACGTGGCGGTGTATTACAATGCTCAGCGGTTGCATTCAACGCTGGGTTACAAAACACCGCTGGGAAACGAAAAGGGGCTTAACAACATGTCAGGAATCAGTTAACCACTACATTTTTTTCCTTCGCCACAAGCGTATGCACATCGTAATTGGCCACGGTTTCGTCGTGCTGGTTGACGAGGGTGGTGTCCCAGCTTACCTCGCCATAGTCCTCGCCTTCGCTGTCGGTCTTCTGCTTGCAGGTGAATTGCACGCGGATGCAGTCGCCGGCGTACACGCGGATGCCGCCCAACTCCTCGCTGCCGCCGGCGCGACCGGGTCCGCCGTGAATGAGGTGGCGCAGGGGCGAT
>JALWWX010000086.1 GCA_027078675.1 Aquificales bacterium | reverse complement strand
GCACCGTACATCACGATGTCATCGCCTTTGTGACCAATGTCGCTGAAAACGTGGGACCAGCCGGGCGATACATCCATCGAGGGTTGACTTCCAGCGATGTCATTGACACCGCCTTTGCCGTCCAGCTTCGCCGTGCTGGACATCTGCTTCTGGACAAACTGGAGCAACTGGCAACGGTTCTGGCAGAAAAGGCGATAGCATACAAAGACCTCCTCTGCATTGGTCGCACCCACGGCGTACACGCTGAACCCATTACTTTTGGACTCAAAATGGCGCGGTGGTATATGCAATGCCAGCGAAACATTCAACGACTCAAACAGGCTATTGAAGAAGTGTCGTACGGACAGATCAGCGGTGCCGTGGGAACCTACCAGCACCTCCCACCAGAAGTGGAAGCATACGTGTGCGAGAAATTAGGATTGAAGCCAGCACCGGTGTCAACGCAAATTATCGATCGCGACCATCACGCTTTCTATCTGTCGACCCTTGCACTGATTGGTACTTTGCTGGAATCAATTGCCTTAGAAATCCGCCACCTGCAGCGGACCGAAGTACTGGAAGCAGAGGAATTTTTTGCCAGAGGGCAAAAGGGAAGTTCCGCAATGCCGCACAAGAAAAACCCGATCATTTGCGAACGCCTTTGCGGACTGGCGCGAATACTGCGGAGCAACGTCCAGGCAGCGCTGGAAAATGTCGCATTATGGCACGAGCGGGACATTTCCCACAGTAGCGTTGAAAGAATTATTTTTCCCGACTCCACCATTGCCCTGTACTATATGCTGCACCTGACCATCAATCTGATGCGGCAGCTTGTCGTCCATCCGGACAATATGCAGCGCAATTTAGAATTAACGCACGGGCTGATTTATTCTCAATCCGTCCTGTTAGCATTAGTAGACCGGGGACTCTCACGGGAACATGCTTACGCACTGGTACAGAAGCACGCGCTGCGATGCTGGGATGAAAAAATTCCACTGCTGGAACTGCTGCGCAATGATCCAGAAATCACCCGATATCTTCCGCCAGAACAACTGGAACGCCTTTTTACTCCAGAACGCGCTCTTCAGCATATCGATACCATTTTCCGCCGATGTGGGTTGATCAACGGAGAACCCCGGTAGTATGCGACCGCTCCGAATCGCCTTTCTCTGGCACTTTCACCAGCCGTACTATCGCCAGAACAATCGCTTTCGCTTACCGTGGGTTCGCCTGCACGGGGTCAAAGATTACCGCACGATTCCAGAATGGTTTGCTGAACATCCGAATGTTGCGGTAACGTTCAACATCACCCCTTCTCTTCCGAAACAGCTTCAGGAATACGCTCAGGGCATTACGGACGATGTACAGCAACTTTCGCAAATACCGGCGACGGAACTCACCGCAGAGCAAAAATCCGCCATCTTAGACCATTTTTTTCTCTGCAATGCGGAACAGATGATTCTCCCACACGAACGGTATCGAACGCTGTATCAGGCTCGAGAAACAGCGCTGGAAACATATACGGATCAGGATTGGCGCGACCTGCAGGTATGGTACAATCTGACCTGGAGTATTCCATTAGCCAGTCGTTTCTCCTTGATTCAATCGCTGCTGTCAAAAGGAAAAGGGTTCACGGAAGAAGAAAAGCGCTCGCTCTTGGCATTTCATCAGGAGTATCTCCAGACGATCCTTCCAAAGTGGCAAGAACTCTCTCAGCAACCCAACATTGCTTTCTCTGTTTCTGCTTTCTACCATCCGATTCTTCCGTTGCTCTGTGACGCCAC
>JALWWX010000085.1 GCA_027078675.1 Aquificales bacterium | reverse complement strand
TTCTCCAAGTAATACTTTGCATCTTCAAAGTTCCCTTCCTTGAATTCCATAACACCGTAGCGATAGTTCGTCCTGTCTTCCGGTTCCCCGCATCCCAAAAATCCCTTTGCTTCAATCTCTTCAATATCAGCAAATTCCATAGATTTGGGAGGTTCAAGGAGCTTGTTACTTAAGTTTAGAACTCCTTCCTCTTCAACCTTTAATTTTGCGGGAGGTTCAAGCTTAGGCTTTTCTTCATATATCCTACCTACAACCTTTACCTTTATATTGAATCCCCTTTTAAGCTCGTCCTTACTGTAGGAAAGGACAGTTAAAACCAAAAGAAGAAGGCTAAAGAGCCTTATGAGCTTCCACATATAGTTCCCCCAAGTGACATGTAATATTTAACCTGTTTATTACAGATCTGTCATCTTCTATGAACACCGTAGAGTAAGAGGCGTTGTCACAGCCGAATCCCCAAAATCTTGCCAGATCTACATTGAGAAGCGCGCAGTACATACACCTTATAGGTACAGTATGGGATACCGCCAAGACGGTTTTACCCTTGTAATTTTTTTTAATATATTCAATAAAATCACTCACCCTTTTATAAACATCTCTCAAACTTTCCCCTTCCGGAAATACAACCTTATGAGGTTCGTTTATCCATCTTTCAAAGTCTTCCCTAAACTTCTCCTTTACCTCATCTACCAGCATACCCGACCATACGCCGTGATCTATCTCTATTATCCTATGATCTATCACCGGTTCTATTCCGATGTGATTACCTATTATCCTGGCGGTTTCAAGGGTTCTCTTAAGGGGTGATGAGAATATTATATCTATACCTTCCTTCTTAAGTTCATGGGCGAGCAGTTCAGCCTGCTTTTTCCCCCTTTCCGTAAGTGGTGGATCCTTTAAACCTTGATACCTTCCTTCCGTATTCCATTCACTTTCTGCGTGTCGTGCAATGATAAGTTTGACCATAGAACGAAGGTTTATTATATCACGGTGTTACAACTTCTTCGGGTGTTACATTCCATACCCTTTCCACCGTCTTGGCTCCATACCCGCCGACAGGTTCGTCCGTACAGGACAATTTAACCTTATATGTCCATCCCGTGTTTGAAAATAACTTTTCAAAGGTAAATGCACCTTTTACATCCGTTTCTTCCTTTTGAAGTACCCCATCAATGTAAGCCCTGTAGGTTAGCTTTTCCTGAGGGGTTTCCTGATCTTTACATTCAAGGGAGAAGGTGAGATAGCACATGTACTGGCAAACTATATCTTTATCCGTGGGTGAGTAGCTTATAACCTCCGGATAGGCGTTACCCTTTCCTTTGTAGGCCCCGCAGGAACATATAAGAAAGAACAAAGCTCCCCAAAATCTTCTCATTTTTATATTCTTTCCGAAAATGCTTTTATAAGTTTACCGCTTTCTTTTATTATACCCTCTTCCGCAAGAATGGAGTCCAGGACGGAGATAAGACCGCCTATATCAAACAGATCAACACCCATGTGGGATATCCTGAAGATTTTTCCTTTCAGTTTATCTTGACCCCCAGCCACCCTTATACCCTTTTGTAGTAGCTTCTTCCTTATAATATCCGCCTTATCGTGATAAACTACAGTCATTGAGATAGCCGGGTGTTCCGGAAAGATTGTAAGGTTACAGGATCTGAAGGCTTCCGTGAGGGCATAGGAGATTTTTCTGTACTCCGATTCAACCCTGTCCATTCCCTTTTCAAGAAGTATGGAAAGGGATTCCCTTAAAGCCAATATCAGCATTATTGCGGGGGTAAAAGCGGTTTGCCCTTCCTTCTGCTTTGGCAACTCTTTTTTTATACTGAAATAGAAAGCCCTATCTGTCAGATTTTTTTCCGCTTTATCGGAGAACCATACCAAGGATAAACCAGGGGGAAGCATAAGTGCCTTTTGGGATCCTCCCACAAGAACATCTATTCCTTCCTTAGCAGGATCAATATCGTAAACGCCGAGGGCGGTTATTGCGTCCGCAACAGTTATTATTTCCCTGTCACCAACAACTTCTTTGATAAGTTTGGGATCATTGTAGGCACCGGTTGAAGACTCGGATATCTGATAAAAGATTCCCTTTACCTTATCATTCTTCTTAATTATGTCTTCAAGCATATTGGGGTCAAAACTCTTGCCCCACTCAACTTTATATTCAATAACATCAAGCTTCCAATGTCTTCCCAGCTGTACCCATCTCTCACCGAATTTACCCCCAGATATAACGACAACCCTGTCTCCCTCTTTAAAGAAATTCAGAACCGCTGATTCCATTGCACCCGTTCCAGAGGAGGCAAAGAATACAAAATTTTCTGAGGGGTTATGGACAAGCCTTTTAAATAAGTTCCTTACTTCAAGAAACTCCTCTGTAAACTCCTGTGTTCTGTGATGTATTATCTGCCTGCAGAGTACATTCCTTACCCTTTCGGGTAACTTAACGGGTCCCGGTGTGAAAAGCCTTTCTTCCATAATTTGATTTTACAGTAACTCTTTGAGTGTTAAAAGGGAATAAAGCTTTAAACCTTCCTTTTCAATATTTTCCTTTCCTCCCTCTTCCCTGTCAACCACCGCAAATACACCTATTACTTCAAGACCCTCATCCCTGCAGGCTCTTACCGCTTTAAGGGAAGATGATCCTGTGGTAACAACATCTTCAACAACCGCAACCCTTTCTCCCTTTTCAAGCACACCTTCTATCCTTTTTCCCGTTCCGTGTTCCTTCTTTTTTTTTCTCACTACAAAGGGTTTTAGGGGATTGTTGTCAAGGAGTGATACGAAGGCTATGCTGTAAGAGATGGGATCCGCACCCAGGGTTAGCCCTCCGACAGCGGAAGGGGAGAAGGGCTTTATCATCTCGTACATCAGTTTCCCTACAAGATACATACCTTCCGGAAGGAAGGTTATTTGTTTCAAGTCAAGGTAATAAGGACTCAGCTTACCCGAAGATAGTTTAAAGGTAGGTTTTTCAGCAACCTTTAATGATCTCTCTTTTATAAGTGTCTTCAGTCTTTCAATATCCATCAAAACCTCCATGTAATCATAAGTCCGTCTTTATAAGGAAGCACGCTTATATTGTTATCCCTCCATTCATGAACGAACTTGGCGGTGTATATGCCGAGAACAGCCCCGAAGAATACATCGGAAGTCCAATGTACATTATATTCAATACGGGCAAGACCGGACATAAGGGCTAAGGAGTAAGAGAATATGGGTAGGGCTGGGTTATCACCGAACTCCTTACTTATGGATGTTGCAAGGGCAAAGGCAACAGCTGTATGCCCTGAAGGGAATGATCTGAAATCAGCACCGTTAGGTCTTTCCCTTGAGGTTATTACCTTCATAATTGTTACAGTTGCACCCGTAAGTATGAAAGACTTGGTTGCTTTTATGGAAAAGGATTTTAGTTTGTTATCCTTGAAAAGATAGGCGGAAGCCAAGGAAAGGGACAGGAAGGGTATAACAAAGTATCCGTCTCCGAATGTGTTGCCTGCGGAAAGAATACGATCTATTTCTTCCCTTCTCTTTTGCTGTACCAATTTCTGTATATTTTTGTCTTGGTATATTAAAAAGGCTGTTGTGGTCATAACTGCGGAGAAGAGCAACCAGTCCCTTTTATCCCACCTTAAAGGTGAGGTAACATAATCCGTGGTTTCTTTAAAAAAGGGTGACAAATAATAGAGAACCGAGGTGTGTCCCGTTTCATAAAAAAGGAACACGCTAAGCATTAACGGAACACACCTTTTCATAAAGCCTTCCAAGTAGCATACTCCTTTTGGTTATCCAATTGTTTCTGTAAAGATGCACACTCGGTAACTTTTCCGTATCCCCTTTTCCTTCCAGTAAAGTCATTCCCTTTTCTCCCGTTATATTCTTAGCTACCTCTTCCCACAAGGTTTTTTGATCAAAGGACCAGGGCAGGAACCTTTCAAAGTTTATATATCCCATCAGCGTATATGCACTGCCTTCAAATTCACCAAAAAGTGCCATGGGTATCTTCACATGCGCCCTTTCTGATATGCCGTCAGAGAAGGGTGAGGAGACTATAAGATTATTTACTTCGGAGATAAGTACGTTAGCCTCCTCCTCGCCGAGATAATCGTAAATATCCTCACCGAATATGATAAGTGTTTCAAAATAACCTTCCTTAAGGGCTTTGGTAAAGGTACCGAAAGGTGTGATGTTTCTACCTTTAAGTATCCTGTAGAGTCCCAGGGCGTTAAAATCTCTCGGAACAACAAATATATCAAAGTCCTTTTTCCTTTTTACACCCTTTATTATTTTTGAAATATGCTCATAACCCAAAAGAGGATCTACTATGAGAAGTGTCTTTCCTTTTATATTCTTTAATTCTCCCTCTTCTATGTTTGTAGGGTTAAGTTTTTCATCCCTTGCACCTTCTTCCCCAAATATTCTGTATATGTTACCTTTAAGATAGTAGGATACAACAGGGACAAGGGATGTAATGTCTTTACTTACTATAACGAAATTCTCATAATTTTTAAAATCGTCTATGGTTATATTACTATCTCCTACCTCATCCAATATGTTAAAGAAGTGATCCGCTACGGGTGATGTTACACTCGCACCCACTTTTTCCCCTATTTCTGCTACCGTTTCTATAACCTCGTTGGGTAAGTAAGGAGACAATACTATACCTACCTTTTTGCTTCCTTCTAATATCTTAACGATCTCGTTAATCACTTCTTCCTTTCCACACTTTTTCCCGTTTATTTCGGGTTGCAGAAGTCTGTTTTCATTGAACACATCGTAACCGAAGAATGCTCTTGCGCATACATTTATGTTATCGGTGGGTTTTATCCTGTAAACCTTTTCCTTTGATCTCCAGTCCCCTACACCGTACTCAAGCCTTATATCACAACCTCCCGGACAGAAACTGCAGTTTGTTGTTACACTTTTTAGAAGCCAACTTCTCGTCCAGAATTTGAAAGGTTTTGAAATAATAGCTCCAACGGGACAAACATAAACACATGCACCGCACATTTCACATGATGAGGTGTCAATGGGTCTCACCGCAGGAACTATGTTTGAATGGAAACCCCTCTCATCCACAAAGAGGGCCTTAGCTCCTATAACTTCATCACACACCCTCGTGCACCTGTAACATACTATACACCTGTTTGAATAATACTCCAGAAAGTCGCTTTCCCAATCTGTGTAATCCCTGTATTTATCCAGGGCGGATATGGGAACAATCTGTTCTTGGGGTCCGTATATGGCTCCGTGATTCTGTAAATCGCATTCTCCCGCCTTGTCGCATATAGGACAATCAAGGGGATGTCTTGTCATAAGTGCCTGAAGTATATATGCTTGGTTTTCCTTTACCAAGGGATGATCCGTATATATCTCAAGGCCATCCTCAACCCTTGTATTACATGCTATAAGCAATCTTTTATAGTTTTCAACATAAACAATACACATTCTACAGGCACCCGCTATACTCAGGCGGGGATGATAACAGAAGTAGGGAATCTTTATGCCATTCTCAAGGGCTACCTGAAGTATTGTCTTGCCTTTCTCAGCCTCAAATTCTTTTCCATCTATTTTAATCTTTACCTTTTCCATGGTAACCTCCGTTTGACATTATCTTATAAAAATAAACACTTTTCAACTTATAATAAAAGTTACTGCATAAACGGAGGAATTGGATGAAAATTTTAGTGCCAGTTGACTTTTCGGAAATAACCAACTCCGTTATAAGGCTTGCAAAAAGAATAGCGGAAGTTAACGATGCGGAGATTATTCTCTTTCATACTGTGTCTCCTGCCTTCTATATCCCTTATCCTGAAAGTATATCCGTGGAGATAATTGATCTAAAACTGCTTGAGGATATTGAAAGGAAAACAAAAAGGGAAGCGGAAGAAAAGATGAAGGGTCTTATGGAAGCGCTGAAACCTGTGAAAAGCAGGTATATAGTAGAGGTGGGTGATGCAAGGGAAGCAATACTTGAGGCTGAGGAAAGGGAGGATGTGGACCTTGTTATAATGGCAAGCCACAGTAAAGGTTTGGTGGAGAAGGTGCTTATAGGTTCTACTGCAGAAAAGGTCGCAAGGCATAGTATAAAACCCATTCTTATCCTGAAGGGTAAAGAAATTGAAACGCCGGAAAATATAGTTGTTGCATACGATTTTTCTGAAACTTCCGAGAAGGCTCTTTATTTTACCATTGATATATTCGGGGCTTTTAAGCCCCATATAACTTTACTGCATATAGAAGAAGATATAGATTTACCTATAGTGGAAGAGGTAAGGGAAAGTGTTTTGAAGAAATACAGCGAGGAAAAAAAGAAGTATCTCGG
>JALWWX010000084.1 GCA_027078675.1 Aquificales bacterium | reverse complement strand
TCCGATATTATTATGTTTCCTTTACCGAGTTTTGCATTGCTTCCCAATCTTTTTAAAATGCCCCCTATTATAACGGTCGGATCCGTACCCGCATCTTCAAATATGCTTGCAAGCATTGATGTGGTAGTGGTTTTACCATGACTTCCGCTTATTGCTATCCCTTCCCTTAGTCTGAATAATTCCGCAAGCATCTCCCCCCTTGATACAGTGGGTATTCTGAGCTTTTTTGCCTCAACGATTTCTTCATTGTCTTCCCTTATTGCGGAAGAGTAAACCACCACGTCGCTTCCGAGAACATTTGCGGGATGGTGACCAATGTATATCTTTGCCCCCCTTTTTTTCAAAAGTTCCGTATTTCTGTTTTCCTTTATATCGGATCCTGTAACCCTGTAGCCCATTTCCATCATTATCAGGGCTATCCCGCTCATCCCTATACCGCCTATTCCTATAAAATGAATACTCTTTACCCTGTCTCTGAACATAGTTCCCCATTTATTATAATCCTTTCAATCTCCTCCACGGGTCTGGGAGGGCTGAAGTAAAATCCTTGAGCCCCGTGAAAATCATGTTCCCAGAGGAATTCAACCTGTTCCTTTCTTTCAACATGTTCCGCTATAACACCCATACCGAGGCTATGGGCAAGATTTGCTATTGACTTAACTATAGCCACATCGTCCTTTTCCTTGGGTACACCTTTCATGAATGATCCTGCTACCTTTAAGGTGTCAACAGGCATCTGCTTTAAGTAGCTGAGAGATGCGTAACCGGTGCCGAAGTCGTCCAAATATATACCAAAACCCATCTGTTTTAATATATCAAGCTTTTTAATATTATCTTCCCTGTATTTCATAAGGGCACTTTCTGTTATTTCAAATATCAACTTTGAGGGATCGCAAAGTAGCTCACTGAGGATCCTTTCCATACTGGGAACAAAATCATTTCTGTGAAGCTGGATGGCGGACAGATTAACGGATATACTTATATCTATTCCCTTCGATCTCCATATTCTAAGCTGTTCGCACGCCTTTTTTATAACCCACTCTCCCACATTTATTATCATCCCCGTCTCTTCCAATATAGGTATGAACTCAGCGGGAGACACATTTCCGAGCCTTTTGTCATACCATCTTAGGAGTGCTTCCACCTTCTCTATCCTGTTTGTTTTAAGATTAACTATGGGTTGATAATGAAGCTGGAGCGAGCCTTCCCTTATTGCCTCATTCAGATGAGTTCTGAGCTTTATTATTTCAAACATTATCCTGTTCATATCTTCGGTAAAGAAGAGATAAGAATTTCCTTTTAGTTCTTTGGCTTCGCTTAAAGCAACATCCGCATTTCTGATAAGGGTTTCCGCGTTGCTTCCGTCTTGGGGAAATACTGAAACACCCATGCTGACGGTAACAATGAATTCCTTGTCCAATACCTTAAAAGGTTCTGAGAACACATTGGTTATTTTTCTTATAACTTCGGGTATTATTTCCTCGCTTGAAATATCAACAAGTAGAATACCGAACTCGTCACTTCCGAGTCTTGCAACCGTGTCCCCGTCCCTCACCGCGTTTTCAAGTCTATCCGCTATCTCCCTTAATAATAGATCTCCTCCCCTATGACCCATTATGTCATTAAAGCCTTTAAAGTTGTCAAGGTCAAGCACAGCAACCGCAATGTATCTTCCCGTATGTTTTGCCCTTGCTATGGCTTGATTTATTCTGTCCATAAAAAGGTTTCTGTTGGGTAGATTTGTTACTGCGTCGTAATAGGCAAGGAAGTTTATCTGTGTCTCCATAATCCTCTGCTGGGTTATATCCTTGCCTGTTGATACGAAGTAAGCTATGTTGCCTTCCTTATCCTTTATGGGGGTTATAGTTTGTTCCATATAAAATATTTCTCCGTTTTTCTTTCTGTTTATGAAAACCGCCCTGAAGGATTTACCCGAGGTTATAGTTGTCCATAAATCCCTGTAAAAGGATTCATCATGGAGACCCGACTTTAATACATTTGCCTTTTTACCCACGACCTCTTCACTCTTGTATCCCGTTATATTTTCAAAAGCCTTGTTAACATACTCAATGATTCCTCCTTTGTCCGTTATTATGATGCTGTCATCTGTTTGTTCTATTGCCCTTGCAAGCTTTGTTATCTCCCTGTCTTTTTGGAGATTTTCAAGCCCAAAGGATATATTTTCCGCAAGCTCTTGTAACAATCTTATCTCTTCCTGTTCAAGGAAGGGTCTTGATGAATATATATTGAGCATAGCGACAACCTTTCCTTTCATTTTTATGGGTAAACTTGCCAGGGAATGCAGGTCGGAACCTATGTTCACATCTTCACTTACGAGGGTTCTTGATTTTTTTATTATTTCAACCCTCTCCTTTGTAAATTTGTTTATAACCTTCTGGGGATCTATTTTTTCCGCTGATGAGCTGAAGGCTACGGGTTTAAAAAGGATACCCTCTTCATCAAAGGAACCTATCCATGCCAAATTAAAATTGCCCTTGCTTGTGAGTATCTTGCACACACCTTCAAAAAGTTCATCCTTTGTTGAAGCTTCAATTATAAGGTGATTGACATGATTCAGCACAATGTAAAGCTTTTCAATCTGACGTTTCTTTTCATCCAACAAAGAAAAGTCCCTTTTGTATCTTGACAGAAGCATGTATATAACGAAAAGGGACGGTATAAGAACTGCGACGCTTCCCATACCCAGACTTAAGGGTGAATAGGGTAAACCTTTTATACCGATGAGTGTTGATATAAGGGATATAAGTACAAGCAATATGTATATGAGGAAGACCCGTAGGGATGATACGGGTCTCAGCCCTTCCCTTTCCGATTTTTTCATAGGTTTTTTCTCCAATAAAGGTGTTTATATAGGTTAAAGCGTTATCCTATATGTTTTTTTGATGTTCTTAAGTATATGGTAAATCTTGATATATTTAGCGGTGAAGAAAGTCCTTTATAATCCTTTGATGATCAAATACAAGCTTATCAAAAGGTATTTCCTCAAGCTTAAATACATGTACCCTTTTTGCATCACTGCTTGCCTTAGGCTCACCTTCCGCATCTCCGACGAACACTACGGAGACCACATGAAACCTCGGATCTCTGTCGGGATCCGAATAAACACCGAGCAGTTCCTTAAGGGTAACATCAAGGCCTGTTTCTTCCTTTATTTCCCTTACCGCTGCGTCTTCTACCCTCTCCCCTACTTCCACGAAACCTCCAGGTATTGCTATGCCAATGGGCGGATTTTTCCTCTCTATTAGAACTATACCTTTAAAGGTGTCACCTTCCCACAGTCTTACTATTACATCCGTAGCGAGATAGGGTGTCTTTATCATAACTTCTCTATATTATAGATTTCAAAAACACTGCGGTGGTTAATAAGCCCGAGGGATTCTCTATAAATTATAAGATAGTATCTGTATTTAAGTGCTTCTTTTTTATTAAATTCTATAAGTCTTTTTGTTTTTACCATCAGTTTAAGTGTGAAGGGTTGAGGTTTTCCTTTTCTTAGCAACCTTTTTTTCAAATATCTTTCTATATTCCTTAGTCTTTTTATCTCCTCCATACATTTTTCTATCTTCCTGCCGTATTCACCACCCACAGAGGCTACATTTTCCAAAAGCTCTGAATCAAGATCCTTTAAGCTCACGCAATAGCTCCCCCGGTATTGATACAATTTTACCCTCCCTTATGACACAATGCTTTGTATATGCTGTAGCTTTAAGCTCATTATTTGCAAATATTTTGTAGTCAAAGGAGAAGGTGAATCTCGTAATCTCCTTTGGGATTAAATGAATTTCAAAGAGGTCATCAAAATGAAGGGGTTTTTTAAAAACACATCGGGTTTCAATAAGGACTACCTCAAATCCCTTGTCCCTCAGTTTGCTGTAGGGGTATCCCCTCTCCCTTAGGAATATGTCTCTTGCCTCTTCAAGATATCTGAAGTAGTTTGAATGATGAACAACCCCTTGGGCATCGGTTTCATAAAAGTGGACCCTTCTGCGATAAATCATTTATTTCCTTTATTTTTACACTCACTGCATATACCGAATATTTCAAGCCTGTGATTTATAGGGGTAAAATCATACTCTTCACAAACCTGATCCTGGAGTTCCTCTATCTCCTGATCAACGAATTCTATTATCTTTTTGCATTCAACACAGATGAGATGATCATGGTGGGATCTACCCGCCATAAACTCATATATGGTTCTGTTGTTTATCTTTATTATTTCCCTTACAGCTCCGAATTCCTGCAGGAGCTTTACCGTTCTGTATATGGTTGACCTTGACACGGATGTATTGTTCTTTGACATAATCCAGTTCACAAGCTCTTCAATCTCAAAGTGACTACCGTAAGAGGCTATAAGGTCTATAACTTCAAGTCTCGTCTTTGTAGGTTTTAGGTTTTTATCTTTCAGGAATTTTTTGAAGCTGTTTTTTATATGCTTCAACTCCTCCTTAGACATCATAGTAACATAAAAATAATAACACTATTTTAGGAAAAAAACCTATAATTGAATTAGATGTTTGAAAAGGTTCTAATAGCCAACAGGGGAGAAATTGCTGTAAGAGCCATAAGGGCTTGTAAGGAGCTGGGAATAAAGACGGTTGCGGTTTTCTCAGAGGCGGACAGGGAATCCCTCCATGTTATGTTGGCGGACGAGAGTATATGTATAGGACCTGCGGATCCCTCAAAGAGCTATCTTGATATACCTTCAATAATGGCTGCTATAGAGGTTTCGGGAGCTCAGGCGGTCTATCCTGGATACGGCTTTTTATCGGAAAACCCCAAGTTTGCTGACATTGTGGAGACAAGCGGTGTTAAGTTCATAGGTCCCAACCCAGAGACCCTTGAACTGATAGGTAACAAGATGGAAGCCAAAAGGATAGCAAAAAAGGTTGGCTTGCCACTCGTCCCTGGCAGTGACGGTCCAGTCAATGAGGAGCAGGCCCTTTCTGTAGCTGAAAGGGTAGGGTATCCCGTTGTTCTTAAGGCATCCGCTGGAGGAGGAGGGAGAGGTATAAGGGTTGTTAATTCAGAAGCGGAGCTTATTGAAAAACTGCCCGTTGCAATAAAGGAGGCGGAGATAGCCTTCGGGGATGGAAGTATCTACATAGAAAAGTTTTTGGTTAATCCGAAACATATAGAGGTGCAGGTTATTGCGGATGAGTACGGTAATGTGATTACATTGGGGGAGAGAGAATGTTCTGTTCAGAGGAGGCACCAAAAACTTATTGAAGAGGCTCCGAGCAGTGCGGTAACAGAAAGGAAAAGGAAGGAGCTTGAGGAGATGGTTAGGGAATTCTGCAAGGAGATAGGGTATGTAGGGGCGGGTACGGTTGAGTTTTTGATGGATGAGGACGGAAATTTTTATTTTATGGAGATGAACGGAAGGATTCAGGTTGAGCATCCCGTAACAGAGATGATAACAGGTATTGATATAGTAAAGAGCCAGATAAGGGTAGCCATGGGCGAAAGGCTTGATATAAAAAAGATTGTAAGGAGGGGGTATTCTATAGAATTCAGGATAAATGCGGAGGATCCCATTAAATTTATGCCGAGTCCGGGTACCGTTGAAAGACTTATACTTCCGGGAGGATTCGGTGTAAGATTTGATACCCATATATATCAGGGGTACTCTATACCGCCCTACTATGATTCACTCATAGGGAAACTCATTGTGTGGGGTGAAACGAGGGAAGAGGCAATAAGTAGGGGCAGAAGGGCTCTTGAAGAGCTTGTCATTGAGGGAGAGGGTCTTGCGACAAATAAAGATTTTCACCTTGCTGTTCTTAAAAGGGAAGAGTTTGTTGAGGGCAGACACCATATAGGTCTTGTAGAGGAAATGTATGGAAGGAAGGCTGGTAACCTTTCGTGACTTCATGAAATTTGCGGTTGAGCAATATTACTGTTCTCCCTTTGAAAAGATAGGTTCCGCAGGTGATTTTTTCACAGCTCCAGAACTTGATAGGGTTTTCGGATATACTTTGGCTGATTTCATAAAGCCTCTAATATCAAGATACAGGGAACCCGTTATACTTGAACTCGGTGCTGGTACAGGCAAGATGGCTTATGACATACTTAACTATTTCTATACAAACGATCCCGCTTTTGCGGATAGAATTAGATACATCATTTATGAAAAAAGCAATTACATGATTGATATACAGATGAAAACCCTTGCGCCCTTTAAAAATGTTTCATGGGTTACCTATTTACCGGAGATAGAAGGAATTGTTATTTCCAACGAATTTTTTGATGCCCTTCCCATTCATGTTGTAAAAGGTAACAAAGAGTTGTATGTTTCCGAGGATGGCGAAGAGGTGTGGATGGATATAA
>JALWWX010000083.1 GCA_027078675.1 Aquificales bacterium | reverse complement strand
TCTCCCATTCTTCCAAGGCATGCTTTATGTAAGCTACCATAACTATACCCATCTCCGCAGCTATGCCGAGCAAAGCCAGAAATCCCGCAATGCTTGCTATGGATATGTTGTAGTCCATTATGTACATGAGAAGGAAACCGCCGAAGGTTGCTATGGGTAAAGTAAGCAAGACTATAAAGGTTTCAAATAGTTTGTTGAAGGTGAAATAGACAAGAAGGATGATGGAAAGAATGACTATGGGGATGATTACCTTAAGGTTCTCAAGGGCTTTCTTCCAATATTCGTACTGTCCGCTCCATTCGTAGTAATAACCCGGTGGTAATTCAAGCTTCTCCTTAAGTATCTTATCCGCCTTTTCTATTAAACCTCCTATATCCGTGCCGGGGGTGGGAGTTATATAGACATAGCTTATAAGCAAACCGTTCTCCGATTTTATAGAGGTAGGACTTTCCGTTCTTACTATCTCCGCTACATCACCGAGATAGATGAATTTGTTACCTACAGGGATTGCCAAATTTTCAAGATCATATCTGTAATCCAAAGGAATACCGAGGGTTATGGAGTACCTTTCCCTTCCCTTTATCATAACAGATGCGGGTGTATTTGCCATAAGCCTTTCTATTGCCCTGTTGATATCTTCTATATTAAGACCGTATTTGTAAAGTATTTCCCTTTTTGGTCTAATTTCTATGTAGGTGGCGGTGGCGGTTCTTTCTCCGTAAATGCTCATAATACCTTCCATACCCTTTAATAATTCTTCAATTTTCTGGGCTATCTCGGAAGTCTTGTTTATATCATTACCGTAAATTTTTATACCTATGGGTGTCCTTACACCCGTTGTTATCATGTCTATCCTTCCCTTTATGGGCATTGTCCATCCGTTGACAAGACCGGGCATGGATATAGCCCTGTCCATCTCCTGTATAAGTTCCTCATAGGTTATTGTTCTCTCCTCTGGAAATAGCCATCTTAAAGGAGCTTTGAGAAAGTCGGGTATGTTCCAATTGGAGTAAAACCTTTCTACCTTTATTTTTCTCCATTCTTCCTCAGGCTTGAGGGTTATTATGGTTTCTATCATGGATAGGGGGGCGGGGTCCGTTGAGGTGTCAGCCCTTCCAGCCTTACCGAAAACCGTTTTGACCTCCGGGAATGCCATGAATATCTGATCCTGAATGTTTAATATCCTGCCTATCTCCTGGATTGTTACACTCGGGGGAGTGGTGGGCATGTACATAATGGTCCCTTCCTTAAGTTCTGGCATAAACTCAGAGCCTATATGTTCATAAAGGTAAAAGGTTGAGAAGGCGAGACCTCCGGTTATTAGCAGTACTATGTATCTGAATTTTATTGAGATATGGAAAAGGGGTGAGTACAGTTTTATAAGGAATCTTACTATGGGATTTTTGTCCTCTGGGGGTATTCTTCCCCTTATAAAGTAATACATAAGCATAGGGACTATAAAGAGAGATATGATGGATGCTACGAGCATGGAAAGTGTCTTTGTAGCCACGAGTGGTTTGAATAGCCTGCCTGCTTGACCCTCAAGGGCGAAAAGGGGTACGAAGGAGACGGTTACTATAAGAAGGGCGAAGAAGATGGGTTTACCCACATCCCTTGCTGAGTATATTATCGCCTTTACAAGGTCGTCTCCCTCTTCCCTTCTCCTGTGAACATTCTCTATCAATACTATTGCTGCGTCCACCATTGTTCCAATGGCTATGGCTATTCCGCCAAGTGACATTATGTTTGAGTTAATGCCGAGATGATTCATGATTATGAAGGTGGTAAGTATGGAAA
>JALWWX010000082.1 GCA_027078675.1 Aquificales bacterium | reverse complement strand
TATCGGTAATATACTTGTCATCGTAATCCCACGGATGTGAAGGATTGTTGAATTCAGTTTTAGCCTGAATAAATTTCCAAGATTTCTTTCCCGGTAATTCAGTAGTTACTCCTAAAATCAATTTTCTAAGTTGTAATATATCACTTGCTGTAATTGATTTGGACTCATTGGCATCTGCAGCTATATAACTGTATGGATCATCAAATTTGTCTATTCCAAGAAGGTGTTTTTGGATATATACAATATCTAATGTAGTGACTCCATCCAAGACATTGTCAGTCTTGCTAGGTGCAACTTTATACTTTTTGTATGCTCCAAGACCATCCAAATAGTATTGTCCATCTACATTGGTTTCAGCGGCATCTTCTACCACTTGATCCAAGGTCATACCATTTACTTTAAACCCTTCTATTCCATTCAAATTGGCATCTACAATAGTTCCTTTTACAACTACTGTAGGATTTGGAGCATCAGGACAGACATCTTGGCTATCCATAATATTGAGAATAACCTTACAGAAATCTTTGTTTCCATCTAAGTCAGTTACCCATACATCCAAATCAAATTTCTTTCCAACTCCGTTGTCCAAACTATCACAGGTATAAGTCCTGGTTTTGTCATTAACATTTTGAGAGAAAGAAAATCTTAAATCTGTTCCACAACCGCATGTTCCATAGTTACTAGGAGTACAATTGTCGATACTTCCGTGGTTAAATACTTTAGCATCTACTGTAGTAGTTCCATCTATTCCAAGTGTCGTTGTGATTTTCCTTAAGCACAATGGAGTAGGGGGCTTGGTGTCTTTGATTCTTATGTATCTTGTGCAAGTCGCAGTATTATCACAACCATCAGTCACAGTAAATACAATTTTGTGCCTACCGCTATCAAACGTCCTGTTTATTACGTTTCCGTTTCCGGTGAAATCAATTGTTCCATCATCATCCAAGTCAACTTTGTAAGTATATACCAAATCATCGGCAGGAGTACAATCATCTTCTGCTTCTGCTCTTATTATGGTATTTATTGAACAGGCAGTTCCACTTGATATCGTCGTGTCATGCTTACAATATGTGAAGTATGGAGCACCGCCATCTTGAATATAGATGTATTGCAAATGTGTTATATAAGCAGCATTAGTATTACACCAATCACCTACAGTGAATGTTCTCTCTATTACTACACAAGCATTGGAAGTAGCAGGGTTATGTATTATTTTATCTGTATGTGCAATGCCAAGTTGCTTGCAAGTTGTGTTATTTATTGTTGGAATACCTGTCACGGCCTCACTATAATCAACTCCAGGCCAACATCCATAAAGTGTTTTGTTCGTAGGCCAATCGATATCAGAATAAGTCAACGGATGTTTGTCTTCAACTGTAATTATTTGGACACATTTGTGAAGAGTCTCTAATCCTGCTTTATCTTTCAATATCCAAGTCCTTCTTACAGTTCCAAAACCACAATCATTTAGATTAGCTTTATCTGTTTTAGTAGGGGGGAGTATAGTACAATTATCTGTAGCTGTTGGTTTTCCTCCAGGGAAATAATTGCTGTAATTTTGCTCACAATCAACGGTGAAGTTTGGTGGGCAATAAGTCAATACAGGTCTTTCTTTATCCTGAACATGAACTATTCCCGTACATTCACTTGTTAATCCATGAATATCATAAGCCTTTAATTTAACTACTACATCCGTGCCAACATCAGCGCAACACATGTCAACTGATTCGCCATATATCAAGTCTTGAAAATTACCACATTTATTGGATGTCCTTTTGATCTCTAATTTGCTGATTCCACAATTGTCCCAGCTGT
>JALWWX010000081.1 GCA_027078675.1 Aquificales bacterium | reverse complement strand
TTGCCCAGCTTATAGGTATAGGCAATTACAGGATGGTTACCCTTGAAGGCGAGTTATTTGAAAAAACTGGTGTTATAACGGGGGGCTTTTATGAAAACAGGGGTGATTTGGGTGTAAAGGTTTATGAAGAAAAGTTGCAGAGGTTAACAGAAAATGAAGAGCTTCTTAGAAAGCGGGAAGCGGATATTTTTAATCAACTGAAAAATGCGAGGGATGAACTTATTACGAAGGAAAGTATGATAAAGGTGACAAATAAAAAACTTGAGGCACTTGATAAGGAATATGGGGAGATTACCGCAAACATCAAGGAGGGAGAGGAGAGGTTGAAAAAGGGAGAGGAATATTTAAAAGTGCTTGAAGAGGAGATGAAGGGATTTGAAGAGGAATACAGAAGGATAAGGGATGAATTGGCTTATGATGAGGAAAAGCTTAACAATCTCAGACTTAAGAGGGAGGATATAACATCTTACTTTATTTCGTCGGGTATTGAAGGTGTAAGAAAAGAGGTTGAAAGGATAAGAAAAAGACTTGATGATAAAAAAGAGGAGGTATCAGGTCTAAAATTCAAATATGAACAGTTAAAGGAAAAGAAGCAGAATCTTTTAAAGGAGCTTGAGGATGTAAAGGTAAGTATAGAGGAAGCGAAAAGATCAATAGTTGAAAATGAGGAAACCATTAAGGAATTAAAAGAACACAGAAAAAATCTTGAGCAGGAGCTTAAGAGGAGTCAGGCGGAGGTTTATGCCCTTTATAAGGAAAAGGAGGGTATTGAGGGTGAGATAAGGGAGATTCAGGCTCAGCTCGGTCATCTCAAGGCGGAGGAAGATAGAAAAAGACAGGAGTTGCAAACTCTCGGTATGGAGGAAGCAAAGGCTGAACAGAAACTGAAGGATATTGAATTGAAGCTCATAGAACTCGGCTACGGTGGGGATATTGTTGAGGTCAAGGAAGGAATGGCAAGGTTGGAGGAGGAGGCTAAGAAACTTCAGAGAGAACTTGAATCTATGGGTAATGTAAATCTGAAGGCTGAAGAGGACTACAAGGAGGAAAAGGCAAGGTACGATGAGTATCAGGATAAATACAAGAGACTTCTTGAGGAGAAGAGGGCGATAAAAGAACTTATAGACGAGGTGGAGAAGAAGAAGCTCAATGCCTTCATGGATGCCTTTAATAATATAAATAAAAATCTTAAAAGGATTTACGCCTTCCTGTCCCCCGGCGGAAAGGCGGAGATGGAATTAGAAAATCAACATGATCCCTTTGCGGGGGGTATCAATCTCAGGGTAAAGCCAAGGGGTAAGGATGTTAAGTATCTGGAATCTATGTCGGGCGGAGAAAAGACAATAACTGCCTTAGCTCTTATCTTTGCTATCCAAGAATATAAACCTTCTCCCTTCTATTACTTTGATGAGGTTGATGCCCATCTTGATGAAGCTAATGCAAGAAAGGTGGGGGAGCTTATAAGGAGCAAATCAAGGGATACCCAATTTATAGTTGTAACACTTAAGGAGGTGCTTGCTTCATACGCTGACAAGTTGATAGGTGTTACCGCAAGGGGCGGTGTATCAAAGGTATTCACCGTTAACAATCTATCAGAAATAATCCTTGAGGAAGCAAAGAGCGCTTAATTTCACGTTTTAAACCTGTTCATCTTCTCACTTATATCACCTGCTATATTTTGAAGGTCTCTTGAAGCCTTATCAAGATCTTCCGCCAATTTTATGGTGTTTTCGGAGGTCTTCTTTAACCCCATTATGGATTCTTCTATAACATTCATAGATTTTTTGTGTTCGTTAATGGAAGTGTTTATTGTTTCCGCAACATCCAAGGAGTCTTTGCTCTTAATTTCAATGTTCTCGTAACCTTCTGAAAGAACGGTAACCTTTTTAACCGCATCTTCTATAATAGTTTTAACATTTTCAATTATCTCCGATATAGTATGGGCTGATTCCGAACTCTTTTCCGCAAGATTTTTAACCTCTTCCGCCACCACCGCAAACCCTTTACCCGCTTCCCCCGCCCTTGCCGCTTCTATGGCAGCATTTAAAGCCAATAGATTAGTCTGCTCGGATATGAACATGATGGTGTTTGTTATGGTACCTATCTGATTGCTTATGTCTTTGAGATTATTCATTATATTTGTAACGCTGACCATGTCTTCCTTGCCCTTTACAACCGTTTCAAGGACTTCCCTTGCCGCCTTTTCCGAATTAACAACGTTCTCCGCTATGGAGTTGATTGACTGGGTTGCCTCTTCTATGGCTGTATATAGATTTTGGATTTCCTGGTTCACCGCTGTGTTGCTTTCAACCGTCTGGTGAGCTACCCTGCCTACGGTCTCGGAGGTCTCCTTCAACCTGTCCGTTACCCTTTTAAGATCTTTAACTAAGATACTGAGATCGCTTAATGTCTTGTTTATATCATTAATCATCTCCTGGAGTGTTCCAACTGTTTGTACGGTAATCTTTTTAGAAAGATCTCCCTTTGAGAGTCTATCCATGGCGCGTTTTATTGCATCCATAATAACTTCAAGTTGAGAAAGGGACTTATTAAAGGCTTCCGCAACCTTTTTAAATTCATCCCTGCCCGTGTAATCAATTCTCGTTTTCCAGTTTCCTTTAGAAAGTTCCTCCATAGATCTTTCCATTTTCTCTATGGTTTCGTATGTTGATCTGTAAAAGCCGAGGAACAAATATATGGCTGTCAAGAACATAATACCGCTTACAACGAGTACCATATTTTTTTGAAGGGTGAGGTTATCTATCTTTCCCCTTATCAGCCTTTCAAGGTCAGGCAATAGTTCATCGTATATCCTGTAGGCTGCGTCTATTGCTTTTGTAGCTTGTGCAAAGTATTCTTGGGGTGTAATATTTAAGGTTTCTGAAAAAAGAATTTCTTCATTAACGGTGTTTATAAGATCTTTTGTGGATTTATCAAAATTGGCAAAAAGCTTTTCATATTTCTTTTTCGCTTCAGGCTTCAAAGAAAAGTAGTCGTTTATTCTGGCCATAAGTTTGCTCATCATAAGCTCAGCCTTTGCAAAGTAATATGTCAATGAATATCTAAAATCTTCAGTAAGCATCTTTGCGGTAGCTACAACATTCCCCCTTGCCCTCAGCTGAGAAAGGAAGTCTGTAGCATCTGGGAGGAGTTCAATTATTGGATAAGCTATGTAGTAAATGCTGGCGTCATCTTCAAAAAGAAGGTAGGAGGAGCTTCCTATATAACGGATGGCATCCAAGACCATGTATCCCATGGCGGTGTGGAAATTAAAAAGGGTGTTTACCGATTTAACATCCTGATTTTCCTTTATGGTTTGCCATGACATTTTTATCCTCTCTATATGATCACTACCCTTAAACAAACCGTATTTTCTTTCCGTTTCCTCAAGATCTTTTATACTTTTTTCAATATTTTCTCTTACCTTCACTATCTCATTTTCAAAGCTCTTGTCTCCGATTAGTATGGCTACGGACATACCCATGTGTTTCTGCGCATTGTAAAGGATATTTTTAAGATGCCTTACATACTCTATGCCCTCAAGTTTCTTTTCAGAGTGAACCACCTTGCTGTTTATGGTGGAAAATAGGAAATAAACCGCTATGGCAAGGGGGGCGAGCAAAACTATGGCAACTACGATGAACTTTTGGGAATATTTGAGGCTATTCATTAATTTTATTGCAGGATCTAATATTCCCATCTGGCACCTCCGCCATTTATAAATCGCATATTACCCTGCTATATTTAACCGTTTTTTTCTTTGAAAAATCTGAAAGTTTTGAGCAAGAACTTTAAAGATTCTCTATAACCTTATCAACATGCCCTTTAACCTTAACGTTGTAAAAGGCTTTTTTTATCTTGCCTTCCTCATCTATTATGAAGGTTGACCTTATTATGCCTTTGGTTACTTTCCCGTACATCTTTTTTTCGCCGTAGGCTCCGTAGGATTCCGCCACCTTTTTATCAGTATCGCTCAACAAGGGAAAATTGAGTCCGTACTTTTCAAAAAATTTTTTGTGGGAATTTATGGAATCGGGACTCACTCCTAAGACTACAGCCCCTTTCTCTTTAATCCTCGCTATATTGTCCCTAAAATCACAGGCCTCCTGGGTGCAACCGGGAGTATTGTCTTTGGGATAAAAGTAGAGTACAACCTTTTTGCCGAGAAAATCTTTTAGACAAAATTCCTTTTCTTCCCCTTTTTCATCTATTCCCTTAAGGCAGAACTCTGGAGCTTTATCTCCTTCCTTTAACATTTTTAAGAACCTCCGAAAAAATATTTAATGCTAATAGTTTATAATACTGGGTAGCTTAAGGATGGGCGAATTTAGATTTAAATCGGAAGTATGGACCTCAGAATATACGGGAATAAAGGCGAACACTATTCATGCCTTTTTAAAGGCGCTCAGGCATGTTCATGAGGATGTCATATACTATCACCTTTACAGAAATATATTTGAATTCCATTACCTTCCCCTTGATTATGCAAACAGCTTTGCCTACTGGATGGCTGAGAACGGATATTATGTGCTTGCGGAAAAACTCTCCGTAATAGATCCACTTCAGTACACAAGCCTTGAGGATATAAGACACGATATAATTAGAATCCTTGAAGACAGCGGTGAGGATCTTGATGTCCTCTGCAGTAAACCCTTTTACTTTATAAGGGCGGTAAGGATGGCTGTGGATCTTAATATTGTTGCCAAAGATTTGGAGAGTTTCGTCAACGGTCTAAAGAAGATAGGATGGCATTCCCTATTTTATCATCTCGTCACAGCCAGACTTAAACTCGGTAAACCTATAAATGATTTTTCCCGATGGTTTGAAAGTATAGGAGAGGTAGAGCTTGCAAGAGAAATTGAAAAGGTTAACCTTTGGGCTCATACATTGAGGGAGGTGAAGGGACAGCTGATATCAATAGTGGAGAGGAAGCTGTATGCTCATTGAACAGTACGCCACTTACATAGGTGAAGGTAACATTGAGGAGATAAAGGCTGTTGCGGAGCCTTTGAAAGGCTTGAAAGTCCTTCATGTTAACTCAACAAGGCTCGGCGGAGGGGTGTCGGAGATACTCTACAGATTAATACCCCTTATGAGGGATCTCGGTATAGATGCGGAATGGCAGGTTATAAAGGGTGACGAGGAGTTTTTTAAAGTTACAAAAAAGATCCACAATCTTCTTCACATGCCCGGACATGACAGATTGACAAGCGAAGATATCATCACCTATATGAGAACTACCTATGAGAATCTTTCTTACATTGATACATCTCCCTATGACATAGTCTTTATCCACGATCCTCAGCCTATGGGACTCATAGTTAACAAAAGGCAGGGTCAAAAATGGATATGGAGATGTCACATAGATATTTCAACCCCGGATGAGGAAACTTGGAAGTTTGTTGAGATGTTCGTCAATGCCTACGATGCCATTGTTTTCCATATAGCGGAATTTGCCAAGGAGGGTGTTAAGATACCAAAATTTATAATAGCACCGTCCATAGATCCCTTTCATGATAAGAATGTGGAGCTTGACAGGAACTTTATAACTTCAACCCTTGAAAAATTCGGCATTGATCCTAAGAGACCTATAGTTCTTCAAGTTTCAAGATTTGATCGTCTCAAAGATCCCTTCGGAGTTCTTCAGGCTTTCAAGATGGTTAAAAGGGCTTGTGATTGCCAGCTTGTACTTGCGGGCGGGTATGCTTCCGATGATCCCGAAGGTGAAGAGGTCTATAATGAGGTGATGGAAGAGGCAAGCAAGATGAAAGATGTGTTTGTTCTTAATCTTCCGCCCGACAGCCATTATGAGATAAATGCCCTGCAGAGGGCTGCAACAGTTGTTGTTCAGAAATCAATAAGGGAAGGTTTTGGTCTTGTTGTGACAGAAGCTATGTGGAAGGAAAAACCCGTTGTGGGGGGTAATGTGGGTGGTATAAGGAGGCAGATAGTGAACGGGTTTACCGGCTATCTTGTAAACTCCATAGAGGGTACAGCCTACAGGATAAGACAACTACTTATAAATTCGGAAATGGCTAAGGTTATGGGAAGAAATGCAAAGGAAAGGGTGCGTCATACTTTCCTTATAACGAGACAGCTTAAAGATTATCTTGTTTTGATAAACTATCTTATAAACTCAGATCATATCCAACGCTGATGACGGAAAAGAGGATCAGAATAGTAGAGCCGAGATTTTTTAAAGAGGAAAAGGAGGCGGTTATATCCATACTTGAAAGTCATATATTAACGAGGAACGGATGGACAGAACAATTTCAAAGGGAATTTGCAAAATATGTAGGTGTTAACTACTGTTTTACCGTATGTTCAGGGACGGTTGCCCTTTTTGTAGCGCTTAAGGCTTTGGGGGTTGATAAGGGGGAACAGGTTGTAGTACCAGCTATGAGTTTTATGGCAACCGTTGATGCTGTTTTACTTGCAGGCGGAACACCTCTGGTAATTGATATTGATGAGTACTACACCATGGATGTAAATCAGCTTGAGGATGTTGCAAAAAAATATAACCCAAAAGTTGTTATACCCGTTCACCTTTTCGGGCAGATGGCAGATATGGAATCTATTATGTATCTTTCCGATAAGTATGGATTTTTTGTTCTTGAGGATGCAGCTCAAGCCCACGGTGCGGAATATATGGGAAAGAAGGCAGGAGCGTGGGGTCATGTATCCGCCTTCAGTTTTTACGCCTCAAAGAATGTTCCCATGGGAGAAGGAGGAGCCATATTAACGGATTCGGAAGAGATAGCAAAAAATATAAAAAAATGGATAGATTTCGGCGAACATCCTGCCTTCAATGTAAGGATAACGGAGTTTCAGGCTGCGGTAGGATCTATTCAGCTTAAGTATCTTGACGAAAGAAACGAGAGGAGGAGAGAAATAGCAAAGATTTACAAAGAGCGTTTTTCTGAAATCTTTGAAGTTCCTAAGGAAAGGGAAGATTCAAAGCATGTGTATCACCTTTTTACAATGAGACATCCCTTGAGGGATGCTATTATTGAAGGTTTGAAGGAAAAGGGGATTGATGCAAGGGTATATTATCCCTACCTGCTAAATGAAATAAGAGAATGCAAGGCATTACCCCTTGAAAGTGCATATAAGTACAGGGAAGAGGTATTTTCTATTCCCGTTCATCCCTTTTTATCTGATGAGGATGTTGCATACATTGTTGATAGCATGCTTGAAGTGATATCTACCTTAAAAGCGTGAGTGTGTTATATATAGTTAAACCATGTTTCTTGAGTTTGAAAGGGAGCTTGCGGAATTAAGGGACAAGATAGAACAGCTTGAGAAGATATATAAATTCGGTAACAGGGAGGTAAGGGAAGATCTTATAGAACTTAAGAAAAAATTCAGGGAAAAATCGGAAAAGCTGTACAAAAAGTTATCTCCTTGGGAACGCGTTCAACTCGCAAGACATCCTAAAAGACCCCATACCGTTGACTTTATAAAGTTGATTTTTAAAAACTTTACCGAACTTCACGGAGACAGAAGATTTGGAGATGATAAGGCTGTTATAGGGGGATTCGGATACTTCAGGGGAAAGCCGGTGGCTGTCATAGGTCATGAAAAGGGCAGAACGACTAAGGAAAAGATGGAAAGGAATTTCGGAATGCCTCACCCAGAGGGATACAGAAAGGCTATAAGGATTATGAAGCTTGCGGAGAAATTTAAGATGCCCCTTATAACCTTTATTGATACACCCGGTGCCTATCCGGGCATAGGTGCGGAGGAAAGGGGACAATCAGAAGCCATCGCGGAGAGTATATCAACAATGGCTTCACTGAAGGTGCCTACCGTGGCGGTTGTTATAGGGGAAGGAGGAAGCGGAGGCGCCCTCGCCTTCGGTGTTGCGGACAGAATACTTATGATGGAAAATGCTATCTATTCGGTAATATCACCCGAGGGGTGTGCAGCGATATTATGGGGAGATCAATCAAAGGTTAAGGAAGCCTCAAAGGCTCTTAAGCTTACTTCCCAGGATCTCTTGGAAATGGGAATTATTGATTATGTGGTAAAGGAGCCTTACGGTGCTTCCCACTGGAACTATAAGAATTCCGCACGCATACTATCCTGCTATATAAATGCATGCCTTAAAGAATTATGCTCCTTACCTTGCGATCAACTCCTCAGAGAACGCGTCAAAAAATTTGAAAAAATGGGTGTATTTTCAGTTCTTACATGAGGGACAAATTCCGTACATGTTAACCGCCACACTGTTTATTGTGTAACCGTCTATTTCACGGGGGATATTGATATTTCCGTTGAAAGAAACATCCCTTATGGATCCGCATTTTATACATATAAAGTGGTGATGCTCTTCAAGGTTGGCGTCGTATCTTGTTGAATTTCCCCAATAGCATACCTTTTTGACAAGACCTATATTTTCCAGTATTTCAACGGTCCTGTAAACCGTAGCCATTGAAACATAAGGATACTTCTCCTTTATTTGATTGTATATTTCCTCTACAGTAGGGTGTTCCTTTGATCTTAATAATACTTCATAAACCGCTATTCTCTGAGGAGTTATCTTAAGCTTCTTCTCTTTGCACCTTTCCACAAAAAGTTCCAATTGTGCCTTTATATCCATAAGAGGATAATATAGTTTACCAAGTAATTATTTGCAATGAAGCTCATATATATAATCGTAATCTTGCCTCTTTCTTATACATCTGTAGCTTTCACCGTCAACAAGTATCTCCGCAGGCCTTTCCCTCAAATTGTAGTAAGAGGACATTACATATCCGTAAGCTCCTGCGGATAGTACAGCAAGCAAATCTCCCCTTTCCGGCTCTTCTATTTCCCTGTCCTTTGCCAAAAAATCACCTGTTTCACATATTGGTCCTACTATATCCGCCTTTATCTTTTTGTTCCCCTTAGGTGTAACAGGAACTATATGATGATATGCACCGTATATGGAAGGTCTTATAATATCATTCATACCTCCGTCCACTATTATGAAGTTCTTTCCTTCCTTCTTTTTAATGAACTGCACTTCCGTAACAAAAATACCTGCGTTTCCTACTACGGACCTGCCCGGTTCTATGATGAGTTTTGCCTTTATGTCGGATATATAAGGCTTTATAGCTTCGTAAAGATCAAGGGGTGAAGGCTCAGTATCCTCGGGTTTATATCTTATACCCAAACCTCCACCTATATCCACATACCTTATTTCTATTCCCTCACTTAGCAGTTTGTGATAAAGACCAATTACCTTTTCAACAGCTTCGGAGAAGGGAGATATATCCGTTATCTGCGAACCTATATGACAGTGTATTCCGATCACTTCAATGTTGCTCAGGGAAGAGGCATATTTATATTCATCCAACGCTCTTTTTATATCTATACCGAACTTGCTTTCTTTCATACCGGTGG
Source organism: Aquificales bacterium (assembly GCA_027078675.1). Lineage (GTDB taxonomy): Bacteria > Aquificota > Aquificia > Aquificales > Aquificaceae > WFWF01. The sequence goes on along the minus strand of JALWWX010000081.1, from coordinate 11,521 downwards.
CTATATAAGGATGGGTTTTGGGATCCACATCCGGATTTACCCTCAGGGATACAGGTGCCTTTTTCCCTTTACTCTTTGCGATACCGTTTATAACATCCAGTTCCATACGAGACTCTACATTAAACATGAGTATTCCCGTATCAAGGGCGTAGGATATCTCTTCCGAAGTTTTACCCACCCCAGAATACACTATCCTTTTAGGATCTATACCCGCACGGATTGAAAAGAAGAGTTCACCACCCGAAACTATATCCGCTCCGCAACCTTTCTCTCCCGCTATCTTTATTATTTCCGGATTAAAGTTAGCCTTTACCGCATAGCAAATCAAGGCTTCGGGGAAAGCATTTTTGTAAAGATCTATCCTTTCCCTTATATAATTCGCACTGTATATATAAAGAGGGGTGCCGTACTTAACAGCCAGTTCCCTCACGGGCACCCCTTCTATATAAAGCTCTCCTCCTATATATTCAAGGTAATGATTAAACGCCTTTATCTCTTCCAATTTTCCTGTTTTTCCTCCTTTCCTTGTAAACTTCCTGCCTTGCCATCTTTATAATCTTCCTGTACTTGTAATAAACCGAGGGTATATTTATAGGTAAGTTATAGTATCTTTCAAGCATCAGCATTATCTCTTCCGTTGTCATATACTTCCTGTTTCTTACAATTCCCTTTATGTACTTGAATATCCTTGTTTCCTTCAACCTATGAAGTCCTTAAGCGCTCTGCAAGCTTCCATTGCCTTAGCAAATCTTTTGTTTACAACATCCCAGTTTATATTTTCAAAGAAGGCATCTACATAAGGAGGTCTTTTATTCTTGTAATCAACATAATAGGCATGTTCGTAAGTGTCAATAACTATAAGGGGTATTAGGCCATACAGATTATAAACATTGTGGGCATCAAGACCGTTTATAACCAACCTTCCAGAAAATACATCAAGTCCCAATATTGCCCATCCCCTGAAGGCAATTGCTGCAGCCTTAAGCTCAGCTACACAATCTTCCCATGATCCAAAGTCTTCTTCAACCTTTTTCTTAAATTCCTCTGAAGGGCTTCCCTGAGGTTTGAGATGCCCAAAGTAAAGCTCGTGGAGTATTATCCCCATATAATTGAAGGTCTCTTCAACCTTTAATTCTCTGTATTCGGAATAATTCTGATTTGCCTTTGTTCTGTCCGAAAAGCTTTTATCCGCAAGTTTTTCTTGTATCTCATTGTATTTTGTAACATAACCCTTATAGTGAGCTTCAAAGTGGGGCTCTATCTGTTCATTGGATATACCTTTAAGATCTGAAGGCTTCAAATGATCCTTGGGATTCAATTTATGTACACCCATTCTTCTCAACCTCCTTTGGGGTTTTAACGGTTTAAAGAGTTTAACATGTGAAGTTTTTATGTGTCAATAGTGCAGAGTATGTTTAGAGGGGTTCATTATTTGATCATATACACCAAAGGGCAGGAGATAGAGATATTTAAGATGGAGGGTTTAGGGATACATTTACAAGCAAGAACTTTTGAAAATTCCCCTTAATTGTTTCCCTTTGCTTGCGAAATAAAGATAATGGAGGGAGCATAATGGAAAGCATAAAAAGTAAGATAGGAATTGCAGTATTTTTGCCCTTATCTTTTACTATTTTCCTTTCCATAATATTGACTATTAGCCTCTGGTTTGATTACAGGTCCGCTTCCAATATAGCGGAGATATCAAAGGCAGTGGAGACCGCTTCCTTACTTGTTCATGAGCTTCAAAAGGAAAGGGGTATGAGTACGGGTTTTGTGGGAAGCGGAGGCATGAAATTTAGGGAGGAGCTTCAAAAACAAAGGGAGATAACAGATGAGATTATGGGGAAGTTCAGAAGGGAGATTTCTGGTAAGGAAATGTTCGGTAATATACTGGAAAAACTTGGGAAATTGAATAAGATCAGAGAAAGGGTTGATTCTTTGGACATAAGCAAAGAAGAGGTTGTTAGGTTCTACACTTCCCGTATAAACGAGCTTATAGATACGGTGAGCTATATGTTTAAAGAGGCAAGTAATACGGACATCGGGGCGCGGATACTCGCCCTTTCCTTTTTCCTGAGAGCAAAAGACATAGAAGGGATAAAAAGGGCTATTTTAAGCGTAGTGTTTGCTAAAAACATATTCGAGGAGGATCTGTTTATAAAGTTTGTGGAACTTGAAGGAAAAAGACAAGCCTATATTTCTTCCTTTTTTAAAGTTGCTCCAGAATATTACACGGATATGTTTGAAGAAATAAAAGGGAGGGATGAGTTTAAAGAAGCGGAGGCAATGGAAAGAACCGCCGTTGAAAAAAGGGAAGGGTTCAATACGGAACCAACCCGCTGGTTTGAGATTCAGACTGGGAAGATAAATCTTATAAAAGAGGTGGAAGACTTTATCATAAACGACATAAGGGAAAAAGCTCTTGAAGAGAGCAGGAGTGCCCTATTTAAATTCTTCGGGACAGCAGTCCTTGCCCTTTTTGTTACTACCATCACGGGTATATTCATTTACAGAACATTCAGATCAATATCCTTGAGAATAGAAGAAACAGTCAAATTTGTGGAGGAAATATCTACGAGTATGGAATTTTCCGCCCTTAACAGATACGAAAGGACGGGATCAAAGGATGAGTTTCATATAATTGAAAGGGCTGTAAGGAATATGCTCGGTGAGATAGGAGGTGCATTGAGGAGTATAATGGGGGCTGTTTCCGAACTTGCAAGGGGAAATTTTAAACAAAGGATAAGAGGCAATTTCAAGGGGGATCTCGGAATAATTGTAAATCATATTAATGAATCCTTTTCCGAACTTAACAGGGTTATGGAATCATTTAAAGATGTAATGGGGAATGTTTCAAACGGAAATCTTCAGGTAAGAATAAGAGAAAATTTCCATGGGGACATTAAGGAGCTTGTGGACTATATTAACGATTCTTTGGAGAAACTCCAGAGGCTTCTTAATACTATAAAGTCAAATCTAAAGGATGTTTTTTACCACATGAGTAGCATGAATGTTTCCGTTGAGGAAACGACAACAGCTATACACAATGTTTCTGAAGAGACATTGAGGGTAAAAAATATGTCTCACGATATGGTTGAAGTGATAGGAAAGGGTAAAGGGAAAATAAAGGAGATGTATGCATCTACGGAGGAGATAGTGGAGGCAAGTAAGAAAATAGGCAGTATAACGGATAAGATTATAGAGATAGCGGAGCAGACCAATCTCATAGCATTGAACGCGGCAATAGAGGCTGCAAGGGCGGGTGATCTCGGTAAAAGCTTTGCTGTTGTGGCGGATGAAATAAGGAAGCTTGCAGAAATTTCGGGGAATGCTGCCAAAGAAATCTCAAATCTTGTTGAGGAAGTTCTCATGACTGTTGAAAAAGGCGAGAAAACATCAAAGGAGGTGGTAGAAAGCTACAGGAGTATAGAGGAGGTGGTTAAGAGTGTTATGATCGCCATAGAATCCATAGCTGTTGCCATGGAAGAACAGAGCAGATCTGTTGAAGTAATAAAGGAAAATATAAGGACGGTGACCGAGAAGACTAAGGAGATAGAATCAAATATGGATAAGTTTCAGGTGTAAATTTAACCGCAGTATCTTTCTCTTATCCTTTCTATTATGGCTGTAGTGGAAGTATGAAAGGAGAAGGGAATGGTTACCACTTTACCGCCGTAAGATTCAACAAATTCCCTTCCCACTATCTTATCTGGTGTCCAGTCTCCGCCCTTAACAAGTATATGGGGTTTTATTTTCTTTATAAGATTTTCTGGTGTGTCCTCTTCAAATATTACAACATAATCAACGGGTTTTAATCTTGATAGGATGTAAGCCCTTTCCTCTTGGGGTATTACGGGTCTTTTATCACCCTTTATCCTTCTTACCGAATCGTCCGAATTTAAGCCCACTATAAGTATATCGCCGAGGCTTTTCGCCTCTTCAAGGTAGCTTACATGACCCGCATGTAGGATGTCAAAACATCCGTTGGTAAATACTATTACCTTTGAATCCCTAAGGGGTTCAATTATCTCCAAAACTTCCTCAACCGTCATCTTTATAATACTATGATACATGCAATTCTCCGTTTATAACCCGGTTGAGCTTATATTCGGGAATGGAAGTTTATCAAAACTTAAGGATGTAGTAAGAAGGTTCGGTGATAAAGCAATAATTATAATAGGTAAGGAGAGTGCAAAAAAATACGGATATCTTGAAAATGTGGAAAGACTCCTTAAGGAGGGGGGAGTGAAGGAGATAAAAATTTTTTCAGGGGTAATGCCCAATCCGGAGGATTGGCTCGTTAACAAGATTTCAGATGAGGTTGTAAGGGAAAAGGCGGATTTTATAGTAGGTTTGGGAGGGGGCAGTGTGCTTGATACGGCGAAGGCGGTATCCATAGTTTCCGCCAATGAAGGATCCGCATGGGACTATGTCAATTATCCCGAAGGTCCCAAAGCATTACCTTACTGGAACAGACCTCTTATATGCATACCCACCACTTCCGGTACGGGAAGTGAGGTTAACAGATATGCTGTAATATCAAATCCCAAAAGAAAAGAGAAACTTGTAATATCCCATTCTCTTATATACCCCCGTGTGTCGGTGGTTGATCCCCTTCTTACCCTATCAATGCCACAGCGACTGACAGCCCTCACAGCCATGGACGCCTTTTTCCACGCCCTTGAATCCTTTACCAATAAGGTCTATCACCCTGTGGGTGATATGTACGCAATGAAAACAATCCGCATAATAAAGGAATATCTACCGAGGGTTTATGAGGATCCTTCTTATAAGGAAGGGAGGGAAAAACTTTCCCTTGCATCTACCCTCGGCGGATATGCCATAGACTTTAAAAGGGTGGGACTTATACACGGTATAGAACATCCCCTTTCCGCCCATTACCCTTCCGTATCACATCCAGAGGGTCTATGTGCCCTTTCCCTTTATGTTACAAAGTTCAATCTTAAGGGTAACAGGGAGAAGTATGAGAGGGTGTCGGAGATTCTTGGATACGGCGTTAAGGCGGAAGGTGTTTTAAAAGCTATTGAGAATATGCTTGATGTCTTTAACCTTCCTAAAACCCTCTCAGAGTTGGGGGTTAAAAAGGAGGATGTATATAGGATTGCGGAGGATACATATTATCTCAGCAGGAGGCTTTTCCTTATTAATCCTGTTGAGCCGAGTTTTGATGATATTGTGGATATATGCGAAAGGGCTTTTGAGGGAAGACTATGAGTGAAGTAAAGGCATTTTTGTGGAAGGGTGATAGATTGCTTGTCCTTGATCAGAGGAAATTACCCCTTAAGGAAGAATGGTTTGAAGCAAAAACTTACAAGGATGTGGCGTATGCCATAAAGGAGATGCTTGTAAGGGGAGCGCCTGCCATAGGTTGTGTTGCATCTTACGGGTTCGTACTCGGAATTAAGGCGGGTCAGGATCCAGATGTTATTATAAAGGAACTTAAATCAACCAGACCCACAGCGGTTAACCTCTTTTGGGCTCTTGAAAGGATAAAAAAGGCTTACGATGAAGGAAGGGATGTTGAGAAAGAAGCTGTTTTGATTGAGAAAGAGGACTACGAGAATAATAAGAAGATGGGTGAGATCGGAAGCGTGCTAATAAAAAACGGAGCTAAGATACTCACCCACTGCAATACGGGAGCACTTGCAACGAGTGGCTGGGGTACCGCATTGGGGGTTATAAGATCAGCCCACTATTCGGGTAAGAACATATTTGTGTGGGTTGATGAAACAAGACCTTTCCTTCAGGGGGCAAGGCTTACAGCCTGGGAACTTTCAAAGGAAGGTATACCTCATAAGCTTATAGTTGATTCGTGCGCGGGTATGCTTATGAAGGAGGGCATGGTTGATGCGGTTATAGTAGGAGCGGACAGGATCACGAGAAGGGGTGATGTGGCGAATAAGATAGGCACCTATGCATTATCAGTCCTTGCTAAGGAACACAATATTCCTTTTTATGTGGTAGCTCCCATATCCACCTTTGATCTCGGAATTGAAAAAGGCGAAGATATACCCATAGAGGAGAGGGCGGAGGAAGAGGTTAAGAAATGCGGATATACTTCAGTATCTCCTGAAGGAACCAGCGCCTTTAATCCCGCTTTTGATGTTACGCCTGCGGAGAATATAACTGCTATAATTACGGAAAGGGGAATAATAGAAAAACCTTCTTGGGATAAAATAAAGGAGAGGGTAGGATTGTGAATGTAGTAGCCATAGGTGGAGGTACGGGTCTTTCTACACTCCTGAGGGGTTTGAAGAAAAAGGTAGGTGAAGGTATAGATAAACTTCAGGCTATTGTTACCGTTGCGGACAGTGGAGGAAGTACAGGAAGGCTGAGGGAGATATATAATATACCTGCTCCCGGCGATATAAGGAACTGCCTCGTAGCCCTCTCTGATCAAGAGGAAATTCTTAAAGAACTCTTTCAGTACAGATTTAAAGGGGAAGGTCTTGATGGCCACGCCTTCGGAAATCTTTTTATAACCGCCCTTACCGATATAACGGGTAGTTTTATGGATGCCATAAGGCTTGCCTCTGAGATATTGAAGACAAAGGGTGAAATAATACCTTCCACCATAGAAAGTATCCATCTTTGTGCGAGATTCAGCGATGGTAGTGTAGTTGAAGGCGAAGAGAAGATAACGGAGTACGGAAAGGAAAATCCTGATAGTAAGGTGGAAGATATATGGGTGGAACCCAAAGGTGTAAAACCGCCTATAGACACCCTTGCTGCAATTGAGTCCGCGGATGTCATAATATTTGGTCCGGGCAGTCTTTATACGAGCATAATTCCTAACCTTCTTATAGAGGATATAAGGGATGCGGTTAGGTCATCAAAGGCTTTGAAGATATTTGTTGTTAATGTTATGACCCAGCCGGGGGAAACAAACAAGCTAACAGCAAAGGCGCATATTGATACATTTATTGAACATACAGGTATTGACAATATAGATGTTGCGGTTGTAAATACAAAGATGCCTTCCAGTGAGCTTCTTAATAAATACCTTGAAAAGAATCAAGAACCCGTTATACCCGATGTTGCAAGTATAGCCCGTTCAGGTATTGAGGTATTTGCGGAGGATCTGATAGGAGAGAAGGAAGATTTTATACGACATGATGAAGAAAAACTGGCAAGCATCCTTATTAAGATAATAAAGAATAGGTAATGTTCTATTTTTTGGAATTTGATACTTTGCGCATTCCAGAAGAAAAGACCGATATAGTTGTATGTGGTAGCGGTATAGGAGGTTTAACCGTAGCCCTCACCCTTAAAGAGCTGGGTTTAAATCCCCTTTTGCTTACGAGGGGTATAGGCAACACATACTATTCTCAAGGCGGAATAGCCTGCGCGGTAGGTGAAGGAGACAGCCCAGAGCTTCATTTTGTTGACACTATAAGGGCAGGCAGAAACCTTAATGACCCTCATGCTGTTAGAATTCTTGTAGATGAGGGTCTTTTCAGCATAGTTAAACTTGAAAGGTGGGGTGTTTCCTTTGACAAGGATGATAAGGGTTACATTACTACAACCGAAGGGGGACACAGTGTTGCAAGGGTATTGAAGGTTAAAGACTATACGGGTAGAGCTATTTACTCATCCCTGTGGCGCAAATTGAAGGAGTACGGAGTACCCGTTGTGGAAGGGGAACTTCAGGAAATACTGGGTGATGATAGGGTTGAAGGCATCCTTGTAACGGTAGAGGGCAAATTAAGGGTAATAAGGCTTAAAGCCCTTGTGCTTGCAACCGGGGGTGCAGCTTCCATATTCAGATACACTACAAATCCTTCTAAAGCAAGGGGTGATGCTATAGGAATAGCCATGAGAAAAGGAATAAAGATAAGAAATCCCGAGTTTATCCAATTCCATCCTACGGTATTTAAGGATTCTAACCTTTTAATATCGGAGGCTGTAAGGGGGGAAGGTGCCTTTCTTGTTGATGATAGGGGAGAAAGGTTTGTTAATGAGCTTGAGCCGAGGGATGTTGTAGCAAGGGCTATATACAGAAAGATGAAGGAAGGAAAACGGGTCTTTTTGGATATGAGAAGGCTCGGCGAAAAAATAAAATTGGAGGAAAGGTTTCCTACCATATTTTCTTTTCTGAGGGAAAAGGGATTTGATCCGTACAAGGATCTTATTCCCGTAAATCCCGCTGCGCATTACTTTATAGGGGGCATTGATGTAGATATGTTCGGAAGAACAATTATGGAGGGTCTTTATGCGGTGGGGGAGTGTGCGTGTACGGGTGTACACGGCGCAAACAGGCTTGCATCAAATTCTTTACTTGAGGGTATAGTATTCGGCATAAGGACCGCATACAGGATTTACATGGATATAAGTAGGTTGAGGTTTTCGGAAAAAAGATTCGTTTTCAGGAAAGAAAAGACGGTAAAGAGGGATTTAGATTTTGAAAGAGTAAGAGAAAAGCTGTGGCTTTTGATGGGTGTTGAAAGGGAGGGAGATGATTTAAAGACTCTGCTTGAGGATATGGATAAGGTAACGGATACCGCTCCTTATTGGGAGCCTACGGTGGAAAACAGACGAATATTAGATCTCTTACTTATAGCAAGGGCTTGCACTTACTGTGCTTATAACAGAAAGGAAAGTAGGGGAGTTCACTACAGAAAGGACTTTCCTTACGAGAGGGAAGAGTTCAGGAAAGATAGCTATTACAGTCTATCTGTTCTTTAGCATAGTTAGGATTATGAAAACTGATATATTGATAATTATGAGGCAGGGAAAATACCGCCTGCTGGGGACTTCCCTGCCTTTAAAAGGGCGGGATATAAATACCCCAGCCCGGATCCTCGGAGCGGATCCGGTAGAGAGGGGATGTGAAGATGGATTTAACATTGGATTATAACCCTGATAAAGTTTATGATGTGATAATAATAGGGGCGGGTCCTGCGGGAAGTACCGCTGCAATATATACAGCGAGGGCGGGCCTTTCTACTCTTGTCTTATACAGGGCTGAAGCGGACGGTGCACTCGGTGTAACACAGAATATAGAAAATTATCCGGGTGTTCCAGGTCCGATATCAGGGTATGAGTTGTTGAAGAGAATGAGAGAGCAGGCAAAAAGTTTCGGTGCGGAATTTGTAAGGGGTAAAGTAATTGCGACCGATCTTAACGGCGATATAAAGAAGGTTTATACAATAGACGGAAGAGAATTCAAGGGAAGGGCGTTAATAGTTGCATCGGGAGCGATGGAAAGAACCCATAAGTATAAAGGAGAAGAGGAATTTCTGGGAAGGGGCGTTTCATATTGCGGTGTGTGTGATGCTGCATTCTTTAAAGGTAAGGATGTGGCGGTTATAGGTGAGGATGACTATGCCATTGAGGAGGCGGAGTTTATTTCAAGATTTGCAAGGCATATATATTTTGTGGTGCCTTCAAGCAAGATAAAAGCACCACCCGAGCTTGTGGAGGAGCTTCGCAACATAAATAATATTGAAATACTTACACACCACAGAATTATTGAGATAGTAGGGGATCAGTTTGTTACAGGTCTTAAAGTGAAAAATATAGATACTAAGGAAGAAAAAGTGTTGCCTGTAGAGGGTGTGTTTATATTCTTAGGTGGTAATAAGCCTTCCATAGATTTCCTTATGAATCAAGTTGAAATGACCGAAGGTGGATGCATACTGATAAATGAGGAAATGGAAACTTCCGTTCCCGGAGTTTTTGCTGCAGGAGATATCTTATGTAATAACATAAAACAAGCGGTTATTGCAGCAGCGGACGGCTGTAAAGTAGCCTTGGCGGTGGATAAATATCTAAAAGGTAAGGCAAAGATAGCACCCCAGTGGTAACCTATTTAAGGGACATTATCCACTCCGCAATTTGCTTTGCTTCTTCTTCCGTTACATCGTTAGGGAGCATCGCCACCCTTCCCCACTTTCCCTGACTTCCCCTCTTTATGCTTCTGCTTATCTTTTCTATAGCTTTCGGATCTTCCTTATACCTATCCCTTACCTGCACAAAGGATGGTCCCACCTTCCTTTTAAACACATCGTGACACATGATACATTTATCCTTTACTACGGGAGGGATTTTTACATTTATTGCTTTAGCCTCTTCCGACTTTTGTAACTGTTCCTTTTTTTCTGTTTCTTTTGAACACCCTGAGAGTAAAATTGGAAGCGTTAAAAATAAGTAAAGTAACATTATATATTTATGATAAGTGAGGTAAGGAAGGTTGTGTCAAGCCTCTTTATGGTGGGATCGGGTATTTTGTTCTGATAATACACCTGATAACCTACACCGAGGGATATATGGTTGTTAACCATAACTTCAAGGGATATTTCTGATGTAATAAAGTATTTTGAGTAGTCGTTCAGCGAAATACTGTAGTTTGTCAGATGTTTCAGCAAAACATTTTCTCTCAGATATATTTTCAGGGAAAGCTCCGTTTCCGAAGATGTATAAGCATCCTCTTCAAAAGGTTCAACATATTTTCTGTCTTTGTAATAAAGGATGGAAGAAAGCAGTTTTAGTTCTTTTTTATCATCTTTTATCAGATAGTATCCTATACCCGGACCGCCGTTTATCCTGTACTCGTAACCGGAGAATTTGTCCGTTTTAAATCCTAAGGTCAGATAGGAAAAAAATCTTAAAGTAAATAGCCTTTCCCACCTTCCTGTTATACTCAACTTGCTTGCGGATTCCTTACCTTCCGTCTTTGAGTACAAACCGTTACCTTTTAAAAGTAGTTTATTTTTTTCTCCTTCCCTGTTGACATCAAATTTAAGGGAAAAGGTTTCCGTATTAGTGTTACCCGAGGTTCTGACAAAAGAAAGCTCCGTGTGAAGCTTCCATATTTTTAAATCTTCTCCACACACTAAGGGTGCTACCATAAGGATCAGGAGAATAACTCTTTTTGGCATGACTTTTAACTAATTCTACGCCCTAAGTCCCCTTCCGTGAGGGAGGAGATACAGGGCGTCGCCCGTAAGGGCGTGAGCCCGTTTAAAAAATACAGACAAAAAGGGGGAAGGGGAATAAAAAAGGAAGAATGAGGACAAAGAGCAACAAAAAATTGATGAAACTCATTTTAGCAAAATCCAAACAACTATGCCACTCCATCAAAAACAAACCATCAAAAAAAGGAAGACCACCAACATACCCAAACCACATAATCATTTTCGCACTGCTACTCAAAATCCTTGAAAACCTATCCCTCAGAGACTTAGAGCAAAAACTAAAAGACCTATTCCCAAACGCCCCAGACCACACTACCCTGTGGTACAGATTCAGAAAAATTGAAAATACCTACTTCAAAAAGCTCATCCACACAACAGCAAGAGAAATAATGGAAGTACTGAAAGCCAAAGAGTTTCACTGCCTTATAGCAGATGGAACAGGCTTCGGATACTCAGGCACCTTCAAACTCCTCTGGATGAAAGGCAAAGAAATAAGACAAGTAAAATCTCACATAAAAACAGAGGTGCTTGTAGGAGTGATTAAAAACAAAGCGGTAGTAGTGGGTGTAAACACAGGAACTGCT
>JALWWX010000080.1 GCA_027078675.1 Aquificales bacterium | reverse complement strand
GAATACACCCTTGTAGTCTCTGATGTCACAGGGTATATCCAAGCATCGGGCAGGGTATCAAGGATGTTTGCGGGCGGTATAACAAAGGGTCTAAGTTATATTCTTGTAGACGATAAAAAGGCTTTCAACAATCTGATAAGAAAGGTCAGATGGTTCGGTGAGGAAATAAACTTCCTAAAAGCGGGAGATGTTAATCTTGATAATCTCCTTAAGGAGATAGATAAAGACAGGCTCAAGGTAAAAGAGCTTATGGCGGGAAAGAAAAAGATAAAGAAGACGGATGTCCTAAAACCCCTTCTTGTTATAGTTGAATCCCCCAACAAGGCAAGGACAATTGCAAACTTCTTCGGTAAGCCCGTTGTAAGAAGGATTGGCGGTCACGAGGTAATGGAAGTAGTTGTGGGCGATATATATCTTATTATTACAGCCTCCGCAGGTCATATACTGGATCTCACCAAAGACAGAGGATTTCACGGAGTCATAAAAACAGACAGTGTGTTTATACCTGTCTATGAAATAATTGAGGAAAAAGAGCAAATTATAGAGGGATTGAGGGCTATAGCCGTAGAAGCGGACGAAGTTTACATAGCCACTGACCCGGACACAGAAGGAGAAAAGATAGGGTGGGATGTGGGCAACATACTTATGCCTTATGTTGACAGCGTAAAAAGGATGGAATTTCATGAGGTAACGAAGAGGGCCATAATAAACGCCCTTAAAAATCCAAGGAGCTTTGATGAGAATCTTGTAAAGGCACAGGTGGTAAGGAGGATATCCGACAGATGGGTAGGCTTTGAGGTTTCAAAGATACTTCAGTCAACCTTTTCAAAAAATTGGCTATCCGCGGGAAGGGTTCAAACCCCCGTCCTCGGCTGGATAATAGAGAGGGAAAGGGAATACAGGAAAAAGAAATATATTGCGGTAATAAGGTCAGAAGGTTTCAGGTTGGAGTTTGAGTTTGAAGACAAAAAGAAGGCTAAGGAATTCATTGATAGGGTGGACACCGCTGAAATAAAGGTAAAGGAAGAATTTGAAGATAAAATAAGTCCTCTTCCGCCTTACACAACTGACACCATGCTGAGGGATGCATCGGAGAGGTACAGATTCTCCCTTGAAAAAACCATGAACCTTGCCCAACAGCTGTTTGAAATGGGTCTTATTACATATCACAGGACGGATTCAACAAGGGTTTCGGACACGGGCATAGGTATAGCAAGGGATTATATAAAGGAAGAGTTCGGAGAAGAATACTTCTACGGAAGGCATTGGGGTGAAGGGGGAGCCCACGAGTGTATAAGACCCACCAAACCCCTTGATCCAGAAGAACTCAGATCCATGATGCTCGGCGGTCAGATAGAAGGTATAACGAGGGATCATATACTGCTTTATGAACTTGTGTTCAAAAGATTTATCTCCTCCCAGATGAGACCTGTAAAGGTTAAAAAGAAAAGGTTAAGCATAAAGGCGGGGGACATTGAAAGGGAAGAAACTGTAACAGCGGAAATAATAGAGAGGGGGTTTGACCTGATAAATCCAGTGGAAACAACATCTGTTAGAGAAGGTGCTATTGAAATAAGGGAAAAGGAAATAAGACAGGTTCCCAAGGCATTCCTCTACACCCAAGGTAGTCTCGTGGAAGAGATGAAGAGAAGGGGTATAGGAAGACCTTCAACCTACGCCACAATAGTAACAAAGCTCTTTGACAGGGGTTATATAATAGAGCGTAAAGGATTCCTCATACCTACAAAACTCGGTAAGGAGGTTTATGAGTACCTTAAAAAAAGGGAAGATATAATACCCTTCGTCTCCGAAGAATTCACAAGAC
>JALWWX010000079.1 GCA_027078675.1 Aquificales bacterium | reverse complement strand
TCAGCCTCAACCCTCTCCCTTTCAAATATAACAGAATTAATTATCCTCCTCTTTGCCTCTTGAAGATCCTCATCTTCTATATCCCTTAGACTCTGTATAATCTCAAACACCCTTCTCTTAACCTCATTATATTTATCAGGATCAAAGGTTGAACTTACAACAAATATGTTATTTCTCGGTCTTGCCAAGTCCCCAGATGATATTGAATAAACCAATCCCTTTTCTTTAAGTTCCCTATAAAATAAGGATGTCCTTCCATTACTGAGTATCTGATCTATTAAAAGCAATGTATAATGCTCCTTTGAACCTGCAGGAGGAACCCTCCAACCTATTATCCAATGGGCTTTTGCAACCCTTTCATCTTCTATCTTCTCAAATCTTATACCTTTCTGTTCAGGTTCAAGCGGTATATCAACCCTCGGTACAGGTACTCCCTTCTCTTTCCCAAAGGTGTTCATTACTATATCCTTTACTTTCTCAGGATCAACCTTACCTACTACGACTATTACCATGTTCCTTGGCTGATAAAAGTTTTCATAAAACCTTAAAAGCATTTCCCTGGTGAATCTTTTTATTGTCTTTTCATAACCTATTATGGGAAATCTGTAGGGTGAGACCTTGTAAGCGAGTTTTTCAAAGTGTTCCCAAAGGATGGTTCTCGGATTATCCTTTCCCCTTCTTAATTCTTCAATAACTATAGGCTTTTCCTTCTCAACCATATCTTCATCAAGGGTAGCCTTAAGGGTAAGATGGTAAAGGAGTTCAAGGGCTTTCTCCCAATATGGATAAGCTATCTCAATGTAATAATAGGTAAAATCCTTTGAAGTTCCAGCATTTATATTTCCTCCCCTGCTTTCAACCCATTTTTCTATTTCACCGTACTTATAATTTTCCGATCCGTTAAACAGCATGTGCTCAAGGAAGTGAGCCATACCCTTCTCTTCGTAGTTTTCATAAACGGATCCCACCCTGAACCACACATGCAAAGCAACAGCCTCCGTATCGTCCCTCGCTTTAACTATGAGGGTAGCTCCGTTAGGCAATGTATCTATTACTATCTCCTCACCCATAGCCATGCTGATTATTGTAAGTAAAACAGCTATTATCTTCTTCATTAGTATTTAAATTATAAAAGGATGAAGATTTTAATCACGGGAGAACCTGGTATAGGTAAAACAACCTTGATAAAAAGGATTGCGGAAAGATTAGGAAAAAAGGCGATAGGATTCTGGACGGAAGAGGTAAGGGACAAAAAAACAGGAAAAAGGAAAGGCTTTAAAATTGTTACAACGGAAGGTGGAGAAAGGCTATTCGCGAGTAAAACTTTCACATCCAACAAGCTGGTGGGAAGTTACGGAGTAAATGTAGAAAGATTTGAAGAGGAAGCCATTCCCATAATTGAGAAGGCACTGAAATGCAAAGATTGTGTTGTGATAATAGATGAGGTTGGGAAAATGGAGCTTTTCTCAAAGAAATTCAGGGATATAGTAAGGGAAATTATAAATGATAAAAAGAGAAAGTATTTAATAACCATACCTATCAGGGATGTTCATAAGCTTGTTGCTATGTTAAGAAGGGATCCTGATGCAACAGTTATAGAACTTACTAAAGAAAATAGGGATGAAATTATAGAAGATATAGTAAGCTTACTTGACTGATTGTTTATATAATAAAACCCATGTACTGTTTAAGAATGGCAGAATCGGTTACGGAAGGACACCCGGATAAACTTGCGGATCAAATAGCGGATGCCCTTCTTGATGAATTTTTAAGAAAGGATCCCTACAGCAAAGTTTCCATAGAGGTTATGATAACCACGGGTTTGA
>JALWWX010000078.1 GCA_027078675.1 Aquificales bacterium | reverse complement strand
TGTCTATTATTATTGACTGACCTGCCATATCGGGTGCATTGAAGGAAATGTCTTCAAGGAGTTTTTCCATAACTGTATGAAGCCTTCTTGCTCCTATATTTTCGGTTTTGTTATTAATCTCCTCCGCAATAAGGGCTATTTCATCTATTGCATCGTCTGTGAACTCCAGATAAACATCCTCAGTTTTCATAAGTTCAACATACTGCTTTGTAAGTGCATTCTGCGGTTCTTTAAGTATTTTTACAAAGTCCTCCTTTGTGAGAGGTTTCAATTCAACCCTTATGGGGAACCTTCCCTGAAGTTCTGGTATTAGATCGGAGGGTTTTGCCATGTGAAAGGCACCAGCAGCTATAAACAGAATATGATCAGTTCTTACAACACCGTATTTTGTATTTACAGATGTCCCCTCAACTATGGGTAGCATATCCCTCTGCACCCCTTCCCTGGAGACGCCTGGTCCTCCCGTAGGCGTTTTAACCGCTATCTTGTCAAATTCATCTATAAATATAATGCCGAAATTCTCTGCCCTGTAAACCGCTTCCCTTGCCACCTCTTCCATATCTATGAGTTTTTCCGCTTCTTCCTGTTCCAGGAGGGGTAAGGCTTCCTTGACCTTAAGCTTTCTCTTTTTTCTTGAGGGCATTATGTTCTGAAACATTTCTCTAAGCTGGTTTTCTAACTCTTCAAGACCCGGAGGTCCCGCTATGCCTATCATAGGAAAGGCTTTTTCCTGTACATCAATTTCTATAATCTGATCGTCAAATTCACCTTTTCTCAATTTTTCCCTTAACTCTTCCCTGTTCGGTACATATGTAGGTGCTTCCCTTACACCAAAGTGTGATCTTGAAGGTTGAGGAACAAGCATATCTATTATTCTGTCTTCCGCAAGCTTTTTAGCTTTTTCCTTAACGGTTGCAATTTTTTCACTCTTGACCATTCTGTAGGAAACTTCTACAAGTTCCCTTATCATAGATTCTACATCCCTTCCCACGTATCCTACTTCCGTGTACTTTGTCGCTTCAACCTTTATAAATGGAGCCTTTATTAAGCTTGCAAGCCTTCTGGCTATTTCCGTTTTACCCACTCCAGTTGGACCTATCATAAGTATATTCTTTGGTGCTATCTCATCCCTTATATTTTCTGGAAGTTTCTGCCTTCTCCACCTATTTCTTAATGCGATGGCTACCGCCTTTTTTGCTTCTTCTTGTCCAACTATATATTTATCAAGTTCCTCTACTATTTTTCTTGGTGTCAGCTCTTCAAGAAGTTCGGAAAGCTGTTCAACCGTCATCGTTACTGCTCCTTTCTACGGGATTGTCAGTTTTTTTTACTATATCCTCAAGAAAATCGTCCAGATTCTTAGGAAATGGATCAAAGTTAAAGTCAACAGGGAAAACCCTTTTAATAACATCTATAGGTGGGGTTCCAAAACCCACAGCAGGTATTATATCTTTCGCACCCCTTCTTGATGCTTCCCTGTAAGCTATCTTGTAACCTTCCCTCAGAGCTGTTTCTATATCAGAGAATCTTTCTATTTCATCACCGTATTCATAAAGTCTTATATCTGTCACATTTTTTTTAAACTTTTCCCAATCTTTGATGGCTGATATATATCCCTTTCCCGACCAGTTTGTTATTTCAACACATTGAAGATTATTTAATTTAAAAGATATTATATAGCAGTCTATTAATTCTCTGTCACCGTAAATGTCCAGAAAAAAGAAAAATTCCATATTTAACCTCTTTTTAAAAGTAGTAAAATATTATAAACCCTTTTTTGAAAAGGTCAAAATTCGGTATGGGAAAATTCTTGGAAAATACTGATATAATTATCTATCTGTCCTTTGGAGGTGAGAATGAACGAGTTTGAAAAGCTACTTGAGAAGTCTTTGAGTGAAGAGGTAACGCTTTACAAGGGGAAGGTTGTAAGGGGGAATGTGGTTAAGGTTACCGACAGGTATATATTTGTAGATATAGGATTTAAGATTGAGGGGGTCATACCCAAGGAGGAGTTACCCGACGCTAAGGAAGGTCAAGAAGTTGAAGCTGTTGTGGTAAAGTTCTCTCCGAGGATTGAAAACCCTCTCCTTTCTTACCAGCTTATAGCTCAACAAAAGGGGTTGGAGAAAATAAGAAAGGCTTATGCTGAAGGGAAAGTTCTTAATGCGACGGTTGAGAAAAAAACAAAGGGCGGTTATATAGTTGATATTGAAGGAGTAAAGGCCTTTATGCCTTTTGAGGAAACGGGGCGTAAGGTTTCGGAAGGTAAGCAGGTTAGGGTAAAGGTTTTAAACATAGTTGTTCAAAAGGGTAAGGCAAAGATTACCGTATCTCATAAGGCTTATCTTGATGAGGAGAAAGAAAGGCGGAGAGCGGAGCTTTTAAAACAGATCAAATCCGGCGATGTTGTAGAGGGTAAAGTAATAAAGATAGATCAGAATAAAGGTATTACTTTACTTGTTGAAGGTGTTGTAAGGGCATTTCTTCCCAAGGAAGAGCTTAGTTGGGGCAGGGATAGGAATCCCTTTCACTATGCTGAAATAGGGGAAACGATGAAGGTAAAGGTTGACAGGCTCAGTAAGGATAAAAGCTTTCTCTTTGTAAGTTATAGAAAGCTTAAGGGAGATCCCTGGCAGTCCATTGATCAAAAGTATAAGGAGGGATCCATTATAGAAGGAAAGGTTGTGGGATTGACACCCAAAGGTGCATGGGTGGAAATTGAAGAGGGTGTGGAAGGTTTTATTCCTAAGGAGGAGGTAAGTTGGGAAGGGGATAAGGAGTTAAATAAGGGTGACACGGTAAAAGCCAAGATAATAAATATTGATATTCCGAAAAGAAGGATGCTTTTGAGCATAAAGCAAGCACTTCCTAAACCTTGGGAAGAGTTTATTAAGGAAAATCCCGCGGGTAGTAAAGTCCGCGGTAAAGTTGAAAAAATAGAAAAGGGAAGGGCTATAGTTAACCTTGGTGATAAAGTTAAAGGTGTTATATACAGAAGGGATCTATCATGGACAAAACCTTCTCCCATTGAGGAAGTGTTGAAAGAAGGGGAAGAACGAGAATTTGCGGTTATAGGGCTTGATGGTAACTTTGTTAAATTGAGTATAAAGCATCTTACTCCTAATCCGTGGGAGGTTATTTCCCAAAAATATAAAGTGGGGGATGTTCTAAAGTTAAAGGTTAAGGATGTAATGTCTTTTGGTGCATTTCTTGAACTCCCAGAAGGTGTTGACGGACTACTCCCCTATTCTGAAAAGCCAAGGGATATGAAACTTGAAAAGGGTCAGGAGGTTGAGGTAAAGATAATTGATTTGAACCCTGCTGAGAAGAAGCTTACCTTTAGCATAAACGCCCTTTTAGGCAAGGAGGAAGAAGAGGAAAGCTTTATAGTTACGAATGACACAGGTGCTGGTTTTAAACTTAGCGAAATATTAAAGAAAAAGTGGAAAACATGAGGGAGTTACCCTTCTGGTATAATAGCAATGTTGTATTGTTTTCTGCTCTTTAAAAATGTTTTATCCATAGGAGTGTTGGCATGACAAAGAAGGATATAGCTGAGCAGATTGCTGATGCGGAGGATGTGTTTCTTTCTAAGAAGGATATTTATAGAATTATAAGTCATGTATTTGATATTATTGAGAACAGCCTGAGGTCCTATGAGAAGGTTCAAATATCGGGATTTGGTACCTTTGTGGTGAAAAAACGGAAGGCTAAGATAGGAAGGAATCCTAAGACAGGGGAAGAGGTGCCAGTACCCGACAGGTATGTTCTTGTTTTTAAACCCAGTTATAAAATGTTGAATATGATTGATATGATGAGAAAAAGAAAGTAATTTATTTAAAGACTCGGGGTGTGGCGCAGGTGGTAGCGCGCAGGCATGGGGGGCCTGAGGTCCCGGGTTCAAGTCCCGGCACCCCGATTAAAACCCTACATAAAAATCTATTCCGCCGTATATACTTTTACCTGCGGAGCTATCTTTATAGCCTGCCCTCAGCAGGATGGAATAGTTTGATTTTGCAAACTCAACGGTGGGAGCAAACTGAAAAGCTCTGTAATCATAGTTGCCTTGGCCTATGAATTCTGTACCGAATCGGAAATTGTTAAGGTATATACCCTTTGAAACTCTCAGCCTTCCCCACAGATAAGATGTACTTGTGCTGTAGCTTCCCACCAATGTAACAAGGAAATTCCTCGGAAGGGGTATATATGCATCTCCCGTGACTGCAAAACCTTCGTACAGCCCTTTTATTTTAACGCCTGGTACATCAGGGTTAACTGTGGTATTCCTTGCTTCCCATCCGGGTATGAGGGAGAAAACACCTATAGGGGACACCCACTTTATTCCTATACCTCCCTGAAAAGCGGGAGCTTCCGCCTTTACTTTTGTTGATGCGGTTTGAAAGGAATAAGCGAGATAATCTCCAAAGAGCCTTAGTGTTATTTTTAAATCCTTTTTAATATCAAAGTCTTTTATGATGCCAGCGTAAAAGAACATCTGCTGGGAAGAATCTACCTCTCCTCCTCCTATCACATGGAATGAAGCCCCCCACAGGAGGGAGGGTACGTATGCGAGAACGAGTATAGTTCTTTTCATAACATGCTCCTGACAGCGGTTACAAGTTTATCCTTTTCCATACTTGTTACGAGGACACCTTCATATTTTAAACCGTACCTGTAAACTTTCATACCGTAAAAGTCCAGCTCTTCTTCCCACACAACTGTTGCACTCCTCGGATACTCTCTCTTATTTATCATAAAGCTTACCTTTCTGAGGTTTTCTGGTAGCTTTGTGTGGGTTACTATTCTCATTCCACTTTCGCTCATGTCTTCGGTGGCAAAGGGTATGAATTTGCCGTCAAGCAGTATTATGCCTGGTATTTTTATCCTGTATCTATCCTTTTTCCTCCTGAACAGTCTTCCTTTAAGGAGATCGTACATTAAAGATATGGGTGTGTGAAAAGGTGTACTTGCATCACGCATAAGTTTTAGAACCGCGAATCTAAAGTTGAATATAGTTATTTTATCTTTTAGTTCGGTAGAAAGGTTTTCAAACATTAAACCTATCCTATACATACCCGTATCTTCTTCTTTTTGTACTCTTAACACCTTACCCTCAACGGTTATCCTTTCCGCTTTATAAATAAGCCTGAGATTAACCTTTTCTCCAGGAGATATGTATCTCGTTGATACAACGGATGCTCCTCCAGTACTCAAGTCATTTACAACAACCGCGGTAGGATTGCCGTTAACGAGTACCGCTGGGAAGTTTACCGGGAATCTGAACTCCTTCCTTCTCTGAATTTTCTTAAAGGACCATATGATAAATCCCAGTATAAAGGAGCTGTTAACGACAGCCCAAAATATATTTGCTATATAAAGATCTTTGTGAGGTAAGTTCTTAAAGTTGAGCAATGCTACCGCAACACCTAATATACTGAGAACGACTACCGCTATCTGGGGGATGAGTTCCGAGGGATTTGTCCTTCCTGTGTTTGATTTATCTGTAACCTTGAAGGGTATCCTATTCAGTTTAAGGGCTGATATTATATACTTTGCCAGTAATACAAACTTTACCGCATTGTACTGTTCAAAGAAGGATAGCTTTCCGTAACCCCTTGACATCTCAATAACCGCCCATATGGAAAATACAAAGTGAGGTATAAAGTATGTGAGGAATTCGTATAAACTCCTTCCGTATATTGGATATATGTGCATTGTTAAAACTATTACTGGTGCTATGTAATATATGAATTTTTGAAGACCATCAAAGAAGTGTACTATGGAGAAGAAATAACTTATTCTCTGATTAAGAGTAAGACCTCTCTTTATAAGAGGATTATCTTTACTAAAGAAAAGCTGTATTGCCCCAACACCCCACCTTTCCCTCTGAGTAAAGAAAGGTTTATAGGTGGAAGGAGATAGTCCGTAAGCCAAGGGTTCGTTATGATAAACGGATTTCCATCCCTTAGCATGTAATCTAATAGATGTATGTATGTCCTCGGTAACTGTCCCTGTTGCAAAACCGCCTATATCCTCCAATGCCTTTCTTCTAAGCACAGCACAACTTCCGCAGAAGAATGCTGCATTGAATCTATCCTTACCAGGCAATATAACCCTGAAGAACAGATTAGGTTCCGCCCATATCTTTCCGCTTTTTTCCTTATGTTGGAAGGAGTCAATGTTATAAAAATCTTGCGGAGTTTGAACAAAGGCTACCTTTTCGTCGGTAAAGTATCCGAGGGTTTTATCAAGAAAGTCAGGCTCAGGCACATGATCCGCGTCAAATATCGCTATAAAATCACCGTCTGTGTATTTGAGGGCATTGTTTAGATTACCTGCCTTTGCGTGTTTATTATCCTTTCTTGAAATGTAACCTATACCAAGCTCTTCCGCCAGCTTTTTTACCTCTTCCCTGTTACCGTCATCAAGAACATAAGTTTTATGGGGATATCTTATATTTTTGCACCCTATGAGTGTTTTTCTGAGTATTTCAATGTCTTCATTTAAAGTGGGTACGAACACATCCACCTTCAAGCCAGGAGGAGGTGGTGGTGCCTTTCTCTTTTTGAGGGTCCATGTGGTATAAACAAAATTAAGGGTCATAAGGAAGCCAAACAGCTCCGCACCGTAGAGGGCTATAGAAAAAAGAAAAGCATCAGGATTTAAAGTATTTAATCTCCATATAAGATAGGTGCTTGAGAAGAATATGAAGAGCAAGGCCACGGTTTTTCTATATACTTCCAGTTTTTCGTTTTCCATTTCTTAACCCTCCGTTTTATGTCAAATTTCCTATAAGCAACAACCGTGCCATTTATACCGTTGCTTAAGTTGTTGATAGATTACAACTATTTGATTGTTGTGAGTTTTTGCACGACCTAAAAGTGTAAATATTTTTTACTCTAAAATATTTGAAGTATTATGTTTTTATTGGTACAGTATATTTTCCATACAATGTAAAGCACTTTTACACTGTGTAAACGGCGTTTACAATCCCTTTCTTACATGTTTTACAAAGACAAGTATCTGGGCTATTGCCCTGTAAAGCTCGGGGGGTATCTCTTCGTAAACCTCCATGTTTATCATGGCATTTACAAGATCCGTATCTTCAACGATGGGTATGTTATTCTCTTTTGCAAGTTTTATTATTCTTTCCGCGATGGATCCCTCGCCTTTAGCCACTATCCTGGGCGCCCTGTCCCTCTCCTGGTCGTATCTCAAGGCTATTGCCTTTTTCTTTTTCTCTTCCATGCCTATACCCTCAGATGAAAGGTTCCCTCCTCAAATTCGCTTTTAATAAGATTGTCAAAGTTTTCCTTGGATTCTACCTTTACCTCAAATGCACCGAGATTAAGATCCGCTTCCCCAAACAATTTTTTGAGTGTATTTTTTTCTCTTTCTATCCTTCTTCCGAGTATTTCTATATCCGTAAAGAATTTAAGGTTAATAAGATCGGGTTTGTTTCTTGAAGCCTCCATCAATATGCCAAGGAACCCCTCATCATAAATAAAGTTAAAGAATATCCTGTAGTTATCTTTTAAAGAGATGAAAAGTGAACCCTTAGACCCCTCATAGTTAAAGGGTACCGCAAATTTTTTACCCCTTTCAAAAAGCATGAAATGTTGAAGCAGATTTATAAACTTAAGCTCTTCCATGTATTTGCCTATGGTACCCTCCATCCATCTCAATAGGGACGGATTATCAATGTCCATTGAACGCAAATTATCATAAGCTTTTACTATCTGCTCTATATCCTTTTTCTCTATGCCTTCCGCAATTCTGACCAGTATATTTTTTATCCCCTTCTCTTCTATGTTTTCGGAAAATCTCTTTATAATCTCAGGATCCGTTTTAAGAATAGCTTCAAGTAGCTTATACTTTCTGTCTTGGAGTATGTTGTCTAACTTTTCTTTCCCCGTTAGAAACTTTATTAATTTATTTTCATAAAATAATCCGGAATTTTTTAAGGATTCCTGGGCTTTATCGGGATTTAAAAGGCTAACAGTGAAGGCAACATCTTCTATAAGGTTTTTTATAAGGGTCTTAATGTCTTTTACACCCCTCTCAACCGATACTATCTGCAAGGTTACCGGATTTTCTTCCTCCACCATAAGGGTAAGGATGTCGCCCCTGCTTATACCTATGGATAATCTGTTTTCCGCTTCAATTTGATAGCCGTTTGGAAGACTTAATAAAACCTTGTTTTCCGTTGCATTCATAACTGTTGCCCTGAACTGGTTTCCTTTTCTGCCGAGGGTTTCAAGAAATATCTCTGGTACTATCGTGAGTATTCTTATTTGAACCCTCTGGGCTTGCTTGTAAGCCTCAAGGGCTTGTGATCTCTCTAAGGCATGCTGTAGGAAGACGCCTTCAACCCTTCTTCCTTCCATCCCTTTTAATATGGGACTATATTTGTGCCAGTGCCAGCGCTCCCCTCGCCCCCAAAAATTCACCCGCTAAGGAGAAACCTACGGACACACAGGAAGCGGGTAAACCTTCCGCCTGCATTTTAAGTCTGTCTTCAACATCCCCCAAAAATTCCCTTATGTCATCTATCAAACCGCCCCCGAGTATTATTCTGTCCGGATTAAATATGTGAACTATATTAACGAGACCTATTATAAGATATCTCTTGAACTCTTCCACCGTTTCAAGGGCTTCCTTTTCTTCCTGTCTTGCCTTTTCCGCTATCTCATGGGCGGATACTTTTTGACCCGTCAGTTTTTCATAAATTCTTTCAATTCCGTAGGAGGAGCAGTAAGCTTCCCAGCATCCCTTTCTTCCACAATTACACCTCTCTCCGTCTTTTTCTATGATGTGATGTCCGAGTTCTAAGGCGGAACCGCAAGTTCCATAGAAAGGTTCACCCTTATATACAAAGCCTCCTCCCAGACCTGTGCCTACCGCCACGAGTATAAGGTTTTCACTGTCCCTGTTGTCATAGTACCATTCGCCAAAAGCTGCAACGGTAACATCGTTGCCTATGACAAAGTTTATATTAAGATCTCTCAGTATCTTTCCGAGATCAAGATCATTAAGGGCGGGTATGTTGGGCGAGTGGTATATCCTGCCTTCCTTTGAGGTGAAACCTGCAACCGCCACCCCCACCTTTTCCGGATTCCCCTCCCTTATTATATTCAGAAGGGTATCTATAGTCTTTTTCCTGTCTTTATAGGTGTCTTTAACATATATCTTTTCCCTTCTTCCGTTCTCCCACAGTACCTTTACAAAAGTCCCTCCTATATCAATTCCTTTTTTCATAATAAATTTCTCCTATTAAAGGTTTTTTATCGTCTGTTTTCCCTTCTATTACAAGTACCTCCCTGTTACTCGCAATAAATTTTACTGCAATGTTATCTTTAACCACCTTGTAGGTTATTTGAATTTCTCTTACCCCTTTAAAATCTTCCTTAGACTTCATACACAACTCAATGAGTCTTTCTTTTGTAAATAATTCTTTTAGAATATCAGACAGTATAGATCTTATCTTGAGAGCATTTTCTTCTGTACAAGGAAGTTTGCCCAGTAAGAAGTAACCCGATTGTTTAAAAGCTTCTACGGAATCCTCTATCTTTTCTTTATCCTGATACCATATAAGAAGGGATATGAGGAAGGGATATAAGAGGGAGAGGATTATGAATACGCCTATAACCGTATCTTCCGATCTCTTTCTCAAAGCCATCCCTTCTTCCTTACCCAGTAAAGTAAGGCTAAGGTAACCCCTGCCATTAAAAATAGGGAATAGGGATATCCGTACTTCCACGAGAGTTCTGGCATATATTTGAAATTCATACCGAATATGCTTGCTATGAGGGTTGCGGGCAGGAATATGGTTGCAATAACCGTAAATACCTTTACCGCTTCATTCTGCCTTATCGTTATAAGGCCGAGGAGTGAGTTTTGTATGCTGTCTATCTTTTCCATATAAAAGGATGTATAGTCAAGCAGGGTATGTAGGTCATCCATAACTATCTTAAGTTCCCTTTTTGTCTTTGCATTAACCTTCGGACTCTTTATGAAGTGGGTTAGTATTCTTATTTTTTCGTTTATTGTTTCTCTTAGGGTTATATTAAGCTCATCATAATAGGCTATATCCTTTATGATCTCTTCTGATTGTTCCATAAATATTTCTTTCCTGAGATTTCTTATCCTCCTACCTAGTATCTCAAGCCTGTCACCTATTCTGTCAACCTCAAGATTCAGTATCTCTCCGAAGACAGACTCAGCAAACTGGAAATACATCTTCTGGGAATTCGCCTTGCTTAAAAAGAATTTGAGAAGGGGAATATCCATATATCTAAGGCTCACTATTATCTTTTTCTTTATAAAAAAAAACACGGGTTCAACTATTATCTCTTCCTTTCTCTGTATAACGAAGGACATATTTGCGGATATAGAATCCTCCGTTTCTATATACTTTGAGCTTATCTCTATATCCCCGAGGACCTCCTTTGAGGGCATTATGAAGCCTACTGTACTTTTTAACCACTCTATCTCTTCATCGGTTGGATCAAGAACATCTATCCATACTACCGTATCCCTCCCTATCTGACCGAATTCGTCTATGGGCTTTTCCTCAAATCCCCTGTTTATATTAACATAAAGGGTTATCACAGAATACTATCATATCACCTTCCGAACCTTTCTGGTGAGAAGGTTTCAAAGTAATCGGAAGACTTTTCCTTATCAACCCAGTCCGCTATTATTTTTGAGGTTATGGGTGTAAGAAGTATGCCGTTTCTGTAATGGCCAGTTGATATTATGTAGTTTTCGCCTATTTCAAATACGGGTTTTTCATCGGGTGTGGCGGGTCTGAAACCCACAAGCACATTGACAAATTGACTTTCCTTTAATTTGGGAACTGTTTTGCAAGCCATGGTTGAAAGCTGATCAACACCGCCGAGGGTGGGTCTTGTATCAAAACCCGCCTCTTCCGAAGTTGCACCTATGAGTATGTGATTCTCCTTCGGAATTATATAAACGCTGTCTGAGAAGTATATCCTTTCAAGATGTACACCCTTTATTTTAAGCAGTTGACCCTTTACGGGATATACGGGAAGATGAGGGATTATTTCGTTCCACGCCCCTGTTGTTATTATGTAAACATCAAATTCATAATTCTTCTTAAGACCCTCCAAACCCTTTATGTACTTCCCATCCTTATCTATATGCTTTATCTCATCCAATATAAGCCTTATACCGAGCTTTTCTGTTGAAAACAGGAGGGCATCCATCAACCTTTCCGTATCAACTCCCCCTTCATCCTTAAACAATACCCCTCCTTTTATTTCTTCCGATAGAAGGGGTTCTTCCCTTTTTATGTCATTTCCTTTATAAATCTCAAGGTTTACACCCCTCTCTTTATATATCTCCGCATATCTGAATATGCGTGATACCTCTTCCTCATCCCTTCCTATCCTCATAATGCCCTTTCTTCTGTAATCTATATTAAAGCCCGCTATCTTTTCCACCTTGTTTGCAAAATCGTCAAACATCCGGAGGCTTTCTTCACAGAAATCAAGCATATCTCCTTCAAGTCCTTCTGAGTAGGGGGCGAGCATGCCTCCGGATGTCCACGATGCCCCCTCTTCATAATTTCTTGTTATTACGGTTACATCAAATCCTCTCAGCTTAAGCTCAAGGGCTGTTGATAGCCCTATTACTCCGCTTCCTACAATGCCTATCCTTTTCATCCTTCCTTAAATGCCTCCGCCATTGCCCTGTGTATTATAAAAGGATCATACAATCCCATATCTTTAAAAAGATAGCCATCGCCACCAGTTATGAAAACGCAGAGGTGTTTACCGTATAAATTTTCAAATCTTCCCTTAACACCCTTTATAAAATACAGGGATTCAAGGAATATGCCTCCCTTGATTGCGGAGAGTGTATCAACACCTATGGTTTCCTTGAACATTTCCGGTTCTACCAACGGTAGAAGTTCCGCCCTTTCATGAAGTGCTTTTGCCTTTGTCCTAAGACCGCATGTTATAAAACCGCCCTTAAACACTCCTTCAATCAGAAGATCTATAACGAGGGCTGTTCCCACGCTTACAAGCAGGGCTGTGTCGGAATAGAACTTTTTCACCCCGTATGCAAAAAGGACCCTGTCAATACCTACGCTTTCCTTTGATTTGTACTCCACTTTAATATTAATGTTATCAGGGTTTATGAAACTTATCCTGTTTCCCAATATCTTTATAAATTCCTTACGAAGGGAAGGTCTTACGGAAGAGGCAATGATTCTCTCTCTTCTTTCAAGTATATTCAACGCATCATCAACCCTTTCAAACTTACCTATGAATCTTATATTTTCCCCTTCATGTTCGCATATATCTATGGATGTGTTTCCTATATCAACCGTTATCAACTTGTCCATCCTTCTTTACAGCCATCTTTCCCAAGATTATGGATATCTCGTATAGGATTATTAGGGGGATTGCCATAAGTATTTGGGTTGCCACATCCGGGGCTATAAGGGCACCTATTACGAAGGCTATTACTATAAAGTATCTTCTGAACTTTTTAAGTTGCTGTTCGGTTACAATTCCCGCCCTTTGAAGCATATATATGATTATGGGCATTTCAAAGGCGATACCGAAACCGAGTATCATCTTTAATACAAATCCCACATACATGCCTACGGATAGGAAGGGGGTTGCATTAAGCTGGGAAAAGCCTATTCCTATAAGGAATTTTAAAGCTACGGGGAGAACCGCAAAGTAGGCAAAGCATGCCCCTGATATAAAAAGGATTATGGAGAAGGTGAGAAGGGGGATAAAAAGCCTCTTCTCATGGGCATAAAGACCAGGTTCTACGAACCTCCATATCTGGTAAAGTATCACCGGGGAAGATAATATGAGACCCGCTATAAAGGTTATCTTCAGGAGAATAAACAAGGGTTCTGTGGGGGAGAGTGTTATAAGCTCTACTTGGGGATAAGATTTATTGACTGGCAGTTTTAAAATCTCAAATATTTTATCTGAAAAGTAGAAAGATATGCCCGCACCGAAAAGAAGGGCTACAATGGATTTAATTATCCTCGCCCTTAATTCCCTCAGATGTTCTGTTAGAGGCATTGCCTCCAGTTCTTGATCTGTCCCTTTCATCTTCCTCCTCTTCCTTTATTTCCTCTTCAAGCTCCTTCATTTCCTTTTCAATTTCCCTTGTTTCCTCTTCAATGGCTTTCCTGTTGGTGCTTTCAATGTACGCCTGCATTTTAAGATCATCCCACATAAGTCTGAGCTTCCTCATCAGCTTACCTATCTCAACCGCCATATCCATCATCCTTTCGGGTCCCAGGATTATAAAGGCTATAAGCAGTATGAGTAGTATTTGAAGTTCCATAAGCCCGTATAACTATTATAAGCTTTACATGTTAAAATTTAAATGTACCTAAATCAACTTAAGGAGGGACATCATGAAAAAGGGCATCGTTGCTTTAGCTGTGGGAGTATTGATTGCGGGGGCTGGCACAACCTTTGCCCTCAATAAGAGTAACACGGGCTGTGGACTCGGTTATGTGCTTTTGAAAAATCAGGAGGGGATCCTTTTTGAAGCTTTCGCAGTTACAACGAACGGTACATTTGGCAGTCAAACATTCGGAATAACCTCTGGTACTTCCGAGTGCAAACAGCCCGCCAGCTTTGTGAAGAACGAGAGATTGGAGAAGTTTGTTTATAACAACATGGATGAACTTGCGGAGGATATAGCCCGCGGAGAGGGTAAATATCTGGAAACCCTTGCGGATCTTATGAATGTTCCTTCTTCCGAAAAGGAGAAGTTTTATACAAAGCTCAAGAATAACTTTGATAACATCTTTTATTCTGAGGATGTAACCCCCAACGAAGTTATAAACAGAATTGCTTCTCTTTAAACTACTTGTATTCCTGCTTCTTACTGGGGCTTCCCTTTTCGGGAGTCCCCCATTTACGGATATAGCGGAAAATAGGAAACTTTACAATCATCCCTTATGGCTTTTACTTCTTGAGTATGAGGGCGGAGAAAGTAAGATAGACGATCCGGAATTCTTTGTAAGCCCGAGGGGTAAAAGGGATCCTAAGGATGAACTTCTTACCTTTATAAAAGTATTGCAAAAGGATCCCTTGATTGCATGTAAGTATCCTGCACGGGCTTACTTTCTTAAAAAGTATCTCTCCTTGGATGTAAATGTAAGATGTAAGGAGGTGGAAGAGTTCCTTGAAGAGGTTAAGGGTAATAATTTAAGTATAGTTTTTGCGGATTCACACATAAACAGTCCCGCCTCAATGTTCGGACACACTTTCCTCAGGATTTACGGCAGGGAAAGGGATGTAACCTCGTATATAGTAAACTATGCAGCCTTTACCGGTGAGACCTTCGGTCCCCTTTACGCTTTTAAGGGGATCTTTGGCTTTTACAAAGGTTACTATACGATAGCACCCTATTATATGAAGATAAGGGAGTACTCCGCCATAGAGGGCAGGGATCTGTGGGAGTATGACATAGATATATCGGAGGAAAACCTCCGCATGTTAAAACTTCACCTCTTTGAACTTAAGGATACTTATGCCTATTACTACTTCTTTCAAGAGAACTGCTCAACCAATGTCTTTTATCTGCTTAATTTTGCTGATCCGGGCAATAGGTTGGAGGTTAAAACCTTTTGGGTTATTCCCGTTGATACATTAAAGGTTATTGTAAACAGAGGCTTGGTAAAAGGTATAAGATATGAACCTTCCCTCCTTAGAAGGCTTAATGCCATGGCGGAATATATGGATGAGGATGATATTGGAATAATAAAAAGGTGGGTAAAAGATAAAGTTGATCTGCCCGAGGGCAAGGACGCGGTATTTTACGAATTTGCATCTCTTTATATAAGGTTTCTTTATTACAGGGGATCTGTGAAGAGAAAAGACTACAGAAGGAAATTTCTTGAGGCTTTGAGAAAGAGGAGTAGGGAGAAGGCTAAGACTTCGGTAAATATAGAAGATGCGGTACCTCCCCACCTTTCCCATGACTCACAGCGTATATCCGTATCCTACGGATATAAAGGGGGCGGATACTATCAATTTTCCTACAGACCCGCTTACCACGATCTTCTTGACCCCATCGGAGGTTACAGAAAAAACTCGGAGATCGTATTTTCAGAATTTGTGTTCAGATATGAGGAGACTTCGCGGAGGTTATGGCTACAGAGGTGGAAAGGTATAAGGATAGTTTCCCTTGAGCCTGTAAGTAAGGTTGTAAAGCCTATCTCCTGGAAGGTTGATTTCGGTGTTGAGAGAAGGGGTGTAAAATACGGTCCCTATATTAATACGGGAGGAGGTTACACCCTTGATGTGTGGGGTGTTTCTTTCTTTTTACTTCCCGAAATATATGTATCCGCGGTTGATCCTTCCCTTTCCGCTGGCGGTTACGGAGGAATACTTAAACAAGGAAACTTGGCATCTTTCTTACTTTCCCTCAGGGGAGGTACGGAATTTAACGGTAAAGGATCTTCCGGATATGGTAATATGGAAATTGCCTTGAATATATCCCTATCAAGGAATCTCGGGGTGAGGGCTTACGGAAATTATGGTATTAAAGGAGATAGTGAGAGTTGGGAAGTTAATTTGGGGACTCTTGTTTATTTTTAACCTTATTTCATGCTCTTCCCTTTTCTTCTATCCTGATAAGAGGTATTATCCTAACCCACTTATAGATGTTATTGAGAAGAAAGATGTTTATTTTGAAAGTAAAGACGGGATCAGACTTCACGGATGGTACATTTTTTCAAAAAGGGAAAAGCCCAAAGGAGTTGTTGTTCATTTCCACGGCAATGCGGAAAATATAAGCACTTACATAGGTTATGTTTATTGGTTGTTGGAAGACGGTTACGATGTGTTCATGTTTGACTACAGGGGATACGGTAAATCGGAGGGTAAGCCCAGCTTCAAAGGTATCCATGAGGACGGACTTTCTGCCATAGAAAAGGCTTATGAGATAGGTAGAAGTAAAAATCTCATACTGTTTGGTCAGAGTTTGGGGGGAGCTGTTTCCATATACTGCACTGCAAACAGTGAATATAAGGATAGTATAAAAGCCCTTATTGTGGACAGCCCTTTTGCGGACTACAGGCTGATAGTAAGGGACAGGCTTAGATCCTTCTTCCTTCTGTACCCCTTTTCCCTCTTTGTACCCTGGTTTTTTGATAACTACTACAGTCCCCTCAAGTGGGTAGAGGAGGTAAAACCCGTTCCCATAATATTTATCCACGGAAAGGAAGACAGCGTAATACCTTATACCCACACCCTTTTACTCTCGGAGAAGGTGGACTGGAAAAAATATGTGTTCATAACCGATGCGGAACACATAGAATCCTTAGCGGATCCCCTTTTGAGAAAGGAGATTTTAAGAATTCTTGATAATCTTACATCAGATTGAGACTTTTCATTGATACAAAGTGTTTTTCGTTGAAAATAATATGATCAACGAGTTCAAAACCGAGTAGGGCGCAGGCTTCTTTCATTCTTGAGGTAAACTTTATATCTTCCTTTGATGGCTTCAGATCCTCCGCTTGAGGATGATTGTGAGCCATTATAATACCGTAGGATCCCGTTGATACCGCCTTATAGAGTATATCCTTAGGTTGGGAGAAGACCCTGTTCATACTCCCTACCGCTATAACTTCTCTATCCATAAGCCTGTAGTTTATATCCAGGTATAGGGCTACGAGCACCTCCTTTCTGCTATCGTAATAATCCCTGACCGCCTTGTAGGCTTCATCGGGAGACCTTATATATGTATCTCCGAAAGGGTTGTTTATCCTTTCCGCAAGTTCTATAAGGGCTTTTATCTGGGATGCCTTAACCTTCCCTATCCCCTTTATGGATGCAAGTTCTTTAAGGCTAATATCTTTTAAGGTTTGCCATCCCATCTTGCTTATCTTTCTTGAAAGGGATATTACATCTTCCCCTTTGGTTCCCGAACCGAGGAGTATGGCAATAAGTTCCACATCGGAAAGATTGGAAGGTCCGTACTTCCACATCTTTTCCCTGGGTCTTAAATCTTCCGGGATCTCTTTAATGGATCTGTACTCGTATTTCATAACTTTTCAACTATTACCTTTTTTACC
This sequence comes from Aquificales bacterium, assembly GCA_027078675.1. Taxonomy (GTDB): domain Bacteria; phylum Aquificota; class Aquificia; order Aquificales; family Aquificaceae; genus WFWF01. The sequence goes on along the minus strand of JALWWX010000078.1, from coordinate 3,939 downwards.
TTCCTCCCGTCACTATCAAGCACTTTGAACCTATAGTTTTTATAATTTACCTCCTCTCCTTTTCTGGGTATCCTTCCAAGCATGTAGGCTACAAAGCCTCCCACTGTACTGTAACCACCTTCGGGTATTTTAATACCTGTAGTCCTTACAAGCTCATTTATTTCAAGCCTTCCCTCTACCTTCCATTTGTTAGGTCCTATCTCCTTTATAGGAATATCCTCCCTTGTCTTTTCATCAAGTATGTTACCTATGATCTCCTTAAGTATATCTTCTAATGTAACTATACCGAGTATTACACCCCTCTCATCAACCACCACCGCTATATGTTCCCTTCTTTCCTTAAAGAGTTTTATAACCTCCGGAAGAGGTGTAAATTCGGAGATAAAAAGTATAGGTCTTAACACATTTTTTATAGGTTCATTTTTGTCCCTGCCTATTAAATCATAGGCGCTTACATATCCTACTATATCGTCAACCCTTACCCTGTAAACGGGTATTCTTGAGTACCCGCTCTTTTTTATCTTCTCTATCGCCTGTTTTACATTTGCATTCTCCGCAATCATGACTATTTCATAAAGGGGCTTAACTATTTCCCCTACCCTTCTCGTCTTGAAAGAGATTATATTGGATACCAGCATGGATTCATACTCTTTAAGGGTTGACTCTTCCCTCAGAAGATCAAGTATATCTTCCCTTCTTATTGAGGAAGAGGATTCTTTAAATAAAACTCTTGATATAATTCTGCTTATGAACCTGGAAAGAAGCAAAAGGGGTTTAACAGGGATACGAAGTTTATTCAAAATGAAAAGGCTGGGAGTAATTACTTTATCTGCATAATGGTGAAATATGCTTTTTGGTATTATTTCCCCAAATATTATTGTTACTATTACCAAACTTTCCGCCAAGAGGGTTTCAAATCCTTTTAGAACTGGGAAATAAAAAGAAAGTCTAATAAGTGCTAAGGTGTAGAGCGTAGCTGCAAATACTATGCTTATTGTATACCCCAACATCGTTAAAGTTATGTATTCTTCAGGATTATCAAGAAAACTCTTTATATAGGAAGCCTTGTTTTTTTTGTACAAGGCCTTTAGTCTATTCTTGTCCGCAGAGTAAAGAGCTATCTCCGATCCCGCAAAGAAACCTTCAAGGATTATAAAGAAGATGATTCCCGTTATAAAACCTATTATTTCCATCCTATAACCACTCTATCTTGATTATTGAAATCCCTGAATATTTTTACTTTGAATCCTTCCCTTTCCAGAATGTCCTTTACCCTAATTCCCTGATCATGTCCTATCTCAAGGGCTATAAATCCGTTATCATCAAGCACATCAACAACCTCCTTTGCTAATCTTTTATAGAATTCCGTTCCCTCCCTGCCACCTATGAGAGAAAGGAATCCTTCCCTTTTTACACTTTCATCTAAGTAATGCCATCTTCTATAAGGAATATAGGGTGGATTTGATACTACAAAGTCAAATTTCATATCTTTAAAAGGCCCGAACATATCCCCCTTTGCTGGGAAAAATCTTTCCGAAACCCCGTTTATTTTACCGTTTATCTTCATAAGCTCAACAGCCTTCTCATTTACATCCGTTGAATACATAACAAGATTTTCCCTCTCTTTAAGCAAGGCTATACTTATACATCCTGTACCTCCTCCTATATCAAGACCTTTGCCTTCAAAATCCACCGGAAGGATCTCTAAGATCTTTTCAACTAAAAGTTCTGTTTCTGGTCTCGGTATAAAAACACCCTCTTCTGTTCTTAATTTTACATTCATAAAATGAACTTCACCCGTTATGTACTGAAGGGGTACACCTTTTTCTAATAAGGATATTCCTTCCAGGAAGGCCCTTTCCACCTCTTTACTTATTTCCCTTTCCTTCAGGAGTAGTAGTTGGTGTGGGTGTGTTTTCAGCAGGTGAGCCAGCAGGAGCTCCGCTTCCTTCTCCCTGCCCGCCAGTATTGATTTGCCTTTGTTCAACAGCTTGCTGATTTTCATTTTCAAGTATAGAACCCTTTCTTGAAGGGTGAATTATTGTTAATAATATAGCCAGCCCGAGGAATATTGCACCCAGCCAGTAGGTGGCTTTTGTGAATATGGTATCAACGCCTCCTGCACCGAAGATGGACTGACCCATACCTCCACCAAAAGCCGCTCCAACATCGCTACCTCTTCCCCTTTGCATAAGCACTATGATTATCAGCAAAACAGAGACTATAACAAAGGCGATAAGTAGAAGCGTGTACATCCTTACGCTTATTTTAGCACATGTTTTTTGATGGTAAAATAGTTAAACAGAATGCCCAAACGCACTGACATAAAAAAGATAATGATAATAGGCTCAGGACCTATACTCATAGGGCAGGCTGCGGAATTTGATTACTCAGGAACGCAAGCGTGTAAGGCTTTAAAACAAGAAGGCTATGAGGTTGTCCTTGTTAACTCAAATCCCGCAACAATTATGACGGATCCAGAATTTGCGGACAGAACCTATATAGAACCTATAACCGTTGAAACGGTGGAAAAGATTATAAGGAAGGAAAGGCCTGACGCCTTGCTTTCAACCCTCGGCGGTCAAACCGCTCTGAATGTTTCTAAGGAGCTTTATGAACTCGGCATCCTTGAAAAATACGGCGTTGAACTCCTGGGTGCCAACTATGAGGCTATAAAGAAGGGAGAGGACAGGGATCTATTCAGAAAGTCAATGGAGAAGATAGGACTTAAGGTTCCCGAGAGTGCGGTTGTCTCTTCCCTTGAAGAGGGCTTTGAGGCTATTGAAAGGATAGATTTCCCGGTCATCTTAAGGCCTGCCTTTACTTTGGGAGGTACGGGTGGATCAATAGCTTACAACAGAGAAGAGTTTGAGTATAAGTTAAAAGTTGCCCTTGAAACGTCACCTATACATCAGGTGTTGATAGATAAATCCCTAATAGGATGGAAGGAGTATGAGTTTGAGGTTGTGAGGGACAAGAAGGATAATGTGATAATAGTTTGCTCCATTGAAAACTTTGATCCGATGGGTGTTCATACGGGAGATTCTATAACCGTAGCCCCCGCCCAGACCCTTACGGACAGGGAATATCAGACATTAAGGGATGCATGCATAGCCATAATGAGGGAGATAGGTATAGACACGGGAGGGTCAAACATTCAGTTTGCGGTAAATCCTGAAGACGGATCCTTTTATGTGATAGAGATGAATCCTCGTGTTTCAAGATCTTCCGCTCTTGCTTCAAAGGCGACCGGTTTCCCCATAGCAAAGATAGCGGCTAAGCTTGCGGTAGGTTATACCCTTGATGAGCTTAAGAATGATATAACGAGATTTACACCCGCTTCTTTTGAACCTACCATTGATTATGTTGTTGTTAAAATACCGCGATTTGACTTTAAAAAGTTCCCAGACACAGACAAAACACTCACGACAATGATGAAATCAGTAGGAGAGGTAATGGCTATAGGCAGGACATTTAAAGAAGCATTACTTAAGGCGGTAAGAAGTCTTGAAATTGACAGATACGGTCTTTCTTTTCCTTCCTACGCTCATGTATCTGATGAGGAGCTTGTAAGAAATCTCAGGGTACCCAACGAAGAAAGATTGTGGTACATTGCGGAGGCATTCAGAAGGGGTTTTACCTTAGAGGATGTTTATGAATATACTAAGATAGATCAGTGGTTTCTTTATAACATAAAACAGATTGTAGACTTTGAAAAGGAGATAAAAAGTAAGGAGCTAACGGCGGATATTCTGAGGGAGGCAAAGGAGATGGGATTTTCAGACAAAGAAATAGCCCTTTTAAAGGGTATTACGGAGGATGAGGTAAGAAAAAAGAGGGAAGAGTTTAACATTGTCCCTACCTTCAAGGGTGTTGACACCTGTGGTGGTGAATTTGTAGCTTATACACCTTACTACTATTCATCCTACGAAACCCCTT
>JALWWX010000077.1 GCA_027078675.1 Aquificales bacterium | reverse complement strand
TTTTGTTTCTAAATTTCTTCATCCTTAGGTTTTTACTTTACACTCCATCTTTCATTTTTACAAGTTCCACTATACGGGTGTGTATTGTCAAATATTGTTAAGAAAATGGTTAACTGTTAGTGACCCTTTGTCAAACCCCCTATTATATATTTTTGAAGAAAGAGTACACCGATAATCACGGGAAGTATAGAAAGAGTAGCGGAAGCCATTATATATCCCCAAGGTATCTGCCCGTAAAGACCCTCAAAAAGGGCAACCCCGACTGGCACGGTCCTTGTTGATTCATCTACGGTAAACATATAGGCAAATAGGAACTCGTTGAAAGAGTAAAGGAAAAGCAGTATATATGCGGAAGCAAGGGCGGGCTTTGATAGGGGTAGAATTATATAAAACACAGTACGGAAAAGACCTGCACCGTCTATGAGTGCGGATCTGTCAATATCCTTGGGTATCTTTTCCATATATGCATACATTACCCATACGCCAAGGGGCAGGCTCCAAGCGGTATGGGTAACTATAAGGGAGACGTAGGTGTTGATAATACCGAGTGCGGAGAATAATTGAAATAAAAACCCTACTGTGCTGATAGGCGGGAACATGGTGACAAGAAGGAAAAGGAATATAAAGCGGGACAAAAAGGGAGATGCAAACCTGCTGAAGGCATAGGCGGAAGGTATGCTGAGAAGAAGGGATAAACAGGCGGACAGGCTTGAAACTATAAAGCTGTTGATTATGTATCCGCCGAAGAAAACCTCTTCGGAAAATATAATATCCCTGTAGTTCCTAAATGTTAAGGATAAATCTCCTCCGATAAAAAAATCCATATCCTCCGAGAAGGAAAGGAAAATCATAAGAACTATGGGTAAAAGGGTGAAGATAGTAAAAAGGCACAATCCGGAAATAAGCATAAACCTTTTCATATCTCACCTCCTCCCAACTATGCGAAAGAGGAGAAGGGATACAAGCAAGGTTAAAAGGAAGAGGATTACAGAAACAGCGGATCCGTAACCGAAATCACCCGATAAATAGTATTTGTAAGCATATAGGGTAAGGGGCGTTGTACTGCCAGAAGGACCTCCCCCCGTTAATACAAAGACTATATCAAATACCCTCAAGGCATCAATGGTCCTGAATACAAGGGCGGTTAATATAAAAACATCTATCATGGGAAGGGTGATGAAGAAGAAACGGCTTAAGGGACCTGCGCCGTCTATCTTTGACTGATCGTATATCTCATCCGGTATTGATTGTAGCCCCGCAAGGATTATAAGGGCGACAAAAGGCACCGTTCTCCACACATCCGCTATAACGAGGGATAAAAAGGCACCAATCTCTGTTCCCAGCCAGTTTATCCTCAAACCTGCCACAATCTCCGCAATAAAGTTTAAAAAACCGTAGGAATAATTGAACATAATCTCCCAAACCCTACCGCTTACTACTGAAGGAATAACCCAAGGAAGCAGTACAATCCCCCGGAAAAGACTCCTTAAGGGTATCTTCTCGTTTATGAGAAGGGCAAGCACTATGCCCAGGAATATCTCAGCGGAAACGGAAAAGAAGACAAACTTAAGGGTAAAGAGGACAGAATTTATAAAGGCTTCATCGGAAAATAGCCTTAGATAGTTACTTATACCCACGAAAGATGGTTCCGAAAAGGTAACAAAACGGAAAAGGCTTATTGCAAATGTGCCTAATATAGGCAAAAGTATTATAAGGCTTACGGTAATAAAGGCAGGAAGGTTTAAAATATAGAACATCCTCACTCGTAATACTCCTTTAACTCCCTTATCTCCTTATCCATCTTTGATAGGGCTTCCTCAGGCTTTATAAGTCC
>JALWWX010000076.1 GCA_027078675.1 Aquificales bacterium | reverse complement strand
AAGGGACACTCTTCTTCTATGAAGTCAATGCCGTTTAAAAGGCAGTAAAGGGCGGTTTCCTTCTCCATAAATTTGCAAAAGGGTTTTACCTTTCTTACAAAACCTTCCTCTTCTTTAAGGACAGGTTCTTTTTTGCCAAGGTACTTTACATTCCAGTTTATAACATTGGCAAGCAGGGAAGAGGCTTCATCGTCCAAGTTGTGACCTGTTGCTACTACGCTGTAGCCGTATTCAACAGCTACCCTGTTAAAGTTATATCTCTTTAAGACACCGCATAGGGAACAGGCTTCCCTACCGCTGAGGTCTATGAGATCTGGAAGGGGGAGTACATCCTCCGATAGCTTTTTAACTATTAATCTTCTTCCTATCTTTTCAGCCATCCCTTTTGCTTTTTCATAGGATGTTCGTGAGTATTCCCCTATCCCGAGGTCTATGTATAAACCGTCCGCGTTGTATCCCAGCTTATTAAGGACATACCAAAGGGCTAAGCTGTCCTTTCCCCCGGATACAGCCACAAGGATTTTGTCCTCCCTTTTAAACATCCTGAATTCTTTAATTGTTCTTTCTGTGTATCTTTCAAACCATGAGGTGAAATCTTTACCGCAAAGGGCGAGCCTGTGATGTTTCATATATATTACCGGTTTTTCACCGCATATTTTACACCTCATATTTTCCTCCCGAATATAAGATATCCCGTATGACCTATCATGGTATCCTCCGGTCTTATCCTTTCGGGTACGGTTTTGTAGTACCTTATCATTATCTCAAGCACTTCAATATTTGAGAAACCTTTCATCTCTTTAAGGAGAACGGATATCTGGTTTGTGGTAGGAAGCAGAAAACCTGCAGGTCTTCCCTTCTTTAAAACCCTGTGAATCTTTTCAAGGTAAAGCCATGGTTCTTTTACATCAACAAATCCTGCATCAAAGCTATTTTCTTCAAGATCCGCTTCAAGAAAGTCCTGGTTGAACAGCTTTACATTTTTACCGAGACCGAAGGTTTCCATATTTGTTTTTGCGTTTTTATAAAATTCTGGGCTTGACTCAAAGGAATAGATCTCGCCCTTAGATCCTGCAAGCCTTGAAAGGACGACCGTTGTGCATCCGCTTCCCGTCCCGAACTCAAAAACTCTACTTCCTTCTTTTATATCAAGCTTGAAGGCTATAAAGAAGGTATCCTTCGGATAGATTATCTGGGTTTTCCTTTTAAATCCGTAAAGGATAATGTCTTCAAGGGTGGGTCTGAAAATGGAAAAATTTCCCTTTTTGAAACCTTCCTCTTTGCCTATTACTTCGGAGAATTTTAGCACCTCTTTCTTTACATTTATACTCCCTTTGGATTCAAGCCTACGCAAGTACCTTTTTTCATCTTTATAAACTATAAGAACCCAATCACCTTCCTTAAACATCCTACAGGGAACAGGGTACATTTATGTGATTTACATATATATTTTCTCCGAGTATCCTGCTTGCCATGTTTTGAAGGTTGGGAGAAATGTCGGTAAAGTAAAGATCAAGGGTTCCTTCTCCCCTGTTTTCTATTATCTCTTCAATTTCCTCTGCCACCGCATCCGCTGAGTCTATTATAGGAACGGGACCCATAAATTTACTTATTGTATTTTTAAGAAGAGGGTAGTGGGTACACCCGAGTATAAGGGCATCCACCCCTTCCCTTTTTATGTCTTCAAGGTAATAAGCTACTATCCTATATGCTATCTCTCCTTCTGTGATACCCTCTTCTGCCAAGGGTACAAATAAAGGGCATGCCTTGGATATGCTTTTCTTACCGTACAGATCCAACAGCTTTTGGTAAGCTCCGCTCTTTATAGTTGCGGTGGTTCCTATAACCCCTATCTTATCACCTTTTGATAGCCTTACCGCCTTTTTAACACCAGGTTCAATGACTCCCACAACAGGTATGCTCAGGTCGTTCTTCAGTGTATTGAGCGCATAAGAAGATGCGGTGTTGCAGGCTACTACAAGCAGATCTATTCCCTTATCAATGAGAAAGTTACTGCATTCAATACTGTATCTTATAACCGTCTCCGCTGACTTAGTTCCGTAGGGCACCCTTGCGGTATCTCCGAGATACACTATATCAACCTTGTCATACCTTTCCCTTATTGCCTTCAGAACCGTAAGACCGCCTATTCCTGAGTCAAATATACCTATCTTCATACCTTACTCCTCTATGGGTCTGCATTTATTTAAGTTGTTGAAACAATCGGGGCATAGATCAAAGAAAACCTGTAAACCCAAACCACCCAGGAGCATGTTTACTTGGGTTATAACAAGATTTTCTTGCCTGTCAGGAAGTATTTGATACTCATCTGTAACATAACCACACTTTGCCTCCCCTTCTTTGCTACCGAGTCTATGAAATTGGAATACGAGTCTTTTTGTCCTCCTGCACTTCATCCACTTGGGCTTTAGATCAAGCAAGACAAAATCTATATTTGCACCCTCTACCTTTTGGGCTTTTTCCACCAGCTTTCTGTATCTTTCCTGTTCTTTCATGTTTCTTAAACTATGTTACAATTTTAGCAGGAAAGCAATGATCCCCATTAAGGATGTCAATCCTTCAAGTAGATTCCCTATCGTAAATGTAAGCATAATAGTTATATGCACAGTAATATGGTTGTACGAATGGTCCTTAATGCCCAAGGGACCCGTACCCGCCTTTGTACCAGGTTATTTAAATGAATTTGAGACTTTTATAAGAAAGTACGGTTTGGTTCCTTCCGAGGTATTTGAAAGACCTTACTCCCTTTTTACCCACATGTTTCTACACGGTAGCTGGATGCATCTTATAGGAAACATGTGGTTCTTGTGGATCTTCGGTGATAATGTGGAAGATAAACTCGGTAGAGCCAAATATATAGCCTTCTATGTTCTGTGTGGTCTTGGAGCTGCAGGACTTCAAATGCTTATAAGCGGTATATTCGGTGGAAAGGAAGTTCCCATGGTGGGAGCAAGCGGTGCGATAAGCGGTGTTTTGGGGGCTTATATGAGATTGTTTCCCCATGCTAAGATCCTTACGCTTGTTCCCATATTTTTCTTTGTCACTTTTGCCGAAATACCTGCCATAATCTTTATAAGCCTTTGGTTCCTCGTTCAGATAGTAAACGGTATAGTGACATTACCCTTCATAGGATACGGTGGTGTTGCATGGTATGCCCATATTGGCGGATTTCTTGCGGGATTTTATCTTATAAATATATTCAGGAAAAAAGAATACTATAGATGAAATACGAGTATGTAACGGACAGGCTTACCCTTAGGGATGTTATAAGCTCTTTGTCAAAATCTCCTATTCTCTACATAGATACGGAAACTACGGACAGGGATATAAGGCTTATACAGGTAGGTAACGATGAGGATATCTTTGTTATAGATCTTTTTGAGGTACCCGAGGGTGTGGAAATAATAAGGGGTCTGTTAAAGGACAGGGGTATCGTCGGACACAACCTCAAATTTGATCTTAAATATCTTGCAAAGTACGGTATATTTCCCCTTGCCACCTTTGATACCATGATAGCAAGCCAACTTTTGAGAAAGGATAAACATTCCCTTGCCTATCTTGCTTACAGTTTTCTCGGTGTTAATATGGATAAATCCTATCAGCTTTCAAATTGGGCAAGCCCCGTGCTTTCAAAGGGCCAGGTTGAATATGCAGCACTTGATGTTGAAGTATTGAGATCCCTGTTTCCCATATTGAGGGATAAGCTTAATGAAAACAGCATGGATCATCCCCTTCTTAAAACGAGAACCGCAAAATTGTTCGGGCTTAAAAACCCCGCTGCCATCATAGAGATGGCGTTTGTTAAAGAGGTCGCAAAGTTGGAACTTAACGGATTTCCCGTTGATGTAGATAAAATTGAGATCATAGGTAAAGAGCTTGAGAGGAAAAAACAGAAGTTGATAATAGGATTTATCACCAAGTACAGGATAGATCCTATGTCTCCTAAGCAGGTGGGTAGGTTTTTAAAGGAAAGGGGGTTTAATCTTCCCGAAACCGCCAAGGGAAACATAGCCACCGATGATAAGGTTCTTTCCGAATATGCGGGGTATGAAGAGGTAGATCATATCCTTGAAATAAGAAAGCTTAAGAAGTATACGGATAAGATAGAGGAGATAAGGAGCAATCTGAGGGGCAGGAGGGTTTATCCGGAGTTTAAACAGATAGGTGCTGTAACGGGGAGGATGTCCAGTTCAAATCCGAATGTTCAGAATATACCGAGGGATATGAGAAATCTGTTCAAGGCGGAAGAAGGTAACACCTTCGTTATAGCGGATTTTTCCCAGATAGAACTCAGGATAGCTGCGGAGTATGTGGGTGATCCCTTGATGATTAAGGCTTTTGTTGAAGGTAAGGACCTTCACACATACACCGCCTCCGTAATCCTGGAAAAGCCGGAAGAGGAAGTTACAAAGGAAGACAGACAATCCGCAAAGGCTGTCAACTTCGGTCTTATATACGGCATATCAGCGAAAGGGCTTGCCCTTTATGCCAAGTCAAGTTACGGCATAGATATGTCCATAGATGAGGCGGAAACGATAAGGGAGAAATTCTTCAGACACTTTTCTTCCTTTAAAAGGTGGCACGAGGAGATAAAGAGGAAACTTAGGGAGGAGAAGGAAGTAAGGGGTGAGACCCTTCTCGGAAGACCCTATGTAGCCTATACATTTAACGATGCCACCAACTATCCTATTCAGGGAACGGGTGCGGACATATTAAAGCTTTCCGTTCTACTCTTTGATATGTATTGTTCTAAGGAAGGCGTTTCTGCAAAGGTTGTAAATCTCGTTCATGATGAGATAGTTGTTGAGTGTAAGAAGGAGGATGGGGAAAGGGTCAGGGAGATACTTGAGAAAGCAATGAGGGAAGCGGGAAGGTATGTATTGAAAAAGGTACCTGTTGAGGTGGAGAGTACTATAAACGACGTCTGGGAAAAGTGAGGTTACCTCTTTTTCACCAAGACGGATATATTGGTAAAGCCTTCTGATCTTAGCGTATCAAGAAGTTTTATAAAGCTGTTTAACCTTGAATCCTTATCCGCCTTTATCCTTATCTCCGTTTTTTTACCGAGTGCCTTCAACCTTTCCTTTAATACACTGAGGCTTATCCTCTCTTTTTCCATGTAATAGTTTCCTTCCTTGTCAATTACAACAGTTACCGCTTTTGAATCACCCTTTCCTTTTTCTCCCTTTGCTTCTGGAAGGTTAACTGGAAGCGTATTCGTATGTATAAAGGTTGCGGTAGTAAGGACTATGGTTAGAAGAACCAACATTATATCCACAAGAGGTATAACATTCATATAGTCAAATTCTTTCTCTTCCATTTAGGAAACACCCGTCAATTTTCTTATAAGGCTGTTTACAATTTTGGGATTTGCCTTGCCCTTTGTAGCCTTCATAACTTGTCCGACGAAGAAGCCTATAAGCTTTTCTTCCCCGTTCTTAAACCTCTCCACTTCCGCTGGGAATTTTTCAAGCACCTCCTTGACAATACCTTCTATTGCGGATTCATCCGCTATCTGCTTTAATCCCTTTTCTTCAACTATGGTGGAGGGAGACTTTCCTGTCTCTACCATCTCTTTTATTACTTCCTTCCCTATCTTTGACGATATTGTACCTTCCTTAATGAGCTTTACGAGTTCTCCGAGGTGTTCGGGTTTTACGGGGGATTCCTCAATGGGTATGCCCTTATCTTTTAAAAGACCTTGAAGATCATTTATAAGCCAGTTTACTATACCCTTGGGTTCATTGTAGGACTTTACCGCTTCTTCAAAAAAGTCTCCCAGCTCCTTTATGTTGGTTAAAACCTTGGCTTCATATTCACCCAATCCGTATTCTTTCATTAGCCTTTCAAACCTCTGGTGGGGTAGCTCGGGCATATTTTTCTTTATCTCTTCAATCCATTCCCTCTTTACAATAAGGGGCAGAAGATCCGGGTCCGGGAAGTATCTGTAATCTTCCGCCTCTTCCTTGCGTCTCATTGTGTATGTTTTACCCGTTGATGGGTCAAAGGTTCTTGTCTCCTGTTCAACCTTACCCCCTGATTCTATAATACTTATTTGTCTTTCAATCTCATACTCTATCGCCTTCTGTACAAACCTGAAAGAATTAACATTCTTTATTTCAACCCTCGTGCCGAACTCTTCGGAGTCAACGGGCTTTACGGATACATTTATATCACACCTGAGCTGTCCCTTTTCCATATCCGCCTTTGATACGCCCGTATATCTCATAATGTTTCTGAGGGTTTCAAGAAATATCCTTGCTTCCTCCGCGGATCTTATATCAGGCTCCGTTACTATCTCCATTAAGGGAGTACCCGCCCTATTAAGATCCACAAAGCTTTTATCTCCCTCGTGAATATTTTTACCCGCATCCTCCTCTATGTGTAATCTCCTTATCCTTACCTTTTTGTTACCTTCAATTTCAATATATCCGTCGGTTGCAAGGGGCATTTCGTACTG
>JALWWX010000075.1 GCA_027078675.1 Aquificales bacterium | reverse complement strand
GGATCATGGTCATCCACAAAAGTTACCGTGCTTGGCCCTGATACCTGTGTCCATGTACCAACAGCACCGGGATCTGCATTATTACCATCAAGAACTGTGGATGTTGCATCACAAAGTTTTTGATTACTTCCTGCTCTGGCCTGATTAGGCAAAGAGTCAACTTTAACTTCAACGGTATCAGAACTACTTGTACAGTTTCCGTTTGAAATTGTCCAGGCAAACTTATAAGTGCCTGCCACTGCTCCTACCACATCGGTTTGTGGTTGGTCAGGATTAAGAATGGTAACTGTAGAACCGGCAGCCTGTGTCCATTCACCTGTACCCACTGTGGGCGTATTTCCCGTCAGGGTCATGGTTTCATACAAACACAATTCGGTTGTAGTTCCCGAAGCGTCAGCAACGGTAGGTGTTTCATAGTTGGTAATGGACATGGTGTCGGAAAATGTACAACTGTTGCCATTATCTGAGGTCCATGCAAGTTCGTAAACACCGTAAGCATTATTCAACCCACTGATAGTGGCTGTAGGGCTGTGAGCATCATTAAAAGATGTTGAAGCACCTGCAGGAGCACTTGCCACTGTCCACGTACCCTGGCCAACTGTTATTGTATTTCCGTCTAACACAGTGGCATCGGTTTCACACTGTTCCACATCGTTTCCGGCGTCAGCCTGTGTTGGTGCTTCATATACTGTTATTTCAACCGTATCTCTTTCGGTGGTACAGGTACCATTTGAGATTGACCAAACAAATTTATAAGTACCCGGATAGGTATCGGGTATCATATTTGTAATTAAGGTAGCCGGTTGAATAGGTGACTGAATAACAGGTGTTGTTCCGGCAGGAATTGTTGCCGTATCAATCGACCATTCGCCAACACCCACTGTAGGAGCATTGCCATCCATAACCGCCTCGGTGCCACACACGTGTGTTTGATCAGTCCCGGCATTGGCAGCTGAAGGTGGTTCATCATTTACAATTCTAACCTGATCGGCGTTGGAACAATCCTGATTGGATACGGTCCACTCAAAAACATAGGTTCCGTAATCAGCACCGGTAAATTCGGTAGTCGGATCAGTATCATCGGTAAAACTACCTCCGGCAGGGCCAAAAAGTTTAGTCCATTTACCGGTATTGCCCTGATCAGGCGTATTTCCATCCATTTGAAAGGTTGAGTTATCACAAAACCTTTGGTCGGGACCTGCATCAGCCATGGTGGCAGCATCGTAAATGGATACCGTCATGGTGTCGCTGGAATAACAAGAGCCACCCGTATCAACTTCGTACACAAATGTGTATGTGCCAAGACCCAATCCTGAAGCTGTTGCTGTGTTAGCCGAAGTTGAATCAATAATAGCAACGGAAGGAGTTGTTCCAACCTGCGACCATACACCAACACTATTTGTAGTTCCTTCGAGATTTACAGAAGTAACAACATCACAGTGAGATTGATCTTCTCCTGCATCTGCCGGCAGGGTAACCGACATTAACATGGTATCAGCCGACGGGCTGCAAAAGCCTCCGGCGGAAACTGTCCAAACAAACACATAATCACCCGTTATAAGATTTTCAACTTTTGAAGTGGGTGAATTAATATCAACAAATGAAGGATTGTTAGGCCCGCTGGAGATGGTCCACAAGCCTGTTCCTGAGGATGGAGTAGTGGCAGCCATTCTAGCAGTATCTACTCCACAAACCACCTGATCGGGACCCGCATGTGCCGTATCGCCGGGAGGTGTTGTAACTCCGGCTTTTACTGTATCCTTTGATACACAGGCACCGTTTGTAATTTGCCATTCGAAAACATAATTTCCCGATTGCAGATTAGTAACATCGGTATTATAAAGAGAGG
>JALWWX010000074.1 GCA_027078675.1 Aquificales bacterium | reverse complement strand
CTTTTCCCACCTCCCTTCTTTATCTCTTCAAGTCCTTCCTTACATTCCTTTAGGAAGTTTGGAATAGATAACAGCTCAAGGGTCTCTTTATGCCTTTCTATATATTCATCAACAAGTTCGTTCAATATATCGTTAAGCCTTCTCCCCTCATAACCAGCCAAGGCTCTAAGCAATCTTGCTTTTTCCTCATCAAGCCTTAGCGTAGTTGCTACCTTCTTCATAATGTTTATGAATATACACCATGGCGTCATGATGTCAAGTTAGTCCATTAAAAAATATAGACAAAAAGTGGGAATGGGAATAAAAAAGAAGAATGAGGACAAATAACAACAAAGAATTGAAAAAACTCGTTTTAGCAAAATCCAAACAACTATGCCACTCCATCAAAAACAAACCATCAAAAAAGAGTTTCACTGCCTTATAGCAGATGGAACAGGCTTCGGATACTCAGACACCTTCAAACTCCTCTGGATGAAAGGCAAAGAAATAAGACAAGTAAAATCTCACATAAAAACAGAGGTGCTTGTAGGAGTGATTAAAAACAAAGCGGTAGTAGTGGGTGTAAACACAGGAACTGCTTATTCGGATGAGTGCAAACTACTAAGTCCTATGCTAAAGGCACTTAATTTCAGGGTGAGGTATTTTCTTGGAGATGCCTATTATGGAAAGGTGGAGATATTGAGGAAGGTGAAGGGGCTTAATATGTGTGCGGTGGTACCTGTTAGGGACACGGTACATACGAGGGTGAGGCATTCAATAAGGCTATGGGCTAAGGAGAACTATGAGAGGAAGAGGAAGGTTTATAGGAGGAACAGGTTTAGGGTGGAGCAGGTTATAGGGATAGTGAAGAACAGGTTTGGGGATAGGGATAGGGTTAGGGATTTTCATACAGCGAGTTTGTATGTTCTTGCAAGGTTTGCTCTTTACAATCTCCTTCTCTTGTATAAGCTCCTTTTATTGTGTCTTAATCTTTTGAGGGTATATCAGAGGTTCTTTTGGTTTTCTCTTAAGCCTTAGGGTATTTTTCCAACAGGTTTACTCTATCCTTATATTTTCAACAAAAAAGCATTATATATACATTCAGCGATAGTAAAACAACATACCAGGGCCACTTAATCATACATCTTCGCTTTCCTATTACACTATGTTTTTTTATTAGTTCCATATTGGTTTAAGTTTTATTATAATCATACTCATACTATAGCACTATGAAATGGGCTGAAGTTATTATAGTGTTCATATATTAACATTACTATATGCGTGCTAATAACTATGATTGAGCCAGTAAAAATAGAAGAGAAAGAAAAGGAGGTTTTGTTCAAATTAGGATGGATGTTTAAAAACTCTCTAAATGATTTCAGTACCTCTATAGATAGGAGCTTGAAATATCTTGACAAGATTGTTCTCCCTATTATAATGGCCAGCAAGGAAGGTAAGTCATACAATCCCTTTTCAGAAATAATAGAAAAATATGTCCTTCATATATTAATTAGGAAATTTGAACAAGCAGGTTACCATTTGCTTCCATTAGGTTATTCCGCTGATTTAACACTTGAAAATGAAGATCATATCTTGAGCATTGATATAAAAACGGCAAATATAGATAACCCTTCGGATTTCAAAAAAACTATTAATGTGGGAATCAATCAAATGACCCATGTAGCAAAACTCAGGCTAAATGGAAAATTTTTACCACCTCCGTATTTTGTTTACCCTACAATTCCTCCATTCTATGAAGCGGACGGTAACCTTACTAAATTGATTTTAACATATGGATTAATGTTTATTTATCCGTCTTATCGTGATTTAGTGGACGATATAAGAAAATATTATCATTTATTATTCAAATTTTTTAATCATAAATTAAAAAATGTTTTAATTAAACTAGTAGAAAGAAGCTTTGGTATTTCACAGAAAGAAGCGTTAAGAATTATAGAGGGTAAACCTGAACGCTCAAGGTATTCCAAGGATGAACTAATTACAGAAAGTTTAATCCGGGGTGTTTTTATACATAAGCAAGAGAGGGAAAACATATTAGGTTCTCTAAATGTCTCTGAGGAAGAATACATAATGATAGACGATTTTTCCAATCAAATTAAGAAATTTATTAATAAATTAAGAGAACGAGACATAAAACCTATAGCTATTGTTGCTATTTCCCTACCAAACGGTCTTTTGAAGGAAAAATACCTTAACAAATTCGTAAGCGGTAAGGACTATGCACGCTCAGCCCGTTATCACTATGAGGATGGTATTTTTGAAATAATAAAAGAGGAAACAGGGGAAGAGTTGCCCCGAATTATCTTTATAGATTTAAATATGAACTACTTAGATGACTTAAAGAAATACTTTGATAGAATCAATGTGCTAGATTATAAGTTAAGGATATTGTAACATGCACAGAGACATTATCCTACATGGTGATACATACTCTTGCCTTGATTATTTAGATGATAATTCCATTGCAGTAGTGATAACTTCACCGCCATATTGGAAGCAAAGGGATTATAAATTCAAAGGTCAGATCGGGCAGGAAAGAACACCTGAGGAATATATAGGCAGGCTATTAAAGATATATAATAAACTGCGTTTAAAACTTAGGAAAGACGGAATCTTTTTCCTTAATATTGGGGATAAATATCTAAGCAAATATGGAAAGTCACATCTTTTACAGATTCCCTATAGATTAGCATATCACATGGTAAAAGATGGATGGTATTTAGAAGACATAATCATTTGGTATAAACCTAACCACATGCCGTCTTCTGTAAAAGATAGATTTACAAATACTTATGAACCAATACTTGTTTTAGCAAAGAGTAAAAGTAATATTTATAAAAACAAATACCCAAAGGTAGTAGAAATACCTCTACAACAGACAGTTTGGAAACATACAGCAGTATATCCTGAGAAATTAGTATTGGAAATGTTAGAACGAGTTAAATTAAAAGATGGTGATTTAATATTAGATCCTTTTGCAGGAACCGGAACAACAGCTGTTGTTGTTAACAAGATAAGAAGTCGCTTCAACGCTAAGATGATTTTTTCAATAATGATTGAAAAAGGAGACGAATTCATAGAAATAATAAAGAATAGAACAAAGATAAAAGAAGTGATCAAAGTTAAAGATGTTAGTTATGAATGGAAACCTGTTGAAGAATTAAATCTACCAAATGATATAGAACCCAAACCTATACTTAATGATAAACACGGAGAGGTTTACATTGCTAAAGATAGAATGGAATTTTTATCAATATTGAAGGGAATTACAACAGAGGATTTCAAGAAGTATCATAGAGAAGACGCAATTTACTTTTTAGGGGTAAAAAATTGGGATTTAAGCTCACTATATTATGCTCATACTATACATAAATACGGATATGTATTGAGAAATATGATAATAGTGTCAGATGGAAATAACTGGTACCCAATTTTCATGGTTGCACAAGATAGCACAAGAGTTGAATATAAATTTTATCTTGATAGAGTGAGGGTTAAACCAAAGACAGAAGAAAGAGGAAAATGGGAAGAGGAAAAATTTATCGGTATGAAGGTAAAAGACACCTTAAGTAAGAAAAAAGAAGGTTATATAGCAAAGGTTCTAAAGAAATATAATGATGGCTTTCCGAAGTTAGTAGTAGTTCAATGGGAAGGAGAAATATCAATAGAACTGGTTATCCATCCAAGGGAAGATGAATTACTAATGGAAAGTGTAAAATTCTTTTGTCCAAAATGTTATGCGGAACTAATAGAACCATACGATCCATTAGGGAATAATATATGTAATTTATGTGGACAAAAGCTGTGGATAAATTTAGATACTGTTCCAATCGTACAAGAGCCTCAAGAAATATCAAAAATTACACAAGAGATAGAAAGTGATGAATACTCTATAGGACAAACTTTAAGCGTAAAAGACATTAAAGAAAGTAAAGTTTCGTCATCAAGCAAATTCTTATCATTGGATAGAATTAATTGGGGGGCTTCACCTGGAGCAAGAAAGCTTATGATGGGTGAATATTTTACAAAAATGCGTCTTTACAGAATAGACCAGCCACTTGTTGCTCAGTATTTAACTTTACTAAGGAAATCCAAGAATATGAGCGTACAGGATGTTATAAACAAACTTCCTAAAGAATATTACCATACTGTTGGTCACTGGTTTAGAAAGGATTTCGGAGGATCAATTCCAATACCGCAGGATATTGAATTAATAGAAAAGATTTTTGGTGTACAAGATACATTACTAAAAATATTAAAAAGAACTGCCTTGAAATTTCAAACAGTAAAATCATCAGTTAAGGGTAAAAACCCTGGTGATTATATCAAAAACAATAGTGAGACAGATTTACTTGAGTTCCTTAAACTATTATATATTCCACCCAATAAATATGCGACCATGTTTCATAAAATAAACAAAGAAAAGAAAATTAAAAGCACTATAGTTAGTGATAAAGCAACCGAAAGGGCAAACAACTCCGCAATATTTTACACTCATTGAAACCAAGATAAGCATTGTAGTATTGTTAACTTTAATCTCTTCCCTTATCGGTATTTTTCTTATTAATATTTCAAGTAAAAATCTTGCGATATAAAAAATATGCTTAAAATTGTTATACATATATTTAGGTGGGGAATGTATAAAATTTAAGCTACTGCTCTTCAAAATCATATATTAATATACATATGTTCAAAAAGTTAAACACTCCACAAAAAATAAGTAAAAACGAATATAACCTTGATATAAAACATTGCTCCCCCATAGCCCTCTTAGGAGAAAGGGATCATGTAAGAATAACTTAAACGAAGATTATAATCTAACCATGCTGGAATCACTGTTTCTCAGCTTAAAGCTTTCCATTCTAACAACCTTAACCTTGATAATTTTGTGTCTCTTCCTATGTTTTCTGCTTTACTTTTATCACTTTCCCTTCAAACAGATTCTGATAGCGATGTTTCTACTACCTATCCTGCTTCCGCCTACCGTTTTAGGATTTTATCTTCTGTATATATTCAGTCCATCCTCCCCCGTAGGCGGTTTGTACAAGCATATAACTAACAAGACCTTGAGCTTTTCCTTTGAAGGCTTGCTTTTGGCTTCCCTTATATATTCAATGCCCCTTGCATTTTTCCCCTTATGGGAAGCGGTAAAAAATATAAATGTAAGATGGATAGAGATAGCCTATGTTTTCGGGTATTCAAGGATAGAAACATTCTTCAAAGTCATTCTGCCTAATATAAAGGGTTACATAATTTCCGCTTCAGCCTTGGTTTTTGCTCATACTATGGGTGAGTTCGGCGTGGTACTCATGGTGGGAGGAGATATTCCCGGAAAAACGAGAACAATATCCATATATATCTATGATGCGGTCCAGTCCCTTGACTACGAGGAAGCACATAAAGCATCCCTTATACTTATCATCTTCTCCCTCTTATCCCTATCAATTCTGCTCATCGGAGGTAAAAAGGTTTGGAAAGGGGAAAGTTACTACACTTAAGGGCTGAGAAGAAAAAGGGGAAATTTAGACTGGACATAAACCTTAAGATGGAGAAGGGCTTTAATATAATACTGGGTCCTTCGGGGTGCGGTAAGACAACAACACTGCGTATAATAAGCGGTCTTGAAAGGGCGGACAGGGGATTCCTTTACTGCTGTGGCAGGGTCCTCTTTGATACGGAGAAAAACATATTCATACCTCCTCAGAAAAGGAGGGTAGCCTTAGTGTTTCAGGATAACAATCTGTTGCCCCATCTGACCGTGAGGGAAAATATAGAATTCGCCCTTAAAAAATCTGATAATCCCCTGGACCTAAACAGGATGGCAGAGAAATTCGGTATTAAGGAGATTATGAACAGATTTCCTCATCAGATATCGGGGGGTGAAAAGCAGAGGGTAGCCCTCTTAAGAGGTATAATCTCAAATCCAGATATACTGCTTATGGACGAACCCTTTTCATCCTTGGACTTTGATACAAAGTACAGCATAATGAGGATGCTTAAGGAAGAAACCGATTTTGACATACCTGTCATTATCGTAACCCACGATCCCGTGGAAGCTTATTTCTTGGGGGAAAGGGTGTTTTTTATGAAAGATGGAAGGATAACAGAAGAGGGAAACAGGGAAACAATCAATAAAAAATTTAAAGACCTTTTACACTTTCAATAATAAGGCTGTCCCCTCCCTCAAGGGATATCTCAGGTGATCCACATGAAGGACATGCGTAATTATACGCCTTTACGATACATTCATATCCGCAGTTTATACATTTAACTCTTATTCCCTCAATCTCTATAATAATGTTTGTGTCTTCAAAGGATGTACCCCTCTTTATGTAATAAAATGCCTTTTCAAGCAAGGAAGGTTCTACACCTGTAAGGATACCCACCTTTACCCTTACCTCTGTAATCCTTAATAATCCTTCCTTATCTTTGATTTCTTCCAAGCTTTTTATGAGACTCCTGGCAACGGACATCTCATGCATTCAGCATATCCTCGGTAAAAGCTCCCCTTCGGGGGGATGAAGTATCC
>JALWWX010000073.1 GCA_027078675.1 Aquificales bacterium | reverse complement strand
GGCTATACCTATTTCAAGAAGGGAAGCCATACCTATATACTTGTATTCAAGGGTGTAAAAGGCGAGTATAAAAAGGGGAGTTGAGATCTGTTTTATGTAAAAAAGAAGGGTAGCCTTTCTCAGGTCAACCGCCGTCATTGTTAGCATTGGTATCCACGCCAACTCTACACCGTAAACCGCATTAAGTAAAACTCCTACCGTTGCGGTATGTACAGCTGTTTGAACATTAATAAGACCCAAACCGCTTAAGAGTAAAAGAAGTGATGACAAAAATAGATACATAAGGGAAGCACCAAGAAATTTCACCGTAGGGGGATGCCAGTTTTTTATGATGGGTCACTAACAGTTAACCATTTTCTTAACAATATTTGACAATACACACCCGTATAGTGAAACTTGTAAAAATGAAAGATGAAGTGTAAAGTAAAAACCTAAGGATGAAGAAATTTAGAAACAAAATAGTCCTTTCCCACAAGGTAAAACTACCCAAATACCTTAACTTCTACCTTCACAACCTCTTTGAAAAGAACAAAGCTCTTGTGAACCTTCAGCTCGGAAAGCTGTGGAGTGAGGAGGGTTTTGAGCAGGTAAACACAAACTCAAAAGCTTGGAAGTCTTTAGAACCTCTTTTTGAAAGACCTTCATCTGTTCCCTCAAGAGTCTTCAGAAACTCCCTTGAGCTTTCGGGAAGGGTTATAAGGTCCCAAAGGGAAAGGAAGGAGCTTTTTGAGCTTATCCTCTCAAAACCGTGTCTGACTTTAATCCCTGAGTGGAAGGTAAAGAAGGAACTTAAGCTCTCTCACAGCTGTGAGTTTATCCTCAACGTCAAAAGACAGGTCAGGAACCTGATAAGGGAAGGGAAGAAGATAAGCTCCTTCTTTGAACTTGAAAGACCTTACTTTAGCGGGGATGTGTTTTTGACAGATGCAGACGACTCCATAGGAAATGGACAGTTCAAGAAACTCAAAGCAAGTGAGGAGAAGATAGAACTTCAGATAAAGCTTCCCGAAGGAGAAAAGTGGGTGTGGAGAAAGGTGGAACTGTCAACTCAGGAAAGGATAAAAAGACTCTTGAGAGAGGGATACACTCTAAAGGCACCTCTTCTCAAAAGAGAAAAAACCCACAGAGGTGAGGAGTATTACCTCGTGCTTGTGTTTGAGAAGGAAATAGAGGAAGAAGAAAAGACATCTGAGAGAGTTCTCTCTATAGACCTCTGTCCTTCCATGAAGAGACTCGCTGTCGGGTGTGTGGTGGAAAGGAGCGGGAAAGCCTCAAGACCTATCTACTTCAAGGCGGAGGAAGCTGTTAAGAAGGTAAGGAGATTAAGGAGTGAAGTTCATTTTCTCAAAAGAAGGATAGACAGGCTATACCTTGAGATGGAGAGGACTGGAAAAGAGGAAGTGAAGGAAAAGCTCAAGAAGAAGATAAACCACCTTTTCAGGGAGAAGAAGCTAAGGGAGAGGAAGATCAGGAATTTGAGGAAGGAGATAGTTGAGATATTCACAAACGAAGTGATACTAACCGCAAAGGTCTCGGGGGCTGACACTATAGTGATAGAGGAGCTTTCTTTCAAAGAGGTTCCCGACTGGAGGGACAGGACGCTGAGGTGGTTATTTTCAACGTGGTTTTACACAAAGTTCTCCGAGAGACTGAAAGAGAAAGCGAAAAGGGAAGGGATAAGTGTAAGGGAAGAGAAGCCTGCAGGCACGAGCAAAAAGTGTTTTTGTGGTGAAGAAGTCAAAAAGGAAGGACACTATCTTATTTGCTGTGTTCACGGGAAGTATGATAGGGATTACGTAGCTTCAATAAATTTGGGGAAGAGGTATCTAAAACTCCCTGCCCTTGAGGTGGGGAGTAGTC
>JALWWX010000072.1 GCA_027078675.1 Aquificales bacterium | reverse complement strand
TGACTGGCGGCACGGGATTTTTCGGAGTCCACGCTGCTGCCGTGTTCCTGCAGCGTGGCTATCAGGTTGCGCTGGGAACCCGGCAACCCGTGCTCTATGCCCATACACCGTTAGCAGCGTGGGTGGTACAGGCAAATATTTTGAATCAGGAGGAACTGTTCAGCGCTGTTCGACGTTTCCAGCCGGATCTCATCATCCATTCGGCTGCCTATTCCAATCCCCTGCAAGCGGAGCAACACCCGGTGCGGGCGCTGGAAATGAATGTGGTGGGAACCAGTAACGTGATTGGTGTTGCCACGGCACTGGAAATTCCAGTGGTCTTCCTTTCCACCGATCTGGTCTTCGACGGGCAAAAAGGCAATTACGGTGAGGAAGATGTGGCAAAGCCGATCATTGAATACGGACGTACGAAGTTATTGGCGGAATCCCTCTTCCAGCGACAGGTGCTGTTGTCCCGGTGGATCATCGTTCGCACGTCCCTGATGTTCGGGTATCCGCTGCCCTGGAATCCCGGCTATCCGGGATTTGCCAGTGAAGCATTGCGACAGGGAAAAACAGTGCGGTTGTTTACCGATCAATATCGCTCTCCCGTTCTGGTTTCCGATGTTGCCGATGCCATTCTCCGGCTGTGGCAGGCGCAGCACTGGCGTCAACTCTTTCACGTTGGCGGTCCGGAGCGGATCAACCGGGTCGACTTCGTCCGCCGGTTCTGCCACGTTGCAGGTATCCCCACCACCGGCATCGTAGAAACCACGATGGAAGAAGTGCCTGAATATACAACCCGTGTGCGAGACGTATCGCTCAATGCTGCTAAGCTCCAGCGTACGCTCCAGTGGCAACCAACGCCGCTGGAAGAAGCGTTCCACCAGCTCATTGCCGAGCCATCACCGCTGGAACAAATCGCCTCCTTTGCGACGTCCGTCCCGATCTCTTCTGCTGCAGCATCCGGCTCCTGAGCTTCAAATCGCTACCGCTGCTTCTGCCTGTAACCTGCTTCCCTTCTCCTACTTCACCACCCACACCGGTACGACCTTCTCATACCGTCCGCTCCGCAAACGCACAAAATGTATCCCGCTGCTCAGCCCCTCCGTCCCAAGCCGTACTTCTCGCCACCCCGCCTCCTGCTGCCCCTTCGCTATCACTGTTTCCTTCCGCCCATACCCGTCATATAGCACCACCTCCACCGCTCCACTGAGCCCAATCCCGTACCGCACTACCACCTCCTCCCCTTCCTGCTTCGCCTCCAAACCATACTCCTTCCCCAGCCGGATCTCCCGCACTTCCCGCAAACAGTACTCCCTCAGGCGCACCGTGTCCATTCCCGTCTCCGCTTCCACACACACCGCCCGATCCCCAACATCTACATCCTTCACCTTTACCTCGACCGCTTCCCGATCCGTTCCACCATACACCCCATACCACAGCCGCACCACGTCGCCGCTGCCAAATCCTCCCGACCGCTGCCCCGCAAGCCGCACCGTTCCCATCCCTTCCTCCATTACCTCCCACTCGCCTTCTACCGCCTCCAGCCTGCGATACCCCAGCACTCTCCCATCCCATTCCAGCTCAATCTGCAATGCCTCCACCTTCGCTTCCCCACTGCTATCCGTATACACCACCTGCACCATCGCCTCCTCGCCCGGCAGCTTCTCCTCATCCACTGCCTCTACCCATACCCCGATCCCCACCTGCTCCCGCCTCCCTCGCACTTCCACCTGCTCCACTCCCACACTGCTTTCCACTACCACCATCACCTGATAGATTCCCGCCTCGCCCGGCAACAGCCGCACCCCTACCCGCTGCTCCTCACCAGCACCGAGCGTAAACGCCTTCGGTCCGGTGATCGCAAACTCACTCACATCCCCACCTGCCA